>NZ_JBITBY010000013.1:0-24024 GCF_044452665.1 Kitasatospora sp. NPDC051853 | reverse complement strand
CACACGGGGGCGGCGTCGCGCCCCGGACCCCGCCCCGTTGTTCACGGCTCGGGACCGGAGCAGCTGCCGGTCACGCCCCCGACCCAGCTCCCTGGTGGGGGCCCTTCTCCGTGCTCGACGGGCCGTCAGCAGCCGCGCGACTCCGCGCGGCGGGCCCGCACGTCGCCGACCTTCTGGCCGACCTTGCGGCGGATGACCAGCAGCGGGGCCATCGCGGCCAGTGTGATCTGGGCGACCGCGCCGATGTGCATCAGGGTGTTGCCACCGGGCAGGCCGGCCGCCCAGGAGGCGAGGCAGCCGATGGAGACCACGATCCAGCAGAGGGTCGCGGTGGCCAGCATGCCCTGCGGCTTCGGGTACTCGATCCGGCTGACCATCAGGTAGGCCACGCCGAAGATCATCAGCAGGCCCGGGACGAACGGCGGGTCGAGCAGCACGATGGCGATCACCGTCATGGCACCCATCGGGCAGGGCATGCCCTGGAAGATCCCGGGCGCCATCTTGACCGCCGAGAACCGGGCCAGCCGGAGCACCACCGCGAGCAGCACGGTGAGCGCGATCAGCGCCGAGAAGCGCTGGTCCGAGCCCGGGCTGACGATGCCCCAGACCGCGACGAAGTACGCGGGGGCGATGCCGAAGCTGATCAGGTCGGCCAGGTTGTCGAGCTCCGCGCCCAGCGCCGAGGAGCGCAGCTTGCGGGCCACCAGGCCGTCGAACAGGTCGCACATCGAGCCGATCAGCAGCAGCGTCACCGCGGTGGCGGCGCTGTGCTTGTCGGGCCCGGCCGCCGAGGCGCCGGTGATGTGCGGCATCAGGACCCCGGTGGTGATCGAGTAGATCGCCAGGAAGCCGCAGACGGCGTTCCCCAGGGTCAGGAAGTCGGCGGTCGACAGGTGCTGGGGCGAGCGGGGAGCACGCAGCTCCCGGTCGCGGGCCCAGCGGCGACGGCGCAGCGCCGTCTCCTCGTCGTCCAGCCCGACCAGGGTCTCAGGATCAGTCACGGTCAAGGCGCGTCACCCCGGCAGTGGTCTTCTGGCCGACCTCGACGCCGACCTCGACGCCGGCCGGCAGGTAGGTGTCGACGCGGGAGCCGAAACGGATCAGACCGATCCGCTCGCCCTGCTCGACCTTGGTACCGGCGTCCACGTACGGCACGATGCGACGGGCCACGGCCCCCGCGATCTGCACCATCTCGATGTCGCCGAGCTCGGTGTCGAAGTGCCAGACGACACGCTCGTTGTTGTCGCTGTCCTTGTTGAACGCCGGGACGAAGTTCCCGGAGATGTGCTCGACGGACGTCACGGTGCCGGGCAGCGGCGCGCGGTTGACGTGCACGTTGAGCGGGCTCATGAAGATCGCCACGCGGGTGCGGCCGTCCGGCCAGGCGTCGATGGACTGGACCACGCCGTCGGCGGGGGAGATGACCCGGCCCTGCCCGATCTCCCGCTCGGGGTCACGGAAGAACCACAGCATGCCCGCGCTGAGCGCGCAGGCCGGCACGGCCGCCACGGCCCACTTGCCGCTCCGCCGGGTGAGGGCGGTGGTGATCGCGGCCGTGGCCAGGGTGGGCACGAACCAGGGGGTGGCTCCTCGCGCGATGGTGACGCGCGGGCGCCGACCGTTCGCCGGGGCGAGGGCATCGCCAGCCGGAGCGGAGGAGTGAGGGGACGGGCTGATGGGCATCGAATACCTTAGTCGCGGGCCCCGGCCGGCAGAGCTTGGCACCTGGACGGGGGCCACCGCGGGGATCGAGTGATAAAGGGACGGCATGCTGTCCCGGTGGATGGTATCGGGACCAGGCGGTAGGTGGGCAAGCCGCCTGCTGAGCTGGGTGTCCCGTGCGGTGCCGATCCGTGCCTGCTATGTGTACGACCGTAACGCGACGGGCAGCGGTTCCCCAAGGGTCGGTACTCGCCTCGTGACCCACATCTCAATACGAACACGGCTGACGGGTCGTCAATCAAGGGCGTGCGGAAGCAGCCGTAGGGCGCATACCCAAGAGGTACACGCCCTACGGCCTGACCGGGCTCCGGCCCGCACGCCGAGCCCGGTCGGACGGTGGTCTCAGTCCGCGATGCGGTACTCCTCCAGCAGGCGGCGACCCACGATCATCTTCTGGATCTCCGCCGTACCTTCACCGATCAGCAGCATCGGGGCCTCGCGGTAGAGGCGCTCGATCTCGTACTCCTTGGAGAAGCCGTAGCCGCCGTGGATGCGGAAGGCGTCCTCCACGACCTCCTTGCAGTACTCGGAGGCCAGGTACTTGGCCATGCCGGCCTCCAGGTCGTTCCGCTCGCCGCTGTCCTTCTTGCGGGCGGCCATCACCATCATCTGGTGCGCGGCCTCGACCTTGGTGGCCATCTCGGCCAGCTTGAACTGGATCGCCTGGTGCTCGGCGATCTTCTTGCCGAAGGTGGAGCGCTGCTGGGCGTAGGAGATGCCCAGCTCGAAGGCGCGGCGGGCCACCCCGCAGCCGCGGGCGGCCACGTTGACCCGGCCGACCTCGACGCCGTCCATCATCTGGTAGAAGCCCTTGCCCGGGACGCCGCCGAGGATGCGGTCGGCCGGGATGCGGACGTCCTGGAGCACCAGCTCGGTGGTGTCGACGCCCTTGTAGCCCATCTTCTCGATCTTGCCGGGCACCGTCAGGCCGGGGACCTTCGGGTTCGGGCCGAAGCCCGGCTCCTTCTCGATCAGGAAGGTGGTCATGTTCTTGTACGGGGTGGAGCCGCCCTCGTCGGTCTTGCACAGGACCGCGACCAGGGTCGAGGTGCCGCCGTTGGTCAGCCACATCTTCTGGCCGTTCAGGACGTAGAACTCGCCGCTCTCGTCCTTGACGCCCTTGGTGGAGATGGCCGCCACGTCGGAGCCGAGGCCCGGCTCGGACATCGAGAAGGCGCCGCGGATCTCGCCGGCCGCCATCCGGGGCAGGAAGTACTCCTTCTGCTCCTGGGTGCCGTGGGCGTTGATCATGTGGGCCACGATGAAGTGGGTGTTGACGATGCCGGAGACCGACATCCAGCCGCGGGCGATCTCCTCGACCACCAGGGCGTAGGTCAGCAGGGACTCGCCCAGGCCGCCGAACTCCTCGGGGATGGTCAGGCCGAACAGGCCGAGCTGCTTCATCCCCTCGACGATCGCGGTCGGGTACTCGTCCTTGTGCTCCAGCTCGGTCGCGACCGGGATGATCTCCTTGTCGACGAAGTCCCGCACGGTGGCGAGGATGTCCCGCTGGATCTCGGTCAGGCCGTCGGTCTGTGCGAGGCGTCCCATCGTGCGGCTCCAGGAAAGGTCTGAGGGTGGTGGGGAGTTGCGGGGGCGCCACGGGCGTGACTTCCGTGGCGCCCCCGGGGACCGGAGAGGGGCCGATGACGGCGGCTCCTCGGCCGGGGTCTGTGAGCCGGCTCTAGGAGAGCGGCTCGGGGCGGCCGGGCTGGTCGCCGCCGCGCTCCTTCAGGTACTGCTCGGTCGGCACCATCACCTTGCGGCGGAAGATGCAGACGACCGTGCCGTCCTGCTTGTAGCCCTTGGTCTCGACGTAGACGATGCCCCGGTCCGGCTTGGAGGTCATGTTCTTGTCGAGCACCACGGTCTCGCCGTAGAGGGTGTCGCCGTGGAAGGTCGGCGCGATGTGCCGCAGCGACTCGATCTCCAGGTTGGCGAGCGCCTTGCCGGAGACGTCCTCGACGCTCATGCCGAGCAGCAGCGAGTAGATGTAGTTGCCGACCACGACGTTCTGGCCCTGCACGGTGGTGGTCGCGTAGTTGGCGTCCATGTGCAGCGGGTGGTGGTTCATCGTCAGCAGGCAGAACAGGTGGTCGTCGTACTCGGTGACGGTCTTTCCGGGCCAGTGCTTGTAGACCGCGCCGACCTCGAACTCCTCGTAGGTGCGTCCGAACTGCACGTCAGGCCTCCGGGATCTCGAACTTGGAGGTGCGCTGCATGCCGGCCGCGCGGCCCTTGCCGGCGATGACCAGGGCCATCTTGCGGCTGGCCTCGTCGATCATCTCGTCGCCGAGCATCGCGGAGCCCTTGGCGCCGCCGGCCTCGGAGGTGCACCAGTCGTAGGCGTCGAGGATCAGCTCGGCGTGGTCGTAGTCCTCCTGCGAGGGCGAGAAGATCTCGTTCGCGGCGCCGACCTGGTCCGGGTGCAGCACCCACTTGCCGTCGAAGCCGAGGGCGGCGGCGCGGCTCGCCACCTCGCGGTAGCCCTCGGGGTTGCGGATCTGCAGGAAGGGGCCGTCGATCGCCTGGAGGTCGTGCATCCGGGCGGCCATCAGGATGCGCATCAGGATGTAGTGGTAGGCGTCGGCCGGGTAGCCGGGCGGCTGCATGCCGACCACCAGGGACTTCATGTTGATCGAGGCCATGAAGTCGGCCGGGCCGAAGATGATGGTCTCCAGCCGGGGCGAGGCGGCGGCGATCTCGTCGACGTTGACCAGGCCCTTGGCGTTCTCGATCTGCGCCTCGATGCCGATCTTGCCGACCTCGAAGCCCATGGTCTTCTCGATCTGGGTGAGCAGCAGGTCGAGCGCCTTGACCTGGGTGGCGTCCTGCACCTTGGGGAGCATGATGCAGTCGAGGTTCGGGCCGGCGCCCTCGACCACGGTGATGACGTCCCGGTAGGTCCAGTGCGTGGTCCAGTCGTTGACCCGGACGACCTTGGTCTTGTTGCCCCAGTCGCCGTTGTTCAGCGCGTCCACGATGTGGTGGCGGGCGCTCTCCTTGACCAGCGGGGCGCAGGCGTCCTCGAGGTCCAGGAAGACCTGGTCGGCCGGGAGGCCCTGGGCCTTCTCCAGGAAGCGCGGGTTGCTGCCGGGGACGGCCAGACAGGAGCGGCGGGGGCGCAGGCGGTTCACAGTCATGAGGGTGGGTCAGTCCTTCCGGGTCAGCTGGTCGCGGCGGTCGAGGTCGCGGCCCAAGGCTGGAGCCTGTTGGCCAGCCGGATCTCGTCCACGATCCGGCCGATGATGGTGGTGATGCCGAAGTCCTTCGGGGTGAAGACGGCGGCGACGCCGGCGGCCTTGAGGGCCTCCGCGTCCGCTGCCGGGATGATGCCACCGACGATCACGGGGACATCCTCCACCCCGGCCCGCCGCAGGCGGGAGAGGACGTCGGGTACCAGCTCCGGGTGGGCGCCGGAGAGGATCGACAGGCCGACGCAGTGCACGTCCTCCGCGACCGCCGCCGAGACGATCTGCTCGGGCGTCAGGCGGATGCCCTGGTAGACCACTTCGAAGCCCGCGTCGCGGGCCCGGACGGCGATCTGCTCGGCGCCGTTGGAGTGCCCGTCCAGGCCGGGCTTGCCGACCAGCAGGCGGAGCTTGCCGGTGCCCAGCTCGGCCGCGGTGGCGGTGACCGCCTCGCGGACGGCGGCCAGCTCGCCGCCCGGCTCGGCCGGGACGGCGACCGGTGCGCCGCCGACCCCGGTGGGGGCGCGGTACTCGCCGAAGACCTCGCGCAGGGCGAAGGCCCACTCGCCGGTGGTGACCCCGGCGCGGGCGCAGGCCAGGGTGGCCGGCATCAGGTTGGCGGTGGTGCCCGCGACCGTCTTGAGCTCGGCCAGGGCGGTCTGCGCGGCCGCCTCGTCCCGCTCCCGGTGCCACTGCTGAAGGGCCGTCAGGACGGACCGCTCGGAGGCCGGGTCGACCACCATGATGGCGGTGTCCAGGTCGGCCGTGAGCGGGCTCTCCTCGGTGGTCTCGAAGCAGTTGACGCCGACGATCTTGTCCTCGCCGGACTCGATCCGGGCCCGCCGGGCGGCGTGCGAGGCCACCAGGTTGGACTTCAGGTAGCCGGACTCGACGGCCGGGATCACCCCGCCCATCTCCAGCACCTTGGCGATCTCGGCCTCGGCGCCGGCCAGCAGCTCGGCGGTCTTGGCCTCGATCACGGCGGAGCCGTTGAAGATGTCGCCGTACTCGAGCAGGTCGGACTCGAAGGCCAGCACCTGCTGGATGCGCAGCGACCACTGCTGGTCCCAGGGCCGGGGCAGGCCCAGCGCCTCGTTCCAGGCCGGGAGTTGGACGGCCCGGGCGCGGGCGTCCTTGGAGAGCGTGACGGCCAGCATCTCCAGCACGATGCGCTGGACGTTGTTCTCCGGCTGGGCCTCGGTCAGGCCGAGCGAGTTGACCTGCACGCCGTAGCGGAACCGGCGCTGCTTGGCGTCCTCGATGCCGTAGCGCTCGCGGGTGACCTTCTCCCAGAGCTGGGAGAAGGCCCGCATCTTGCACATCTCCTCGACGAAGCGGACGCCCGCGTTGACGAAGAAGGAGATCCGGGCGACCACTTCGCCCATCCGCTCGGCCGGGACCTGCCCGGAGTCGCGGACGGCGTCCAGCACCGAGATCGCCGTGCACATCGCGTACGCGATCTCCTGGACCGGGGTGGCCCCGGCCTCCTGGAGGTGGTAGCTGCAGATGTTGATCGGGTTCCACTTGGGGATGTTCCCGACCGTGTAGGCGATCATGTCGGTGATCAGCCGGACCGAGGGGCCGGGCGGGAAGACGTGCGTCCCGCGCGACAGGTACTCCTTGACGATGTCGTTCTGGGTGGTGCCGGTGAGCTTGGCGATGTCCGCGCCCTGCTCCTCGGCGACCACCTGGTAGAGCGCCAGCAGCCACATGGCGGTGGCGTTGATCGTCATCGAGGTGTTGGTCTGCTCCAGCGGGATGCCGTCGAACAGCGTCCGCATGTCGCCGACGTGGCCGACCGGCACCCCGACCCGGCCGACCTCGCCGCGGGCCAGCACGTGGTCCGAGTCGTAGCCGGTCTGGGTCGGCAGGTCGAAGGCGACCGAGAGGCCGGTCTGACCCTTCGCCAGGTTCTTCCGGTAGAGCGCGTTGGAGTCACTCGCGGTGGAGTGGCCCGCGTACGTCCGCATCAACCACGGACGGTCCCGGTCGGCGGCCATCAGATGTTCCGGAAGCGGTTGATGGCGGGGAGGTGCTTCTCGCGGAGCTCGGCGTCGCGCACGCCCAGGCCCTCCTGCGGGGCCAGGCAGAGCACGCCGACCTTGCCCTGGTGCTTGTTGTGGTGCACGTCGAGGGCGGCCTGGCCGGTCTCCTCCAGGGTGTAGACCTTGGAGAGGGTCGGGTGGATCTTGCCCTTGGCGACCAGGCGGTTGGCCTCGAAGGCCTCGCGGTAGTTGGCGAAGTGCGAGCCGACGATGCGCTTGAGCGACATCCACAGGTAGCGGTTGTCGTACTGGTGCATGAAGCCGGAGGTGGAGGCGCAGGTGACGATGGTGCCGCCCTTGCGGGTGACGTAGACCGAGGCGCCGAAGGTCTCGCGGCCCGGGTGCTCGAAGACGATGTCCACGTCCTCGCCGCCGGTGAACTCGCGGATCTTGGAGCCCAGGCGCTTCCACTCGCGCGGGTCCTGGTTGTTCTCGTCCTTCCAGAACTTGTAGCCCTCGGCCGAGCGGTCGATGATCGCCTCGGCGCCCATGTTCCGGCAGATCTCGGCCTTGGCCTCGCTGGAGACCACGCAGATCGGGGTGGCGCCGCCGGCCAGCGCGTACTGGGTGGCGTACGAGCCGAGGCCGCCGCTGGCGCCCCAGATCAGGACGTTGTCGCCCTGCTTCATGCCCGCGCCGTTCTGCGAGACCAGCTGGCGGTAGGCGGTGGAGTTGACCAGGCCCGGGGAGGCGGCCTCCTCCCAGGTGAGGTGCTTGGGCTTGGGCAGCAGCTGGTTGGTCTTCACCAGGGCGATCTGGGCCAGGCCGCCGAAGTTGGTCTCGAAGCCCCAGATGCGCTGCTCCGGGTCCATCATCGTGTCGTTGTGGCCGTCCGGGGACTCCAGCTCGACCGAGAGGCAGTGCGCGACGACCTCGTCGCCCGGCTTCCAGGCGTTGACGCCGGCGCCGGTGCGCAGGACCACGCCCGCGAGGTCGGAGCCGAGCACGTGGTACGGCAGGTCGTGACGCTTCGTCAGCGGCGAGAGGCGGCCGTAGCGCTCCAGGAAGCCGAAGGTGGAGACCGGCTCGAAGATCGAGCTCCAGACGGTGTTGTAGTTCACCGAGCTGGCCATCACGGCGACCAGGGCCTCGCCCGGGCCGAGCTCGGGCAGCGGCACCTCGTCGAGGTGCAGGGACTTGCGGGGGTCCTTGTCGCGGCTCGCCTGGCCGGCGAACATCTGCTCCTCGTCCTTGTGGAGCGTGACCGCCCGGTAGGACTCCGGCAGCGCGAGCCCGGCGAAGTCCGCCGAGGTGCTGTCGGGGTTGAGGATCGCGTCGAGGATTTCCTTCATGGCTGCCTCCGAAGGCGTACCTGTGTGAGGGCGCACAGGGCGTCTGGGGGAGCCGGGAGCGGACACCGGCTTCGCTTGTCGTCTGGGTGGGAACTGCTGGGAAGTCTCTGGGCTGCGACGGCTGGTGGTGTCGCACCTGGCACGGCGCGCCGAGGTGGGGAGCCGCGGCGCCGCGCTGGTGAGCAACAAGGTAGTGGCACCCTGTGCCACTCGTAAAGACACCGCGTGCCAGGAATTCGAGTGAACCAGCACACGCCCGCCGGCGCCCGCCGAGGGCATGCGAAAGGCCCGCCCCGAGGAGTCGGGGCGGGCCTTCGAAACTGCTCTGACCTGCGGGGACGTCAGCCGGTAGGTGCGCTGAGGGCGGCCTTGATCCGGTCCACCACCTGCTCCAGCGGGGCGTCGGTGCGGGTGACTGTGATGAGCACCTCACCTCCGGTGCCGCCCGGGACGGCACCGAGTGCACCGGCCGTCATGACCTCGAAGGACGGTGACGGTGTCACATTGGCACCGGGTGCCACACCGGTACCGCGCCGCCTCATGCCGTTCGGCGCGGTGGCCCAGAAGGTGCCCCGGATGACGTCGAAGGAGTGGTCCAGCTGGGCCTCCACGTCGCCCGAGCCGCCGGCCCGCAGCCAGCGCCGCAGCACGTGGTTGTGGGCCGCGACCACGGCCGCCGCCGAGACCTCGGCCAGCATCGAGTCGTCGTCCCCGCCGCGCTGCCAGCCCGGCGGGATCTCCTCGGCCGCGTCGAAGCGGCCCAGCAGGTACCGGGTGAACAGGCGCTCGTACCGGGAGACCACCGCGATCTCCCGCTCGCGCAGCGCCGGGACCTGACGGATCAGCTGGTAGCGGGCCACCGAGACGCCCGGGGTGGAGGCGTACATCCGGAGCACCTCCTTGATGCCCCGGCAGACCACGTCCAGCGGGTGCTCCTCGGAGTCGGCGCTGGCCAGCAGGTCGGCCACCCGGACCAGGGTGTCGTCGTGGTCCGGGAAGATCGCCTCCTCCTTGGACCGGAAGTACCGGAAGAAGGTCCGCCGGGCCACCCCGGCGGCGGCCGCGATCTGGTCGACGGTGGTCTCCTCGTACCCCTGGGAGGAGAACAGGTCCATCGCGGCGGTCGCCAGGTCCTGGCGCATCTGGAGGCGCTGGGCGGCCGCCCGGCGGCTGCCGGCCCCGGTGTCGGCGGCCGCCCGGCCGCCCTCCGCCCGCTCCGGGGCTGACGTTTCGGATGACTGTTCCCGGTCCATGCCCGGAACGCTACACGTACCGGGAGGCCCTCCCGCGGGCTTCGGCCGCCGCAGCGGCGGCACGGGTGCGGAGACCGCCGGGCGGGGCCACCGCCCGGCCGCCGCACCGGGCCCCCAGGCGGGCCGGACGGCCCTCGCGGGGGCGGCTGCCCGGCCGTCCGGGGACGGTGCCCCGGCGGCCGGCTGACGGCCCGTCACCGGCGCACGTGGTCGCGGAACCCGCGACCGGTCTTGCGGCCCAGGCACCCGGCCGCCACCAGGTGCTCCAGCAGCGGGGCGGCGGCCAGGCCGGGCTCCCGGAACTCCTGGTGCAGCACCTGCTCGATGGTGAGCGAGACGTCCAGGCCGACCACGTCCAGCAGCTCGAACGGGCCCATCGGGTAGCCGCAGCCGAGCTTCATCGCGGTGTCGATGTCGTCCACCGTGGCGTAGTGCTCCTGGAGCATCCGGACGGCGTCGTTGAGGTACGGGAAGAGCAGCGCGTTGACGATGAAGCCGGCCCGGTCGCCGCACTCCACCGGGTGCTTCTTCACGCTCGCGCACAGCTCCAGCACGGTGGCGGTGACGTCCGGCGCGGTCAGCACGGTGGAGACCACCTCGACCAGCTTCATCGCCGGGGCCGGGTTGAAGAAGTGCATCCCGATCACGTCCTGCGGCCGCGAGGTGGCGGTCGCGCAGCTGATCACCGGCAGCGAGGAGGTGGTGGTGGCCAGCACCGCGCCCGGCTTGCAGATCTTGTCCAGGGTGGCGAACAGCTCCCGCTTGACCGCCAGGTCCTCGGCCACCGCCTCGACCACCAGGTCGGCCTCGGCCAGCTCCTGGTACGAACCGGCCGGGGTGACCAGGGCCAGCGCGGCGTCGCGCTGCTCCTCGGTCAGCCGGCCGCGCTTGACCGAGCGCTCCAGCGAACCGGCCAGCTGGGCCTTGGCCGCGTCCGCCTTGGCCTGGCTGCGGGCGGTCAGCACCACCTGGTAGCCGGCCTTGGCGAACACCTCGGCGATGCCGGTGGCCATGGTGCCCGAGCCGCAGACGCCGACGGTGCGCACCGCGCGCCCGGCCGGCCGCTCCACCGCGGCGGCGCCGCTCTCGGCCACCACCTTGGAGGAGCCGGGGGACTGGTAGGTGTAGAAGCCGCGCCCGGTCTTGCGGCCCAGCAGCCCGGCCGCGACCAGCTGGCCGAGGATCGGGGCGGGGGCGTGCAGGCGGTCCCGGGACTGCTCGTACATCGCCTCCAGCACGGTGCGCGCGGTGTCCACGCCGATCAGGTCCAGCAGCGCCAGCGGGCCCATCGGCAGGCCGCAGCCGAGCCGCATGGCGGCGTCGATGTCCTCCCGGGTGGCGTACTTGGACTCGTACATCGCGGCGGCCTGGTTGAGGTACGCGAACAGCAGCCCGTTCACCACGAAGCCGGCCCGGTCCCCGGCGGCCACCGGCTCCTTGCCCAGGTCCCGGGCGAACTCGGCGGCCTGCTCGGCCACCTGAGGGGTGGTCAGCACGGTGCGCACCACCTCGACCAGCTTCATGGTGTGCACGGGGTTGAAGAAGTGCAGGCCCAGCACCCGCTCCGGGCGGCTGGTGGCGGCGGCGATCCGGGTGACCGAGAGCGCGGTGGTGCCGGTGGCCAGCACCGTCTCCGGCGGGCAGATCCGGTCCAGCTCGGCGAAGACCTCCCGCTTCAGCTCCAGCTGCTCCGGGACCTCCTCGATCACCAGGTCGGCGGTGACGGCGGCGTCCAGCTGGTCGCCGACCGAGACCAGGGCGAGCAGCGCGGTGCGCTCCTGCTCGGTCAGCCGCTCCCGGCGGACGGCGGCGGCGGTGGCCTCCTCGATCCGGGCCAGTGCGGCGGCGGCCTCGGTGGGACCGGCCTCGATGCCGATCACCCGGCGGCCGCTGCGGGCCACCGCGACGGCGATGCCGGCACCCATGGTGCCGAGCCCGACCACGGCGACGGTGGGGAAGGGACGCTCCATTGTCCTGACTCCTTGTCATGGGGACCGCGCCGCCCTCCCCGGCCCGGCGCGCGGCTCGTCGTCGAGCGGCGGCCCTGTGGGGGCGGGGGAGGAGGGTGTGGCGGCGCGGAGGCGGGAGATGACGGTTGCGGCGTCACGCGGCAGGCCGGTCCGCTCCGGCTCTGGCGCTGAACTGCCGTGGTACTCAGGCGCACTGGTGATGTGTGCCGGGTCCGCCAGGGTGCGATGGCACGGCGGACGCGGCCCCGCCGGTGCGGCTCCCGAAGCCCGGCGGTGGTGCGTGCGGGTCACTGTAGCGAAGTTACTTTCAAGTAGGAAGGGTTCCGATGTGACAAGGCATCGGTGAATTTCCGCCGGGACGCGCCCCCGCTCCGCCCGGAGGGCGATGCTCGGCCGGTAGGGACAGACGCAGGACCACGAGAGTCGGGGACAGGACATGAACGACTTCGGCACGGCGGAGCGGATCGCCCAGATCAAGGCGGCCTCCGACCGACTGGGTGAGCTGATCGCCGATCTGACCGACGAGCAGGCGCGGGCGGCCACCGAGCTGCCCGAGTGGACCCGGGGCCACATCCTGGCCCACCTCGGCGGCATGGGCCCGGCCTTCGCCCGCCAGGCGGAGTACGCCCTGCGCGGCGAGCAGATCGCCGTCTACGACCGGGGCCCGGTCTCCCGCAACGGGCTGATCGAGGCCAACCACGACAAGCCGGCCCAGGAGCTGCGGGAGGCCTTCGCCCGGGGCTCCGAAACCCTGTACGCGGCCTGGGAGAAGCTCGGCGAGGAGGACTGGCAGCTCCCCAGCCCCTACCGGGGCAGCCTGCTGGCCACCCAGCTCTCGTACTGGCGCGAGGTCGAGCTGCACGCGGTCGACCTCGGCCTCGGTTACCGGCTGGACTCGATCACCGACGAACTGGCCGACCACCTGCTGCAGTTCCTCGCGGTCCGGCTGCCGGCCGGGGTGACGGCGGTGCCGTCCGACGGCGGCCCGGCGATCGGTGACCCGCAGGCCACCGTGACGGTCCGCGGCACCCGCCGGGAGCTGGCCGGCTGGCTCTCCGGCCGCCCGGCCGCCACCGCGCCCACCGCCGAGGGCGCCGCCGCCCTGCCGGAGCTCGGCGACTGGCCGTGACGGTGATGCGGTAGACGCACGAGGGCCCCGCCTCCCGGAAGGGAGACGGGGCCCTGACGCTGTGTCGGGTCAGTGCACCAGCACCGGGACGGCGTCGTCCTGCGCGGCACCGGCGGCCGGGGCCTCCGGCTTGCCGGTGTTGATCAGGAGACCGGCGATCGCGGCGGCCAGCACCATGATCCCGAAGGACCACCAGATGGCGGTCTGGAAGCCGTGCACCATGCCGTTCAGGCCGAACAGCTGCGGGTTGCCCGCGGCCTGGGCGGCGTTGTCCTTGAGCCAGGCGGTGGTGGCGCTGGCCGCGACGGTGTTGAGCAGGGCGACACCGATCGCGCCGCCGACCTGCTGCGAGGTGTTGACCATGGCCGAGGCCACGCCCGCGTCCCGCGGCTCGACGCCGTGGGTGGACAGGCTCATGGCCGGCATGAACGAGGTGCCCATGCCGAGGCCCATCAGCACCAGGCCGGGCAGGATCAGCGCGGGGTAGGAGGAGTCGACGTCGATCTGGGTGAGGATCAGCAGACCCACCGAGGCGAGCAGGAAGCCCGGCACCATCAGCAGCCGGGGCGCGACCTTGGTCATCAGCCGGGCGCCGATCTGGGTGGAGCCGGTGATCATGCCGGCCACCATCGGCAGGAAGGCCAGGCCGGTGGTGATCGGGGTGTACTTCAGCACGACCTGCAGGTAGTAGGTCAGGAAGAGGAACAGGCCGAACATCCCGATGATCGCGACGCCGAGCGAGGCGTAGACACCGCCGCGGTTGCGCTCGGTGACCACGCGCAGCGGCAGCAGCGGGGCCTTGACCTTGCTCTCGACCACCACGAAGGCGGCCAGCAGCACGGCGGCGGCGACGAACAGACCGACCGTCACCCCGGCGCCCCAGCCGTCCGACTCGGCCTTGGTGAAGCCGTAGACCAGGGCGACCAGGCCGGTGGTGACCAGCAGCACGCCGGGCACGTCGAGCTTGTTGCGGTTGCGGCCCTCGGCGGGCTCGCGGATCACCATCACGGCGCCGGCTATGGCGACCACGGCGAACGGGATGTTGACGTAGAAGGTCCAGCGCCAGTTCAGGTACTCGGTGAGCAGGCCGCCGACGATCAGACCGATCGCGCCACCGCCACCGGCGATGGCGCCGTAGATGCCGAAGGCCTTGGCGCGCTCCTGGCCCGAGGTGAACATCACTGCGAGCAGGGAGAGCGCGGCCGGGGCGAGCAGGGCGCCGAAGACGCCCTGGAGGGCGCGGGCGCCGAGCATCATGGCGGTGTTGACCGCAGCGCCGCCGAGCGCGGAGGCCAGCGCGAAGCCGACCAGGCCGACGATGAAGGTGCGGCGGCGGCCCCACAGGTCGGCGATCCGGCCGCCGAAGAGCAGCAGCGAGCCGAAGGCCAGCGCGTAGGCCGTGATGACCCACTGGCGGTTGCCGTCGGAGATGTGCAGGTCCGCCTGGGCGGAGGGCAGGGCGATGTTCACGACGGTGGCGTCGAGCACCACCATCAGCTGGGCCAGGCCGATGAAGACCAGGGCTTGCCAACGGCGCGGGTCGGGCGCCGTGTTGGTTCCGGACAAGGGTGTACCCACTTAGGTGCGAGAGCGTGCGAGATGCGAGCGGTGTGCTGGTGCAGAAGTCACGGGTCGCGCTCGGGCTCTGCCGGGCGCGGGTTTCCGACGGAACGTCAGTACTACGGGCGCTTGAGGTCCTCCATGCCCGCCGGACGGCCGGGCAGTTCGGAGCGGGCCGGGGCCCGCATGCCGTCCAGCAGGATCAGCAGGTGGCGGCGGGACCAGCCCTCCGCCGTGAGGCAGCCGGTGCCCGGCAGCGGCCTGGTCAGCTGGGTCACGGCGACGAGGTAGTCGCCGACACCGACATCGGTGCGGAAGGCACCGGCCTGCTGGGCCCGGGTGATCACCTCCGTCACCAGGGCCGTCAACTCCTCGCCGGCCTGGGCCAGTTCGGGGTGATTCGGATCGGCGTGCTCGCTGACCAGCGGGCAGAGCGCGCTGATCTGCTCCTCCGCCGCGGCCAGGGTGAAGCGCACCACGGCCTGGAAGGCGTCCGCCTCCTCGGCCATGGCGGCCCGGGCGTGCTCGGAGACGCGGCGCATCACCGAGCAGGCGACGTGGTGGACCAGCTCGCGCCGGTCGGCGAAGTTCCGGTAGACGGTCGCGTTCCCCACCCCGGCCCGGCGGGCGATCTCGTCGAGCGGGACGTCCGGCCCCAGCTCGACGAGGGCCTCCCGGGCCGCGTTGACGATCCGCTCCCGGTTGCGGGAGGCGTCGGCCCGCAGTCGTGGTGCGCTCGCCTCGGTGGCGGTGGCTGTCATCGGTCCAACTCCTCTCCGACCCCCGTTACCGGGGACGGATTCCCCGGTTGTTCAGAACATAGCGTCAAACGGGGAGGATGTCCCCGGATATTTCGAGCCGCGGTGTGACCTGCGTCATGTCCGCCGTCGCACTTCTTGACAGGACACCGGCAGCTGTGACGGGGTCGCTACCCGATGGAGTGGCACCGCACCGCCGGGCGAGTGACACGGGCCCGGCGGCCGGTCCGCGCGCGGGCAGCATGGGCGCCATGAACAGCGCACCGTCGCGCGCCGAGCGCGCCGCCCGGGCCCGTCTCGTCGCCTCCCGGCTGACCGCCCAGGGCGTGGACGGAGTGGCCGTCAGCTGGGTGGACAACTCCGGGATCGGCCGGGTGAAGACCTTCCCGGTCGGGCAGTTGGAGCACGCCGCCGAGTGGGGGGTGGGGGCGGCGCCCTGCTTCGACGTCTTCCTGCTGGACGACTCGGTCACCTCCAGCCCCTTCACCCGGGGCCCCGACGGCGACCTGCGGCTGGTCCCCGACCTGGACCGGCTGGTGCCGCTGGCCGCCCAGCCCGGCTGGGCCTGGGCCCCGGCCGACCGCTACGCCCAGGACGGCACCCCGCACCCGGGCTGCCAGCGCCGCTTCGCCGCGCGGATGGCGGACGCCGCCGCCCGGCGTGGGCTGACCCTGAGCACCGGCATCGAGGTGGAGTGGGTGGTCACCGACGCCACCGGCGCCCCGGCCACCACCGCCCCCGCGTACGGGATGCACCGCTTCGCCGACTTCTCCGACTACCTGCGGGACCTGCTGCGGGCGCTGGGGGAGCAGCAGTTGACGGTGCTCCAGCTCCACCCCGAGTACGCGCCGGGCCAGTTCGAGGTCTCGGTCGCCCCGGACGGGCCGCTCGGCACCGCCGACACCACCGTGCTGGTGCGCCACACCATCCGGGCCGTCTCGGTCCGGCACGGCCTGCGGGCCGGCTTCGCGCCCGCGCTCACCCCCGAGGGCGTGGGCAACGGCGGCCACCTGCACCTCAGCCTCTGGCGGGACGGCCGCAACCTCGGCACCGGCGGCCCCGGCCCGTACGGCCTGCACCCGGCCGCCGAGCACTTCCTGGCCGGGGTGCTCGACCACCTCCCGGCCCTGCTGGCGCTCGGCGCCCCGAGTGCCGCCAGCTACCTGCGGCTGCGGCCCTCCCGGTGGTCCGGCCCGTACCGCTGCTGGGGGCTGGAGAACCGGGAGGCGGCGCTGCGGCTGATCACCGGCTCCACCGCCGGGCAGGCCAACGCCGAGGTGAAGTGCTTCGACGCCACCGCCAACCCCTACCTGCTGGTCGGCGGGGTGATCGCGGCCGGGTTGGACGGGCTGGACGCGGGCAAGCCGCTGCCCGGCGAGGTGAGCGGCGACCCGGCCGAACTCGGCACCGTGGAGCGGCTGCCCGCCGACCTGGGCGAGACGGCGGACGCCTTCGAGGCCTCGGTGGTGCTGCGCGAGGCGCTCGGTGCCCAGCTGCACGCGGCGGTGCTGGCGGTCCGTCAGGCCGAGGCGGAGCTGTTCGCCGACCGGGCCCCGGAGGAGGTCATCGCGGCCACCGTCGGCCGCTACTGAACCACCGTGCCGCATACCGCAACTGACGGTCAGTCAGCGGACCTACCTCCCGGTAATCGCCCGTCCGTGGCCCCAGTTGACGGAGACCGGGTCTTGTCCTGGCCGCGACGAGGCACCGCTCCCTAGTGTCGTTGGTGAAGGAACGAACGCATGCGGAGCGAAGGAGAGGGAGCGCGATGAGCCGCAGAGCCGTCAGACCGTAGGCCCGGCCGGTTCGCGCAGCCGCTTGCTGTGCCGGGCGACCCGCACCCGGTTCCCGCAGGTGGTGGTGCACCACTCCCGCCGCGCGTGGCTCCGGACGAAGTACAGGATGCAGCCCGGCGCCGGACAGGCCCGGACCTGCTCCGCGGTGGGGCCGGTGAGCAGCTCGACGCCGGAGGCGGCGATCTCGCCCAGGGCGACCAGCCGCAGGTCCGGCTCGGTCCAGCGGGCCGTCGCCCCGCTGCCGTCGGGCGCGAACTCCAGCCAGCCGGCGGCCAGTCGGGCGGTCCGGTTCACCGCGGCCAGGGCCGGCTGCGGTGCGGCGGCACCGGCCACCAGGGCGCCCGAGAGCTCGCGCAGCGCCGCGCGCAGCTCCAGGTAGCGGCCGAGGTGGGCGGGTTCGGCCTCCCGGTCGTCCAGCAGGGCGGTCAGGCCGGGGCGCAGCCGCTCGCCGAGCCGGGGCAGGACCGTCCGCAGCCAGTCGTCCAGTTCGGTCGGCTCGGTGAGGGCGTCCATCAGGGTGCCCCGGGTGCCGCCGTGGACGTAGGTCGTGTTGACAAGGTCGAGTGCGAGCGGTTCGCCGGTGAGGGGCAGTCGGTCCGTCGCCGTCCGGGTGCCGCGCTGCCGAGTCGTGCTGCTCATGTGCCCATCATGCCTTTCCGCTCGCCGTGTCCGGTTCCGGTCCCGGAGGAAGCGCGAAGTCCGCTCTCCAGCTAATGTGTACCATGCCGAAAAGGCATTAGCAGCGTCTCGCGACGAATCCGAGGGAGTCCTCATGACCAACCTCTCCGCCCCGCCCGCGGCCGCCGCGGCCCCGGCCGCCGCCCCGCCCGCCGCCAAGAAGAGCCCGTTCGCCAGCAAGGCCCCGGCCCGCCCGGCGTTCTCCGCCATGGGCATCGGCACCCTCGGCTCGGTGGCGGCCCTGGTCGCGCTGGTCGCGATCGGCGTCGCCCTGGACCAGACCGTGCTGATCCCGCCGCTGGCGGCCAGTGCCGCGCTGGTCTTCGGCGCGCCCGCGCTGCCGCTCTCCCAGCCCCGCAGCGTGATCGGCGGCCAGCTGATCTCCGCGCTGGTCGGCTTCGTGGTGCTGGCCGTGGCCGGCAGCTCGATGTGGGCGGCCGGGGTGGCCGGCGGTCTGGCGCTCGGCGCGATGATGCTGGCCCGCACCCCGCACTCGCCCGCCGCCGCGACCGCGGTGATCGTGGTGCTCACCCAGCCCCACACGGTGAAGTTCCTCGCCCTGCTCGCGCTCGCCACCGTGGTCCTGGTGGTGGTCGGCATCGTCGCCGGGCGCAGCGGGAGGACCGCCAAGTACCCGAGCTACTGGTGGTAGTCACCGCCGCCCGCTGAGCCCCGTCCCGCCGTGCACCACGTCTTCCCCGACCACTTGTGAGGAGCCACCTGATGGCCGTTCAGATCGCCGGCATCGAGATCCCGGACAGCAAGATCGCCAACGAGGCCACCGAGCTGATCCGCGAGGCCACCACCGACCTGGTGTTCCACCACTCCCGCCGGGTCTTCCTCTGGGGCGCCCTCCAGGGCGAGCGCCGCGGCCTCACCGTCGACCGCGAACTCCTGTACGTCGGCGCGATGTTCCACGACCTCGGGCTCTCCGAGCAGTTCCGCGACTCGGGCCGCCGGTTCGAGATCGACGGCGCCGACGAGGCCCGCACGTTCCTGCTCGGGCACGGTGTGCCGGAGGAGGGCGCCCGCCTGGTCTGGGAGGGCATCGCGCTGCACACCACCCCCGAGATCCCCACCCTGATGGCCCCCGAGGTGGCCCTGGTCACCGCCGGCGTCGAGCTCGACGTGCTCGGCATCGGCTACCACGACGTCTCCGACGAGGTCCGCGCCGCGGTCACCACCGCCCACCCCAGGCCGGGCTTCAAGCAGCAGATCCTGGCGGCCTTCAACGAGGGCATCGCCCCGCGGCCCGCCACCACCTTCGGCAACATCAAGGCCGACGTGCTGGCCCACTTCGACACGGACTTCGTCCGGCCGAACTTCGTCGAGGTGATCCTGCAGTCCGACTGGCCGGAGTGAGCCTCGGCTCGTGACGGCCGCCCCCGTGGCCGACCACCGGTCACGGGGGAGCCCGCGCAAGGCAATTGGAGTAGGAACGTGAACCCCACCAGCACCTTCCGAACCACCGCACCGCGCCGCCGGTTACCGGCCGCGGTGACGGCGGCAGCGCTCGGCGCGGCCGTCCTCACCGTGGTCGCCGGCGGCCCCGCGGAGGCCAGGAGCGACCTGGCCGCCCCCCGGCCGGGGGACAACGCCGTCCTCCAGTGGAACGCCCAACTGCTCGACTCCCTGCGGGCCGCCACCGCGGCCTCCGGGAAGAACACCCCTCCCCCCGTCGGCCCCCGCGCCATGGGCGTCCTGAACGCCTGCGTCTTCGACGCCTGGGCCGCCTACGACGACCGTGCCAGGGCCACCCGGCTCGGCGACCGGCTGCGCCGCCCCTGGTGGCAGCGGACCGCCGCCAACGAGCGGGCCGCCGTCAACTACGCGGCGTACCAGGCGCTCAACGACCTCTTCCCCGCACAGCGCGCCACCTTCGACAAGAAGCTCCGCGAGCTCGGCCACGACCCGGCCGCCGCCCGGCCCGACGCCACCGTGGAACAGGCCAGGAGGGCCGGCACCCCGGCCGCCGTGGCCGGTGCCTCCTGCGGCGCGGTGCTGCGCGACCGGCACGCCGACGGCTCCAACCAGCTGGCCACGCCCCCGTACTCGGCGGCCCCCGGCACCTACACGCCGGTGAACCCGCCGCAGGACGAGAACCACTTCGACCGGGCCGCCCTGGTCCACCCGGAGCGCTGGGCGCCCCTGGTGCAGAACGGCGTCGTCCAGCAGTTCATCACCCCGCAGTTCCCGGACGTCCGGCCGTTCGTGCTGAAGGACCCGAAGTCCTTCCTGCCCGCCCCGCCGCCCGCCCCCGGTACCCCCGAGTCGGACGCGGCCGTCGCGAAGCAGCTGGAGCGCAACGCCGGCCTGACCGACCGTCAGAAGGCGATCGCGGAGTACTGGATGTTCCCCGCCGAGACCTCCGGCGGCATCACCCTGGACTGGGCCCGCTTCCTCTCGCACCGCGACCGGCACTCGCTGGACGAGGACGTCAAGATGCACTTCGCGCTCGGCCTGGCCGTGGCGGACGCCGGCGTGGTGATCTGGGACTCCAAGCGGACCTACGACTACGCCCGCCCGATCACCCTGATCCGGTACCAGAAGTCCGGCCAGCAGGTGCGCGGCTGGGCCGGTCCGGGGCAGGGCACGCAGACCTTCGACGGCTCGCGGTGGCGCCCGTACCTGCCCACCCCGGCCTTCGCGGCCTACGTGTCGGGCCACACCGGCTTCACCGCCACCGGTGCCGAGCTGCTCCGGCTCGCCACCGGCAGTGACGCCTTCGGCGGCTCGGCCCTGGTCAGGGCGGGCAGCTCGAAGTTCGAGCCCGGACACCCCGCCACCGACGTGCGGCTGTCCTGGCCCACCCTCAGCGCGGCTGCCGACGAGGTCGGCACCTCCCGCCTCTACGCGGGCGTGCACTGGGAGTTCGACCACGAGGCCGGTACCGAAACAGGACGCCAGGTCGCCCGTGCGGTCTGGTCCGAGGCCCAGCGGTTCATCAACGGAGGCTGACGCACCCGGGGCTCGGTGGGTCCGGGGCCGCACCGCGACGGCGGTGCGGCCCCGGGTCCGTTTCAGCCCTGGCTGCTGGGCGGCGTGCACCAGCTCTTCTCGATCCCGGCGGGCTTGTAGAGCTCCTCCACCCTGGCCCGGTCGCCCCAGGCGGGGCCGAACCAGGAGTTGAAGTTGTCGAACCACTGCGAGGACGGTGGGCGCAGGTAGCCGTCGAGCGCCTTGGCGATCTGCTGGCACAGCTCCCGGTCGTCGGGGTGGAGCGCGATGGCGTACTTCTGCGGCAGTGATCCCGGGTCGTACTCGACGAACCGGTACAGGTCCTTGCCCGGGGTGGCGATGCTCTGCCCGCGCAGGATCAGGCCGTCCGAGATGAAGACCTCGTCCGGGTTCGCGCCGATCTCCGCGAGGCAGCGGTCGGAGGTCGACTGCGGGACCTTGGTGACCGAGGAGTCCCGGGCGGCCCACAGCTCCACCGCGGGAGCGGCGGTGGTGTTCTCCTGGTAACAGACCTTCAGGCCCTTGGCGGCGGCGATCAGGTCCTTGTCGACGAGCTTGCTGTCCTTGCCCACCAGGACCCCGAGGCCGGTCTTCAGGTACGGCCCGGCGAACAGGAACCTCTTGTTCCGCTCCTCGGTGTAGGAGACCGCGGAGACGACCACCCGGACCCGGCGGCTGTTCAGCGCGTCCTCCCAGGTGCTGGCGGTGATCGGGGTGAAGTTGACCGGGAGCCCGAGGGTCCCGCCCAGCACCACCTGGGCGAGCGTCGACTCGAACCCCTTCGGCTGGTCCTGGCCCTGGCCCAGCTGGTTGAGGTTGGGCTGGTCGTTCTTGTAGCCGACGTTGAACGGCACGACCGGGGCCGAGGGGCTCGGGCTCGCCGAGCCGGCGGCCGTGGACGAGGGGGAGGGGCTCGGGCCCACCTGGCCGCCCCCGCCGCACGCGGGCAGGAGCAGGAGGGCGACTCCGAGACCGGTGCGCAGCATTCTCCGCAACAGACCGCCGTCACTTCCTGGAGTTGTGGAATCTCGCGAGCTGGATGTAGGTCGTGACCCGGCAGTTGCCCTCGGGGGCGACCGTCAGCACCAGGTCCACCTGCTTGACCTTGGGCGGGATCCGGACGGTGACGGTGTCCCCGCTCCGGGCCTTCTCCGAGGTGCCGGCCTTCAACTCGGCCGGCAGCAGGTCGCCCAGCCGCAGCACCTTGAAGGTGGTGCCGCCGCAGTCACCGGCGGTGGGCTCCCGGTTGACCAGGACGACGCTGATGTCCAGGCTGTCGAGCTTCTTCGGCACGGCGAGCCTGGCGGTGACGGTGTTGGGGGAGGCGTCCGGGTCGGCCGGCCAGTTGATCTGGCTGGTCACGTCCACCGGTTGGTTGGCGAAGTAGAGCTGGCCCCAGCGGCCGATCGAGGCGGTCAGGGCGGCGGCCACCAGGAGGGCGAGCACCGCGTGACCCGGGCGCAGCTGCCAGCGGTTGAAGGCGATCACGCCGCTGGAGAGCAGGGTCGCGGCCGCCAGGATGAAGGTGCCGGCGGCCAGTCCGTCCGCGCCGAGGGCGACGGCCCGCCAGACGCCGAGCGCGACGCTGGTCAGGAGGAGTGCGGCGAGCAGGGCACTGGCGAGCTCCCTGGGCCTGGAACGGGCGTTCGGCGGGGGTGGGTTGTCCGCGGGGGTGTCGTCGGGCTGCGGTGGGGGATCGGCCTGACCGGAATCCCCGTTCGGAGTCGGTGGCATGGCCACGAGTATGGCGGCGCGGAGCCGGATGCGCACACGAATTCGAAGAATGGCGAGGCCGCCGAAAAGGCCTTCCCGATACGGGAGTTGACGGTGGTGACGGTCCGTCAGTGAGCCCGCGGGCGGTCGCTCAGGTCGGGGACGTCCTGCAGCCAGGCCGGGCGGCCCGCGCGGGTGGCGGCGGCCCGGGAGACGGCGGTGCGCGCCAGCTGCTCGGGGGTGGGGAAGTCCTCCGGCAGCCAGGCGGCGGACTCGGCCGCACGGGAGGCCAGTTGGGCGACGTACGCCTCGCGCAGCTCCTCGGTGGAGCCGAAGCCCGGCTCGTCCGCCAGCCACTCCCCGGGGACCAGGGCGACCACCTCACGCAGCAGCTCCGGGGTGACCAGCGGGGCCAGCGCGGCGTCGGCCCCCTTGACGTCCGGGGCGTACCGGCCGAGCACGTGCTCGCTGAGGTCGTAGCGCTTGAGCAGCGAGGCGGCCGCGCCGGACCAGCGGTGGTGGAAGACCAGGCCCGCGCCGTTGTCGATCAGCCAGAGCTTCCCGTGCCAGACCATCAGGTTGGGGTTGCGGTAACTGCGGTCCACGTTGGCGGTCAGCGCGTCCAGCCAGACGATCCGGCCGGCCTCCACCGGGTCGACCTCCAGCAGGCCGTCCTTGAAGTCGCGGGCGCCCGGCAGGTAGTCCATGCCGAGGTTGTGCCCGGCACTGGCCCGCAGGATGTCCTGGATCTCCTGGTCCGGCTCGTGCGCGGCGACCGCCGGGTCGAAGTCCACCACCACCAGCTCGGGCACCCGCAGGCCGAGCCGGCGGGCCAGCTCGCCCACGACCACCTCGGCCACCAGCGCCTTGTGCCCCTGCGCCGCCCCCGCGAACTTCACCACGTAGGTGCCCAGGTCGTCGGTCTCCACGATGCCGGGCACGGAGCCACCGGCACGCAGCGGGTCCAGGTAGCGGAGAGCGGTCACCTCGGTCAGCTCGGTCAGCACACCGGCCAGCCTAACCCGGCGTCCGCTGTGATTGGCTTGGGCCGGCGGCGGTACCGCTGCTGTGCGAGGGAACGGTAGAGGAGAGTACGAAGATGGGACAGGTGCAGGCCACCACCGAGCGGGTCCTCCCCGGGGCGGCTCCGGACCGGGTGTTCGAGGCACTCGCCGACTACGCGGTGATCCGGCCGAAGCTGCTGCCCGAGCAGTACAGCGAGTACGAGGTGCGGGCGGGCGGGCGCGGGGCCGGGACGCAGGTCCACTGGAAGCTCCAGGCCACCGAGAAGCGGGTCCGGGACTGCCTGTTCACCGTCACCGAGCCGGGCGGACGCACCCTGGTGGAGACCGACGCCAACTCCTCGATGGTGATCACCTGGACGGTCGCCCCCGAGGGCACCGGCAGCAAGGTCACCGTCCGGGCCACCTGGACCGGGGCGACCGGCATCGGCGGCTTCTTCGAGCGCACCTTCGCGCCCAAGGGCCTCAACCGGATCCACGACCAGATCCTGGTCAAGCTGGCCACCGAAACCGCCTGACCCGCCCGGCAGGGCAGCGCCTCGAGGCCGAAGGCCTCAGGGGCGCGAGGCTCTGCTGATCTGCGGCTCCGCCGCGCGGGCGCGAAGCGGAAGGCGGCCCGGTGCGGCTGGCGTGAGTGGCTACGCCTCTGGGGGCGCGGGGCTCTGCTGATCTGCGGCTCCGCCGCGCGGGCGCGAAGCGGAAGGCGGCCCGGTGCGGCTGGCGTGAGTGGCTACGCCTCTGGGGGCGCGGGGATCTGCTGATCTGCGGCTCCGCCGCGCGGGCGCGAAGCGGAAGGCGGCCCGGTGCGGCTGGCGTGAGGGGCTACGCCGCTGGGGGCGCGGGGCTCTGCTGATCTGCGGCTCCGCCGCGCGGGCGCGCAGCGGAAGGCGGCCCGGTGCGGCTGGCGTGAGTGGCTACGCCTCTGGGGGCGCGGGGC
>NZ_JBITBY010000012.1:270458-288434 GCF_044452665.1 Kitasatospora sp. NPDC051853 | reverse complement strand
CAACCTCACCACCCTGTACGGCAACAACGCCGCGGTCATCGGCGGCGACATCGACATGATCCTGCCCGGCCAGGTCCTCAGCATCTGACCCGACCACCGGTAACAGACAACGAAGCCTCCCTCCACCAACCCCGGTTGGCGGAGGGAGGCTTCGCCGTGCTCAGCGAGCGGGTCGGTAGGTCGCGAGCGTTCAGTCGGCCGGAGTGATCGGCGGGAGGGTGTAGCCGCCGTCGAAGACGGCGGGGCCCGGCTCGTACATGCGCAGGATCGGGCGGAACGGCCCCTGCGGGGTGGGGAGCCAGTTGGCGCGGGCGGCGGGGTCGACCGGCTCGTCGGGGCGCAGGTGCGGGGTGAGGGACCCGTCCACGCCGACGTGCAGCCCCGGGGTGCGGTCGCCGATGGAGTAGCGGTCGGCCGGGTTGGCGACCAGGAAGTACTCGGGCAGGTCGTACATGGTGACGGACCAGAAGGCGTCGACGGGCGGCGGGCTGTCGAAGTGGAGGGTGTAGGCGCGGCGGCCGTCCAGGGGCTTGCCGTCGCCGTCGTTCCAGGTCATGGCGTACGCGGCCTCGTAGCCGTGGTTGCCCCACAGCCCCGCGCGCGCGGCCGCCGCGCGCACCAGGTGGGCCGCGTCGCGGTCCTGGACGATCCACGCCGGGTCGTCCAGGGTGCCGGGCCCCAGGTGGTCGGCGTTGTAGTCGAAGGCGTGGTAGGTGAGCTTCCAGCCGTTCTGCTGCGGGCTGGTGCCGTGCGAGGTGAACGCCTCGACCTCCTCCCGGCCTGCGGTCAGGCCGGCCGTCAGCGCGCTGCGCAGCTCGGCCGACGGCGCGGTCAGCGGGTCCTCGGCGGTGGTCGGGGTGTCCAGCGGGCCCAGCAGGCCCAGCGGGGCGAAGCCGCGCTGGTACTCCTGCTCGACGGCGGAGGGCGGGAAGGCCCGGAGGTAGGTGCGCAGCCGGCGGTAGAAGGCGAGGGCGTCGTCCTGCGCGCCGGGCGGGACCACGGGGAGCCCGGTGGCCTCGCCGGCCGGCTCGAGGGTGAGGACCTGTTGCAGGGCGCGGACCGTGGGCAGGTCGGCGGGGCCGTCGCAGGCCCAGCGGCCCACGATGGTGCACACCCTGGTCGGTGCGGGGATGCGGGTGGTGTGCGCCGGCACCTCGCCCTGCCAGCCGGGCGGGGTGATCAGGAAGGAGCCGGCCGCGGTGCCGCCCGCGCGGCGCCCCACGTAGGCGAAGTTGTTGGTCCAGGCGTCGACGAACTGCAGCACGTAGTAGCGGCCGGCCGTGTCCGGCACCCGCAGCAGGACGGGGCCCGCGCCGAGGTCGAGCTGGGCGATGGAGTAGAGGGTGTCGTTGTTGACGCTCACGAAGGTGTCGGCCGGCCCGGCGAGCTTCCCGGCGTGGCTGAAGGAGTTGAACGCGGCCGGGGGCAGGGTGCCCATGCCCTTGGTGGTGAACCTCTCGACCTGCTCCAGGTTGAAGACCAGGGGGAAACCGTAGACGTAGGCCTCTGCCGCCAGCCGTTCCAGGTCGACGCTCATCTGTGCACCCGTCAACTTCCGCGAGTCGGATCGTGTCTGACACCCACCCTCGTGCGAACCCCGCGAACCCGCCACCGCGTCAGCCGTCCCCGCGCCGGGCCGCGGTCCGGGCCCGGGCCCTGCGGTGCGCCTCGTCGAGCGGGTCGAAGACGGCGCCGCCGGCCGGGACGGTGCCGCCGGGGCCGAGGCGGTCGGCCGGGCCGGTGGCGGTGGCGGTGCGGGCGAGTTGTGGCTGGACGCCGGCCAGGCCCGCTCGACCCGGGGCAGTTCGGCGGACAGGCCCAGCCCGGCGCTGCTCCAGGAGGCCCTGTTCACCCGCGTCACGGTCCGGTTTCGGTGATGTCCTCCGGCCGGGGGCCACCAGAGACGACCTGACCTCCGATCAGGTCCTGTCCCCGGCGCCGTGAACCGGGTCCGGCTCGACGGCGGAGTCCGGCGCTGTCGCGTAGTCGGGCAGCTCGACGCCGTTGAGCGCGCGCCCGACCAGCTCGGTGAACCACGGGCCGGAGAAGTCGGCCAACGGCCCGGTGTCCGGGCCGGGGACCTCACGGGTGCGGGCGTTCAACCGGCCGATCTCCTGGTTGGCCTCGACGAACGGGCGCATCCGCGCCTCGTAACGGGCGAACCCGGCCGCGGGGTCCCAGCTCGCGGCGGCCAGCTCGCCGGCCAGGACGTACGCCCCCACCAGGGCCAGACCGGTGCCCTGTCCGGACAGCGGCGACGAGCTGAACGCCGCGTCCCCGAGCAGCCCCACCCGCCCGCTCGACCAGCGCTCCATCACCACCTGGGCAACCTCGTCGAGGTAGAAGTCCGGGGTGTCGTCCAGGTGCGCGAGGATCTTCGGGGCCAGCCAGCCCAGGCCCGCCATCCGCTCGCGCAGCAGGCGCTTCTGGGCCGCGACGTCACGGTGGTCGGCGTCGAAGCCGCCCGAGGCGCAGGAGAACAGGGCCATCGCCCGGGTCGCGTCCTGGATGGGTCGCAGGAGGGCCGAGCGCCCGGACCGCCGGTCCTGGTACTCCAGCAGCCAGCGGTCCAGGCCGAACTCGTTGGGCAGGCTGTAGAAGGCCAGCACGTGTCCCAGACGGCGGACGAACCGCTCGTGCGGGCCGAAGACCATCGCCCGCAGCTCCGAGTGCAGCCCGTCCGCCCCGACCACCAGGTCGAAACGCCGCCGGCCACCGCCCGCGAAGACCACGTCGACCCCGTCCGCGTCCTGGACGAGCGAGACGATCCGGTCGCCGAAGACGTACTCGACGCCGTCGCGGGTGTCGTCGTGGAGCACCCGGGACAGGTCCCCGCGCAGGATCTCGATGTCCGCGATGAACCCGTCGCCACCGTCGTCGTCCGCGCGGAAGGTCTCCAGCACCTTGCCGTCCGCGTCCACGGTGTGCGCACCGGCGGTGTCGGTGCACGCCGCGCGGACCGCGGCGTCGAGCCCCATCCTCCTGATGACCTCCCGGGCGACCCCACGCGCGTCCACCGCCTGCCCACCGGGACGCAGCCCGGCGGCCCGCTCCACCACGGTCACCTCGGCGCCGCGCCGGCGCAGCCAGTGGGCCAGGGCCGGCCCCGCGATGCTCGCCCCCGCCACCAGCACCCTGGGGCCGCCCGTACGCGTGCCCCGCCCGCTCTCCGGGATCGTGCGCTCAGGCCCGAAGTCGTCGACGCCCATCACTGCCTCCGTCCATGCCTCCCGCACCGGACCGTTTCCGGCGCGGGCCCACCCTGTGGGTGGCTCCGGAGTGTGGACTGCGGCACCGCGCCCGACTCATCGGTGCGGCAGGGATCTCGTCCGCCGGCGGGGCGGGTGCGAAGGCGCCCGGCTCCTGACGGTCGGTGAGCACCGACGGCCTGGTCAAGGCCCTGGGTGCGGACACCGCCGTCTCCGGGTCCTCGGCCCGATGGTCAGCGACGCGGGTTGCCGACGAGCGGCGGGTTGCAGATGTGAGCCGTCCGCGCGAAGCGGTTCGGCTCCTGCCGGTGAGCCTCGGGGTGGTCGAACTGACGGTCCCGGGGACGGCCCTTGACGAGCCGTCGGATGCCGGACCAGGTGGTGGTGAGGAGTCGGTTCACTGCTGTCCCCCTACGTGCCGTGTTGGCGGGGCCCGAGCGGTTCGTGCCCCGCCAACACCCTAGGACTGCCGGGGTGGCGTGGTCAGTGCTGCCGCTCCGGAACTGTCCGTGACCTCCAACGCCTCCGTGCCGGGGGGGGAGTTCAGCAAGTTCAGCCGGGCTTCGTGCGGTATGGGAGCGGGGCCGGCCCGATCCGGTACGGACACGGTCGGCGTCGGCCGCCGTCGCGGGGAACGGTAGGGTCGGGGCCGAACCGGCGGGGACCAGCCGCCGGCTCAGGGGGGTGTGTGGTGGGGGACGCGGTCTGGAGCGAGTTGGCGGTCTACCGCGCACGGGTGCGCGGCTGCCTGCTCGGTGGCGCGGTCGGTGACGCACTCGGCTACCCCGTCGAGGGGCTCTCGCTGGCCGACATCCGGGCCCGCTACGGCCCGGGCGGCCTCACCGGGCTCGTCGCGGACCAGGTCGGCCAGGTCGGCCGGATCAGCGACGACACCCAGATGACCCTGTTCACCGCCGAAGGCTGGCAACGCGCCATCGCCGAGGCCCGGGCCGACAGCACCGAGGTCGGCGGCGGGACGGCCTTCGTGCAGGAGGCGTACCTGCGCTGGCTGGACACCCAGGAGCACGACGACCCGCAGCCCGCCCACGGCGTCCCGTACCGGACCGGCGCCCTGCGCGAGGAGCTCTGGCTGTACGAGCGCCGGGCACCCGGCCTGGCCTGCCTGTCCGGCCTGCGCGAACGGTTCGTCCCGGACCCGCACGCCCCGCTCGACGGCACCCCCGGCCCGGTCAACCCGGGCTCGAAGGGCTGCGGCACCGTGATGCGCTCCGCGCCGTTCGGCTTCACCGGAGGGGGCGCGGTGCACGCCTTCGAGGCGGCGGCCCGCTGCGCCCAGCTCACCCACGGCCACCCCACCGGCTCCTACGCGGCGGGCGCACTCGCCGCCGTGGTCTGCCATCTGACGGAGGGTGAGTCGCTGATCGGCGCGGTGCTGCGCGCCATGGAACTGCTCGCCCGCTACCCCGGTCACCAGGAGACCCGGGCGGCACTGCGCCGGGCCGTCGACCTGGCGGCGGCGGGCTCGCCGGGCCCGGAGAAGGTGGAGAGCCTCGGCGGCGGGTGGGTGGCCGAAGAGGCGCTGGCCATCGCGGTCTACGCGGCACTGTCCCACCCCGGAGCGTACGAGCCGGTCCGGGCGACCGAGCGCGCCCTGCTGCTGTCGGTCAACCACTCCGGCGACAGCGACTCCACCGGCTCGATCTGCGGCAACCTGCTCGGCGCCCTGCACGGCGACGCCCACCTGCCGACCCCCTGGCTGACCCGCATCGAGGGCCGGGCCGTGATCGCCCAGATCGCCGACGACCTCGCCGGCGAGGTCCGCCCCACCGCGTAGCCACGCCGGAGCACCTGACCACCCGTCACCACCCGGCCCACGCCGCGCCGGGGCCGGCGCCGCACACTGATCTCCAGCGGCCCCCGGACCGGGCTCGAACCGCCCGAAAGCGTGCCCCTTGCGCTTCGCGAGGCAACCGGCTGGCTGGATGACCCCGAGTCCCCGAGGATCTGCCGGGTGGCCGGAACGAACCGGGACCGGTGGTGTCGGCGGGGGCCCGAGCACACGGGGCGCATCCGGGGCCGCGGTTCCGGCCACGTCGGCCCACGTGGAGGTCCACTTCCAGTGGGAGATCGACAAGGACGGTTGGCCTCCCGTGAGCGTCGAGAGCCTGTGGGCGGTGGACCTCGGCGACGGTGCCGGCTGAACGGGCCCGGCCCGGGAGGCTCCGACGGGGCGGCGGCGCCCCGGGGGGGTCAGGCTCCGGGTGGCGGGGTGAGGTGGAAGCGGGAGATGACGTCGGGGAGCCAGTCGGGGCGGCCGAACTGCAGGCCGTACTTGGTGGCGAGGCGGGGCAGCACGTCGTCCGCGGGCGGCTGTCCGTCGGCGAGGAGTTCGGCCAGTTCGCGGAAGAAGTGCTCGAAGCCGGCCGGGCTGATGATCTCGATCATGCGGGCCGGGACGGGCCCGGCGTTCCACATCGTGTGGAGTTCGCCGCGGGGTTTGGTGAGGTAGCCGCCCGCACCGAGGACGACCTCGCGGTCGCCGGAGCGGAAGCCGATCTCGCCCTCGGTGACGATCGAGTACTCGTCCTCCCGGGTGTGCAGGTGGGGCGGCACCAACGCCCCTACGGGGAAGGGGTGTTCGACGACGGAGACGGCTCCGCCGGTGTCGGAGCCCCAGAGTTTGAAGACCACTCCGATCGAGCCGAGGAAGGCCTCGGTGCCCTCGCCGGGGCGCACGACGGTCAGCGGTGGCGCGGCCGGTGCGGGCGCGGCGGCTGGGGTGGCGAGATGTCCGGTCATGGGGATCACTTCCCGGCAGTGTTTCGGAATACACTGGTGTTCTCTGAAAATGAGTCTCCTCCGCCGATCCCGAGGCGTCAACAGTTGAGCGAACAGCAGCGTTCACCGAAATCGCGTGGCTACGAGATGCGCAAACGCGCCCAGGACGTGGACCGCACCCGGCAGCGGATCGTGGAGGCCGCCGTGCACCTGCACGGCACGGCCGGCCCCGCCGCCACCAGCATCGCCGCCATCGCCGAACACGCCGGCGTCACACGGCTGACCGTCTACCGCCACTTCCCCGACGACACGGCCCTGTTCGCCGCCTGCTCCGCGCACTGGCTCGCCCGGCACACCCCGCCCGACCCCGGAGAGTGGGCGCGGATCGCCGACCCCGGGCAGCGGCTCGCCACCGGCCTCACCGACCTCTACCGCCACTACCGCGAGGGCGAGCCGATGCTCACCCGCATCCACCGCGACCAGCACACCATCCCGTCGGCCGTCCGCGAACTCCACCGGGCCGCCTTCCGCCGCTACGTCGACACCCTCACCGCCGCCTGGCCACCGCCCGGCGACCCCGTCCGCGACGCCCTCGTGGCCCATGCCGCCGCCTTCACCACCTGGCGCTCCCTCTGCCACGAGCAGCACCTCACCGACCAGCAGGCCGTCCACGCCATGAGCACCCTCGTGCAGACCCTCGGCGACGCCCCCTGGGTGACCGAGGTCCCGTGATCGCGCTGTTGGAGGGCCGCTCGGGCCTACTGCCTCGCGGTTATGGTGTGCCGGGTCCACCGAGGTCATGAAGAGGTGGGGCTGATGACGGCCGAGCACCAGTGGTTGCCGGACGAGACTCCCTGGCCCGAGCAGGCCGCCCTGGCCTACGGCGAGTTGGGGGAACTGACGACTCCTGATCCGCCCGTTCCGGAGCTGGGTTGGCTCGGGCCGGAGATCGTGGGCAGCCGTGGTGTGTCCGTACGGAGTCGGACGAACCGAGCGGGCCGACGGAAGCTGTCGGGGAGGTCACCGGGATCTGGTGGACGACGTCCTTGGAGCCGCCGAAGGGCTACATCGTGCAGGTCGGAGACCACTGCCACTGCGTGACCCCGGAACAGACCGAGGTCCTCTGACCCGGCGAGATCCTGCTTGCGGTCACCGCCGGATGCACCGGGCCTGTCCCGCTCCTGTGACGCACGCTCAGGTGGCCAGGTGGGTGGTGAGGAAGCGCCGGACCAGGTGGCGGACCACCGCGACCGAGTCACGTGCCGGGAGGGTGCCGATCAGGGAGGCCCTGGTCGCGGCCGGCATCAGGCCGGCCTCCTGGAGCCGGGGGAGCATCGCGGCGTAGTCGGTGAACGACCAGTGGCCGGTGCCGGGGAGGCGGAGGGTGCGCACCCGGGGGCCCGAGCGGCGGGTCAGGGCGGACCAGGAGGCGTCGAGGTCGGCGCGGTGGTCGAAGGCCTCGCTGGCCAGCATCAGCAGGGGGCGGGCGGTCCCCTCCTGGACGACGCGGTACGGTTCGGCGGCCGTGCCGGGGGCGGACGGCGGGTGGTCCAGGTGGCCCTCCAGGTTCACGCCCGTGCGGATGCGGTGGTCCTCGTGCAGCAGTTCGGTGACGGCGCCGCCGCCGGCGGAGTGGCCGTACACGCCGATCCGTCCCAGGTCGAGCGAGGCGGCCAGGCGGGGCGGCAGCGGGATGCCGCCGGGGTGGTGGAGGCGGTCGAGGACGAAGCGCAGGTCGGCGATCCGGGTGGCGATCATCGTCCGGGCCAGTGCCGGGTTGCCGCGCGGGTCCTCGTGCAGGACGCCCTCGCGGACCCGGCCGGGGCCCGGGCGGTCCGGGAACTCCACCGCCGCCGCGTCGCCGGGGTGGTCGACCGAGAGGACCACCGCGCCGTGGGAGGCCAACTCCTCGGCCAGGGTGGAGCCGAGCCCTCGCGGGTCCCCTCCCCCGGGGCTGTGCAGCAGTACCGGCCACCGTCCGGGGAGGGCCGGTGCGTCGGGGTGGGAGTGGGTGAGGGTGGCCGCCCAGTCCACCCCGGTGGCGGGCAGTCGCAGCGGCCCCCACGGTGCGTACGCCCCGAAGACCTCCGCCGCCCCGGCCGTCAGCTGCGGCTCACGAACGGCGGCGGAGCGGACGGCGGCGGCCCCGGCGGCGGCGCGGGCGGGGTAGCGGACCGTCAGCATCAGCTCCCGCAGCGGCGGTTCCGCACTCCACGGATCCGGCCGGGAGACGTCGACCAGGTGGACCGCCCGGCTGCCGACCGGGTGGCGGCCGGACGGGGCGGGCAGGGTGAGCGTCAGTGGCGGTGCAGGCAGTGCGGGCGGTGCGCCCGCGGCCCGGGCGGGGACCGCGCCGTACAGGAGGGCCGCGGGGCCCAGCAGGGCCGAGGAGATGACGGTGCGTCGGGTGAGCGGGAGGTCGTGGTTCATGGCCGTGATGCTGCCCGGGCCCGTCCGCCGGGAGCGATCGTTTAGCCTCAGGGCTCAAGGCTTGCGAGCGCGAGGGGGCGACGGACGGTGCTGCGGATCCACTTCACGCCCCGGGACTTCACCCGCGTCACCCTCGCGCCCCGCCCCGCGCCGCTCCAGGAGCTCAACGCCGCGCTCACCACCGTCTGCCGCCCCGACACCGGCCTCCTCCACGACCTCTGGCGGCGCCGGGCCCTGCGTGCCCTCCCCCGGGCCGCCGCCCCGCTCGCCGATCTCGTCCCCCACGGCCGGGCACCCGCCTTCCTCGACGTCCTCACCGACCACCTGCCCGACGCCCTCGACGAGGTCCGCCGGCTCCCGCCCGGATTCGCCGCCGCCGAACTGGAACGCGTCCACCCGGCCACCGGCCGGGCCGCCCCCGGTTGGGTCCGCGACCTGCACCAGGACGTTCCGCAGGCCTGGGAGGTGCTGCGCCGCGCCCAGCACGCCGCCTTCGACGCGCTGCTCGCCCCCGTCTGGGACCAGGTCCAGGACCTCCACCACGCGGAGTTCGTCCACCGCGCCGTCCAACTCGCCCACGGCGGGACCGCCGCCCTGCTCACCGGGCTCGTCCCCGGCGCCCGCCTCGACGGCCACGTCTGGCACCTCCCCGGGCCGCCCGCCGACATCCACCTGGGCGGCCGCGGGCTGCTCCTGCTGCCCACCTTCCACCGCCCCGGGCCCGCGACCCACTCCGACCTGCCGGACCGGCCGGGCCTGCCCGGCCGACCGGTCGCGGTCACCTACCCCGCCGGGCCGCCGCTGCCACCCACGCCCCGGGGGCCGGCCGCGCCCGAACCCCTCACCGCCCTCATCGGCCGCACCCGCACCCGACTGCTGCGCCTGCTCACCCACGAGCACACCATCACCGAACTCGCCCGGCTCCTCGGCGTCAGCGCCGCCACCGTCTCCGCCCACACCGCCGCCCTCCGCGAAGCCGGCCTGATCACCACCACGCGCAGCGGCCGCGCCGTCCTCCACCACCCCACCGCCCTCGCCGCCCTGCTGCTCCGACGGTGAGGCGGGCCCCCGACCCCCGGGCCGGGCCGCCGGACGGCCCGGGTTAGGGTGATGGACGGACCGCGGCGCTCCCGACCGGACCGCCGCCCGCGGCCGTGCACGCGTGACCCGCTTCCGCGCCCGACGCAGGTCCGTCCCCTGTCCCCTCCCCTCACCCGTACCGCCCCGACCCGCCGCGCCCCCGTCCACGAGCGCCGGCCAGGAACAGTGACCGTCGTGACCACCGATCAGCAGTACGCCCCGGCCGCCCCCGCGGCCCCGTCCGCCGAGAAGCCGAGCAGCACCGCCAGGCTGCGCGCCGTCACCGCCAGCCGCGCACCGGCCCGGCCCCGGCCCGCGGCGGCCGCGCACACGCTGGCCTCGGTGACCTCCGTCCTGCTCCTGCTGGTGGCCATCGGCGCGGCCGTCCACGAACCGCTGCTGATACCGCCGCTGGCCGCGACCGCCGCGCTGATCCACAGCGTGCCCAACCTCCCCCTGGCCCAGCCCCGCAGTGTGATCGGTGGTCACCTGCTCTGCGCCACCGTCGGCCTGGCCGTCCACGCCGTCCTCGGCAGCTCGCTCTGGGCCGCCGCGATCGCCGCCGGCCTGGCGATGGGCACCAACATGCTGGCCCGCACCCCGCACTCACCGGCCTGTGCCACGGCCGTCATCGCGGTCCTCCAGGGCCCGCCTCCGGCCCGCTTCCTCGCCAGCCTCGCCCCGGCCGTCCTGCTCCTGGTCGGCGCGGGCGTCCTGTCCGCCCGGCTGCGCTCCTCCGCCCCCGCCTACCCGTCGTACTGGTGGTAGCGGCCGCCTGACACGCAGTCAGGGGCATTGCGCCGACGACGAAATGCCCTCGCCCGCGTACCGTGACGCGGCTAGCTTGGCCGCCATGGACGAAGTGATCACGAAGGACGGCCGGACCCTCGCCGTGGAGCAGTGGGGCGTGCCGACCGGCACCCCCGTCATCTACCTGCACGGCAGCCCGATGAGCCGGCTCGCCCGCCATCCCGACGACTCGCTGTTCGAGCGGCTCGGCATCCGGCTGATCACCTACGACCGGCCCGGTTTCGGCTGCTCCACCCCGCTGCCGGGCCGTCAGGTCGTCGACGCCGCGGAGGACGTGGCCGCCGTCGCCGACCACCTGGGGCTGGACCGGTTCGCGGTGTTCGGCGTCTCCGGGGGCGGCCCGCACGCGTTGGCCTTCGCCGCCCGCCACCCCGGGCGCGTGACGCGGGTGGGCGCGCTGGCGAGCCTGGCGCCGCGCGACGCCGCGGGCCTGGACTGGACCGCCGGGATGAACGAGGGCAACACCCGCAGCGCCACCGTCGCCGTGACGGACCGCGAGGCGGTCCTGGCCCACCTGAGCGCCGTCGGCACGGCCGGGCTGCCCCCGCTCCCCGAGGTCGAGCGGGCGGTGCTCTCCCGGCCGGAGATCGGCGCGATGCTCGGCCCGGCGTTCGCCGAGGCGGTCCGGCCGGGGCTGGACGGCTGGGTGGACGACGTCCGGGCGCTGTTCGGCACTCCGTGGGGCTTCGACCCGGCCGAGGTCTCGGTGCCCGTACGGCTCTGGCACGGCGGCCTGGACACCCTGGTGCCGCCGGCCCACGCGGAGTGGCTGGCCGCCCGGATGCCCACCGCGGACCTGACCCTCCAGCAGGACGCCGGGCACGGCGGCCACTTCGACGCCACCCCCGCCATGCTCGCCTGGCTGGTCGGCTTCCCCGGCCTCGACACCGAGGAGCTCCTCGCCGGGCGGAGCGTGACGGTGCACGTCGCGGGGCGGGACCTCCACGTCCAGCTCGGCGCGCCGACCGCCGTCGACGCCCTCCCCCGGCTCCGGGCCCTGCTCGCGGACTTCGCGTCCGTGCGCGAACGCGCGACGGAGTACCTGTGGGACTGGGACGCGAACGGCGGGGAGGGCGAGCGGGAGCGGGCCGACTTCCTGGCCGCGCTGACGCCCACCACCCTGGTCGTCACCGGTGACGGCACCGTCGAGCTCCACTACGAGGAGATCGACGAGAAGTACCTGATGGACGGTTACTGGCCGGCCGTCCACCTCGACCGGGGCCTCGTCCCGGTCGAGGTGACCATCGAGTCGTGAGCGGGAGGTGCCCACGCCGACGGACCGTCAGCGCAGCACCGCGGCGAGCAGGTCCGTGCCGAGGGTGGTGGTGGCCGCCAGGTCGAGGGTGTAGTGGACGTAGCGGCCCTGGCGGCGGGCGGTGAGCAGGCCCGCGCGGCGCAGCACCGCGAGGTGGCGGGAGACCTCGGGGTCGGTGAGGTCCCAGGAGCGGGCGAGTTCGCCGGTGGTGTGCGGGCCGCGGGCCAGGCTGCGCACCAGGCGCAGCCGGACGGGGTGGGCCAGGGCGTCCAGGCGCAGGCGGACGGTCTCCAGCGGGACGGGGTCGGGGTGGTGGCCGTCCCGGGCGGCCGGGTACTGGACCACGGGCTGCCAGCCCGTGGCGTGGACGGCGACCAGGTGGGGGTGGCCGTAGAGGGTGGGGAGGAAGGTGACCCCGGCGGGGCCGGCTTCGGCGGTGTTGTCCTGGAGCTTGTCCAGGACCAGCGAGCGGCCGTCCGGGCCGACGCCGACCGCTCCGCTGACGGCGGTCATCGCCGCGCCCAGGCCGTGGCGGCGCAGCAGTTCGCCCTTGTCCCGGGCGTCCTCGGCGAGCCGGGCCGCGGTGGCGGGCCAGGCCGCGTCGAAGAAGGCCTCGGCGCACTGCTCCAGGGTCTCCCGTACCCGGGCCCGGACCACCGCAGGGTCGGTCAACAGCCGTTCCGCGAAGGCCTCCTGGGCCGCGCCGCGGGCCTGGGCGCGGCCCAGCGCCTCGGCCCGGGCCCCGGGGTCGCGCAGCGGTGAGCGGCCCGCGAAGTGCAGCCGGTTGCTGCCGCAGGTGGTGACCAGGGCGGAGTGCGCGTAGCGGTCGTCGTCGATCAGGTCGACGTCGTCGAGTTCCTCGGCGAGGGTGGCCCGGGGGCGGGCGGGGACGAGGAAGTCGGCGCGCGAGGAGCGCCAGAGGAACTCGGCCTCGTGCAGTCGCTCGGCGAGCTCGGGCCGCAGCGCGGTGCGCACCCCGGCCGCCCAGCCGGTCAGCCGCGGGTGGTGGTCGGGGGCCGCCAGCACGTGCAGCATCGCGGTGAGTTCGGCCAGCGGGGAGACGGCGAAGCGGATCCGCTCGGTGGGCGTGCCGGTGAGGTCGATGCGCAGGGTCACCCGGACATCCTCCCTGGTCGAGGGCGGGGCCGGGGCGCGGGTTGACGGGAATCGTCAACCGACGTGACCCGGGCCGGGGCGACGGCGCACGGTGTCCGCCATGACCACCACCCCACCGGCCACCACCCCACCGGCCACCACCCCACCGGCCTCCACCGCGGCGACCCGCACCGCACCGGCGCCCGGCCGCCCTTCGTTCACGCTCCGTCAACTGACCGCCGCGGGCGGCGGACCGCGCTACGCCGTGGCACTGGCCGTGGACGCCCTCGGCACCGGTCTGCTGCGCCCGTTCCTGCTGCTGTACGGGATGACCGTGCTGGGCCTGTCCGCCACCACGGCCGGGCTGGCGATGACGGTCGGCATCGTGGCGGGCCTGGCCGTGCTGCCCGCGCTGGGCCGCTGGCTCGACCGGGGCGCGCGCAGCGCCGCGGTGGCCGCCTCGATGCTGGTGCGGGTCGCGGGGGTGCTGGTGCTGCTGGCCGCGCCCCCGTCCGCGGGTGCTCCGCTGTTCACCCTCTCGGCCCTGCTGCTGGGGGTCGGCAACCAGTCCTGGCCCGCCGCCCACGCCGCGCTGGTGGCCACCGTGAGCAGCGGCCGGCTGCGCGACGCCGCGCTGGCGGGGGCCCGGTCGGTGCGCAACGCCGGGCTCGGGGCGGGGGCGCTGCTGGCGGCGGGCGCGATGGCCGCGGGGCCGGCCGGGCTGCGGGTGCTGGCGGTGGCCTCCGGGGCCGGTTACCTGGTGGCGGCCGCGCTGGCCTGGTCGGTGCGGGTGGCCGACGGGCGGACGGTGCGTCAGGACCCGGCGGCCGCCGGGCCGCCGCCCCGGATGGGCGCGCTGCTGGGGGCCAACGTGCTGTACGTGTTCTGCCTGAACGTGCCCGAGATCGCGGTGCCGCTGGTGCTGGTGGACCAGCTGCACGCCTCGCCGTCCTGGGCGGCGGCGGTGTTCGTCGCCAACACCGTGCTGGTGGTGACGCTCCAGGTGCCGGTGACCACCTGGTCGGCGCGTTGGTCGCGCGGCACGGTGCTGGCCGTCTCCGGGGTGGTGCTGGCGGTGGGCTACCTGGGCTTCCTGTTCGCCACCGGCCTCGGCCCCGCGGCGGTCGCGCTGGTCTCGGTCCCCTTCACCCTCGGCGAGATCCTCTACGCGGGCAGCTCGACCGCGCTGGTCACCGCCCTCGCCCCGCCCGCCCTGCTGGGCCGCGCCCTGGCCCGCTTCCAGCTCTCCACCGGCTTCGGCCTGGCCGTCTCCCCCGCCGCGATCACCGCCCTGGCCGCCCACGGCCCGGCCACCCTGTGGGGCACCCTGGCCGCCGGGACGGCCGGTGCCTCGGCCGCCGTCTGGCGCGAACGGGACCGGGCGTAGCGCGCCTGACCTCCCGTCAGGGCGACGGGGCCCGACGGGAGGTCACCTGACGGGAGGTCAGCCGGCCGCCGCCCGGAGGTGGGCGAGCACCTCGGCGGCCAGCCGGGCGTCCAGCGCCCGCGGCAGGCTGTGGCCCAGGCCCTCGACCAGCACCAGGCGGGCGCCGGGGATCGCGGCGGCGGTGGCCCGGGCGTGCGCGGGCGGGAACATCGGGTCCCGGGTGCCGTGCAGCACCAGCGTCGGTGCGGTGATCCCGGCCAGTTCGGCGGTATCCCCGCTGCCGGCCGCACCGGCCAGGGTGTGGTTGAGCCCCGCCCGCAGGTCGCGGGCCCGCGCGTACACCCTGCGCTCCACGGCCTCGTACTCCGCCGCCTCGAAGGGCAGTTCGGGGCCGTGCAGCACCTGCCAGAGCGGCAGCCGGACCGTCAGGTAGTCCTCCGCCCCGGCCCCCGGGTCGGGCAGCGAGGCCATCAGGGCGGCCATCAGCTCCGGTGTGGGGAGCGGCAGTTCACCGTCGAGCGGCTGCTCGCCGGCCAGCATCCGGGCCAGTGCCGCCGCCGTGTCGGTGCCCAGCGGCTGGGCGGACAGCACGGTGAGGCTGAGCACCCGCTCCGGGTGGGAGACGGCGAGCCGCTGGGCGATCACCCCGCCGAGCGAGGCGCCCACCACGTGGGCCCGGCGGGCGCCGACGGCGTCCAGGACGGCGAGCGCGTCGGTGGCGAGGTCGCCGACGGTGTAGGGGCGGGTGGCGAAGTCGACCACGGAGGAGCGGCCGGTGTCCCGGTGGTCGTAGCGGATCACCCGCAGGCCACCGGCCACCAGCCGGGCCACCAGTCCGTCGTTCCACTGCACGCCCTGGGCCTGTGCTCCCATCACCAGGAGCACCGCCGGGTCGCCCTCGGTGCCGAACTCCTCCGCCCACAGCTCCAGGCCGTCGACGGGGACGGTCAGTTCACGGCCGGTCAGGTTCACGATCTCATTTTCCTGCATGGTCGTTCAAGATAATGGTGAAGGGCCGGACGCGCACCGGTTTTTTTCCGGCCGGGCGGCGGGGTTGGACACCGTCGCCCCTGCCACGGCAGGCTGGGCCCATGGCCGGGGTCAAGGGACAGGTGCAGCAGCGGGGCGTCGAACGGCGGCGCGCGGCGGTGGACGCCGCCATCGAACTGTTCGCCCGCCAGGGCGTGCGCGGCACGGGCCTGGCCGCCGTCGCGGAGCGGGCCGGGACCACCGCCCCCGCCCTGATCCACCACTTCGGCAGCAAGGACGGCCTGGTCCGGGAGGTGCTCGCGGAGGCCGACCGGCGGGCCCTGGCCCGGCTCGGCGCCACCCCTGGGGCCGAACCCACCCTGGAGCAGGCGTTCGCCTGGTTCGTCCGCGACGCGGAGCACACCGCCGCCGCGGAACGGGAACTGACCGCCCTCCACACCACGCTGACCGCCGAGAACCTGACGCCCGGCGCCGCCCTGCACGACTGGTTCCGCGACCGGGGGCGGGCCCTGCGGGCGCACCTGACCGCCCTCTTCGAGCGCGCCGCGGCCGAGGGCACCGCCCCGCCCGGCACCGACCCGGCCATCCTCGCCGCCGAGACCGCGGCCTTCCTGGAGGGCGCCCACCTGCTCTGGCTGCTCGACCCCGAACGGATCGACCTCCCGGCCCTGCACCGCAGCTACTTCGCCGGCCTCGCCGCGCGCCTCACCCGGTCACCGGACGGCGGCCCGCCGCCCGCGGCCTGACGGACACTCGGCTGCCCGAGCACGGACCCCAGGGGCGGGGGGTCACTCGTTGACGGCCTCGACGCCCCGGGCCTTGAGCGCTTCGAGGTGGCCGCGCATCTGCCCGAGCTCCTCCTCCGAGTGGCCCTGCCACTCCCGCAGCTCCGCGACCACCCGCAGCGGCAGGCGGGAGCGGTAGGAGCGGGTCGGGTTGCCGGGGAACTTGCGGTCCGTCAGGTTCGGGTCGTCCTCGAAGGCTCCGGTCGGCTCGACCACGTAGATCCGCCCGCGCCCCTCCCCCACCGCCAGCTCGGCTCCCCAGACGGCGGCGTTCAAGGTCGCGCTCAGGTAGACGAAGTTCGCCTTCGCGCCCTTGCCGTAGTTGGAGCCGTACCCCGGCTCCAACAGGTCCCCCACCGCCACCACGGCCTTGGTGCCGTGGAAGAACGGACCGGGATCCCCACTGCCCCAACGGACCGGCTCGTTCACGGTGCACCGCCTCACGCCTCGACGTCCAGGACCGTGCCCATTCCAGCACGGATCGGCCGCGGCCGGCCGCGCGACAGGCTGGAGGGGACGGGCCGGACGGGCCGGGCTGGACGGGACGGGTGCTCCGCAGGTGACGGCCCGTCGGACCACCGCCGCTTGAACGGCGTGGTGGAACACGTCAGGATCTGGGGCAGCACGGTGAGCACCGGTGACCGCCGCGCCCGGCCGGGGGGCCGGGCGTCTCTTCGGGAGGAACGTCCCTCGATGCCCTCTGTCCTTGTGGTCGATGACCAACTGCTCGTCCGGGCCGGGCTGGTGGCCCTGCTGAGAAACGCACCGGGTGTGCAGGTCGTCGGCGAGGCCGCCGACGGCGAGGAAGCCGTCCGGCAGGCCGCCGAGACCTGCCCGGACGTGATCCTGATGGACATCCGGATGCCCGTCACGGACGGTATCGAGGCCACCCGCCGCATCCTCACCCGGCCGGAGACCGCCGCCAGCCGGGTCATCGCGCTCACCACCTTCGACCTCGACCAGTACGTCTACGGCGCCCTGCGCGCCGGGGCCAGCGGCTTCCTGCTGAAGGAGACCCCGCCCGAGCGGCTGGTCACGGCCATCCACGCGGTGGCGGAGGGCGACATGCTGTTCGCCCCCTCGGTCACCCGGCGCCTGGTCGAGGCCTACGCGCCGCCGGCCGGCCCGGTGGTGGACCTCCCGCCGGGCTGGCGGACCGTCACCAACCGGGAGCGGGAGGTCCTGGTGCAGGTGGCGCAGGGCCTGACCAACCGGGAGATCGCCCAGCGCTTCGTGCTCAGCGACGCCACCGTCCGCACCCACCTCAACCGGGCCATGGCCAAGCTCGCGCTCTCCAGCCGGGCCCAGGTGGTGGTGTTCGCGTACGAGTGCGGCCTGGTCGTGCCGGGCGGGAAGGCGGCGCCCGACGGCGCCTGAGCTCCCCGCGCCCCCGCCGGATTTCGGCGCCCCGTACGGCGGTTGCCGTACGGGGCGCCGTCGCGTTCCCCGCCGGACGGCGGCCGCGGCGGTAGGCCGTGCGTTGACCGCCGGGTCAGCCCGGCGTGCAGTCGGTCGCCTTCCACCGCAGGGCGGTTACGGCGCTGGTCGGTCGAGCCGGGCGGGGTGCCGGACCTAGGTTTTCCCCTGTTCGACCGGCCGCCGCACACGGCGGCGGCCGGCCAGGCCGAGAGCCCAGGGGGAACCATGAACACCCGTGCACGCCGCACCTCCGCCCGTCTGATCGCCGTCCTCGCCGGAGCGGGCCTCGTCGCCACGCTGGCCGGCACCCAGTCGGCCTCCGCGGTGTCCAAGTACAACGAGTGCTCCAAGAGCACCGGCGTGCTCAGCATCGGCACCGAGTACGACCACGCCTCGCAGAACACCGTCTACGTCAAGGAGGTCAGCTTCACCATCGAGCGCAACGGCAACGCCCACAACAACGTCTACCTGCGCGTCCGCAAGGGCAGCGGCACCGACGTGTACGCCTGGACCAGCGGCGACGACGTGCGGGGCGGCCAGACCAAGAGCCTGAGGGTCAACAAGCGGATCTCCAAGACCGACAAGCCCTACTTCAAGGGCAACGCCACCTTCGACTCCCGGGGCCGCGACGAGAGCTGCTCCGCCTACATCACCTACTGACGGGCAGTCGGGGGGGGGGGGGGGGGCCCCGCCCCCCCCCCCCCGGGGGGGGGGCCGGCCGCCCCCCCCGCCGCGGGCGGCCCCAGAGCGAACCCCCGGGGGGGCCCGCCCCCCCCC
>NZ_JBITBY010000012.1:55795-270448 GCF_044452665.1 Kitasatospora sp. NPDC051853 | reverse complement strand
CCCTACACGCCATACTTCAGGGTCACCGCCACCTGCTACGCCGGGGGCCGCGTCGGGTGCTGCCCCCCCAAAACCCCCCCCGGCGGGGCGGGGGGGGGGGGGGGCCCGGCCCGGCCCCCCCGGCACGGATGCGCGCGAAGACGAGCGACGAGGGACGAGGGACGACCATGAGAGCACCGCGGGGCGCGACGCGCCTCCTCGCCGTTCCGCTCCTCGCGGCGGCGCTGACCGTGACCGCCGGCGGGTGCGCGCGGCCGTCCGGCACCCCGGACGGCCCACCGCCCGGCGCGGCGGCCGCCTCCGTCATCCTGGACGCCGACGAGCACGGCGCCCTCGTCCTCGACGGCGTCCGCCAGGAGCTGCGCGGGGTCACCGCCGACGGCCGAGTCCTCTGGCGTGACCGGGAGATGGCCGCCCGGCCGTACGTCTCCTGCCTGCGCCGGTGCCCCGACGCCGTCGCCTCCGGGCCGTCCGACGGGCAGCCCCCGGCGCCGTCGGTGCTCTGGCGCACCGGGAGCGGACTGCGGACCGAGCCGGGCCGGGCCGACCTCGTGCTCTGGGCCGACTCGCCGCAGGACGCGCTGGTGCTCCGCCCCACCACCGGCGGCGCCTACCGGTTGGACCTGCCGGCCGACGCACCGGGGCCGGCCGCCGGGCTCGAAGGCAGCGACCCGCAGCTCTTCCCCGCCGCGGACGGCCGCCGGGCCGTCCTGGTCTTCCGCTCCCCCGGCACCCACTACCGGAGCCTGGAACGCGGGGCCTCCGGCTGGACGGCGTCCGCCCCCGTCCCGGCGGAGGCGGTCAACGCCTGCACCGACGAGGACGGCACCCGCACCGTCCTGTTCGGCGACGGCAGCAGCACCTCCCTGGTCCGCGCCACCGCCCCCGCCCCGCAGCCCCTCCCCGTCCCGCGCGCGGGCGCCTGCCTGCTGGCCGGGCCCGACCTGCTCACCCAGCGCTTCACCGGCGACGGCGAGCACGGCACCCGCACCACCACCAGCCTCTACACCCTCACCGGCGAACTCCGCTGGCAGCGCACCGACCCCGGCGACCACCTCGCCCGCCGCGACCCGTCCACCGGCCTCATCGTCCTGCCCACCGACACCGCCCTCCTCCTGCTCCACCCCGACGGCACCCCCGCCGGAACCGCCCCCACCGCCGCCGACGCCTACCCCCTCCCCTCCGGCCCCCTCCTCGTCCTCACCCCCGACGGCACCCTCCACCGCCGCCCCCTGCGCTGACCCGCCCTGCCCCGCCCTGACGGCCCGTCAATCCCTCACCCCACGACCGCGACCGCCCCGTCCGGGTCGACCGCGTAGACGGTGATGCCGAGCATCCGCCGGACGTGTTCCGGGACCCGCAGGGCGTGGTCGGCGGCGGAGACCGGGACGACCAAGGCGTAGCGCACGCCCGGCCCGGAGGCGGTCATCCGGCGCAGGATCTGGCCGTAGGCGATGTCCGCGTCGATGCCGGGAGCGCTGGTGCGGCCCTTGGCCTCGGCGATGAGACGTTCGCCGGGCCGGACCGCTTCGAGGTCGGCGTAGGGGTCGGTGGGCGGGACGACGGTCCAGCCGTCGGCGGCCAGCCAGGTGCGGAAGGCGTCGACCACACGGTCCTCGTCGCTGGGCCAGGTGCGCAGGACGGGGTCCAGGACGGCGGCGACCGCGGCCAGGTCGGCCCGGCGGTCGCGGCGGCGCAGCCGGCCGCGGGGGTCGGCGTCGAGGTCCTCGGGGCGGATGACGGCGAGGCGGAGCTTGTGGGCGGGGATCTCGCTGTCGCGGCGGGCGTCGTAGCGGGCGCGCTGCTCGCCGCGGTGGACGCCGCTGACGGTCAGTCGGTCCGGCTTGTCGAAGAACGGGACCGCCTCGTGGTGCTGGCGCTCCCGGTACTCGACCACGAGCTTGTGCCCCGGCCAGTACCCGTCGACCGGCAGCCGGGCGCGCCGCCCGTCGGTGCCGGGGTCGCCGCGCAGCCAGTCGAAGCGGCGCTGCCGCTCGGCGGTCTCGCCCAGGTGCTCGTCGCAGAGGTCGAGCACGTAGGCCTCGTCACTGTCCGTTCCCCTACCCATGGGACGACATCCTGCCGGACACCTGGGCCCGGTGGGCGCTGCTCCATTCGACGGACAGCGGCGGGTGGGGGTGCGGCGTGGCCGGGGCGGGTGGGGGTGCGCTGCTGTGATGGGGCGTCGGACCGCCGGACGGAGAGGAAGCGCCCTGTGAGTGCTGCGGAGGAGCGGGTGTCCCCGGCCGCGTACGTGAACCTGGTGGTGGCCACGGTCGGGTTCACGTTGACCTTCTGGGCGTGGAACCTGGTCGCGCCGCTGGCCGGGGAGTTCGACAAGACGCTGCACATGTCCTCGTTCGCACAGTCGCTGCTGGTGGCGGTGCCGGTGCTGGTCGGCTCGCTGGGGCGGGTGCCGGTGGGTGCGCTGACGGACCGGTACGGGGCGCGGTTGATGTTCCCGCTGGTGTCGGGGCTGACGATCCTTCCGGTACTGCTGCTGATCCCGGCGCGGAGTTCGTACGGGGCGCTGTTGGCGGTGGGGTTCCTGCTGGGGCTGGGCGGGACGACCTTCGCGATCGGCGTGCCGCTGGTGAACTCCTGGTTCCCGCCGCGCAAGCGGGGTCTGGGCGTCGGCGTGTTCGGCATGGGGATGGGCGGGGTGGCCCTGTCGGGCTACTTCACGCCGCGTCTGTGGAAGCACGACGAGAACCTGCCGTTCACGGTGATGGCGGTGGCCCTCGCGGTGTACGTGGTGCTCGCCCTGCTCTTCCTCCGTGACCGCCCGGACCGGGTGGTGCCGACCGCCCCGCTGGCCGAGCGGTTGGCCGCGGCGGGCCGGCTGCGGGTCACCTGGGAGCTGTCGGCCCTGTACGCGATCGGCTTCGGCGGCATCGTCGCCTTCGGCGTCTACCTCCCGACCTACCTCAAGACCTGGTACCAGCTGTCGGCGACCGACGCGGGGACCAAGGCGGCCGGCTTCGCCCTGGTGACGGTGGTGTTCCGCCCGCTGGGCGGCTGGCTCTCGGACCGGGTCCACCCGGCCGTGGTCACCGCCTGGTCGCTCGCGCTGACGGCGCTGTTCGCGATCGTCCAGGCCTTCGACCCGGAGCTCAGCCCGGTCGGCACGATCGCCTTCCTGCTGATGGCGGCGGGCCTGGGCACCAGCAGCGGCGCGGTCTTCGCCCTGGTCGCCCAGGTGACGCCGGTGGCCCGGGTGGGCAGTGTGACGGGCATCGTGGGCGCGGTCGGCGGTCTGGGGGGTTTCGTGCCGCCGCTGGTGATGGGGGCGATCTACAGCGCCAAGGGCAGCTACTCGATCGGTTTCATGCTGCTCTCCGACCTGGCCCTGGCGGGCTGCGTGTACGCGGCGGTCCGGATGCGCTCCATCCGTACCGGCACGCCTTCCTGACGGTCCGTCAGGCCCGGTGGCGGAGTGCGTGCCACCGGGTGACGGGCCCCGGCCGGGGGCGGGACAGTGCTGCCACATGAACGAGAAGCGGACCGTGGCCGCCAAGCAGGCGGCGCTCATCGGCCTGGCCGACGCCAACGACGGCACCGACGAGGAGTTCACCGGCAGCACCGTCGACCTCTTCCGCCAGGCGTGCGGCCAGTACGTCGACGGCGGTCAGATCGACATGACCTTCAGCGAGACCCTCACCGCCGCGCAGTACGCGAACCTGCGCGCGGAGTGGAAGCGGCTGGGCGCGCTGTCGACCGAGGTCGCGTCCTCGCCGTTCTCCCGCTTCGAGTCCTTGGAGCCCGAGGACAAGGAGGCCAAGGGCAAGGGGTCGGTCGGCAAGACCCTGGCCACCCGCAAGGTGCAGGGCAACGTGTTCGTGACCGTCGTGACCGTGCGCTTCAACGTCCACGTGGACATCAAGGGCTGAGGAGGGCACACCGAGGGCACGCCGGGGCGCACCGGGTGCACACGGACGATCGGGCGTGCTTCCTGACTGATCGTCAATTTCCTTGTCCGGCCCGCCGGATGTCCTGATTCCGCTTACGATTCGGCCGAATGGTGTGTACGCGACGCCATTCAGGTGATGCGCCGGCGTCGGTCCGGCGCGCCTTCCCGACGAGCGGGAGCAGGGCATGACGCAGATACAGCAGCAGACCAGGGCGCCCGTACCGCGACGGCACGCGGGGCGCCGGGCGGCCGGACGGGCCGCCGCACTGGTGGCGGCGTTCGCCACCGTGACCACGGCGACGACCGTGGCGGCGCCCTCGGCCTCCTCGGCCGAGGCGGACGGGTCGGTGACCGTCCGGGTGGTCCGGGCCGTCGACGAGAACGGGCTGTGGAGCCCGGCCCTGGAGCCGGGTCTGGCGGGGGTGACGGTCACCCTGACCGGGGTGGACGGGGTGGTGCGGACGGCCGTGACCGCCGCCGACGGCACCGTGACGCTGACCCCGGCCGCCGGGAGCACCGGCGGCCGGTACCGGGTCGAGGTCGTGAACCCGAGGCCCGGCGTGCTCTTCCCGGCCTTCGCCTCCCGCGAGGGCCTGGCGGGGGCGCCGACGAAGCTGAGCAGCAACGAGGAGTTCGTCGACCTCTCCGACGGCAGGCAGGTCACCTTCACCACCGGCCTGTGGAACCCGTCGGACTACTGCCAGGCGAACGCCCCGCTGGCCACCGCCTGCCAGCCGGCGAACATCGAACCGGGCACCAGCCGCACGCTGGTGACCTTCCCGTACCGGGCGCGCGGGGTGAACAAGGACGTCACGAACGTCTCCACCGCCGCCGACACGGGGAACGTCTTCGGCATCGCCTGGAACCGCGAGGACCGGCGGCTGTTCAGCTCGGCCCACGCCAAGCGGAACACCGCGTACGGGCCCGGCGGGCCGGGGGCGATCTACGTCACCGACCCGGTGACGAAGGCGACTTCGCTGTTCGCCACCGTCCCGGACGCGGGCACCAGCGCGCACACCGGCGCCGACGACCCGGGCTTCTACGCCCCGGTCGGCCGGGAGAGCCTCGGCGGGCTGAAGCTCACCGAGGACGGCCGCGACCTGTACGTGGTCAACCTGCACGACCGGAAGCTGTACCGGTACGACGCCACCGTGCCGGCCGCCGCGCAGCCGAAGGCCGTCTACCCGGTCCCGGTGGCCGACTGCCCCTCCCCGGAGGACTGGCGGCCGTTCGGCCTCGGCTTGCAGGACGGCGTCGGCTACCTCGGCGGCGTCTGCTCCGGCCAGTCCACCCAGAAGATCGCCGATCTGCGGGCCGTGGTGCGGCAGTTCGACCCGGCGACGGGCGTCTTCGGCGCGGTCGTCCTCGACCAGCCGCTGGACCACCGGGGCGTTCCCGCCTCGACCTGCCCGGGCTACTACTGGTACCCGTGGACGGACACCCAGCCGATGACCGGTGGTCAGATCTGCGGCGTGTACCCGGAGCCCGAGCTCGGCGACATCGGCTTCGAGACCGACGGCTCCATGCTGCTGGCCTTCCGGGACCGCTACGCCGACCAGGCCGCCGCGTTCCCCTCGGCCACCAACCCGCAGCCGCCGGGCTTCGTCGCGGTGCTCGCCTCGGCGGACTTCAACAAGGCCTGCAAGTCCGGCACTTCGTACGTGCTGGACGTCAACCTGGGCTGCGGGGCGACCGTCCGCAACAAGAACTACTTCAAGCAGACCCGCCCGTACGACTGGGGCCACCCGTACCCGGCCTTCGCGGGCCTGGCGCTCTCCAAGGTGGAGAACTCCATCGCCACCTCCGGCTACGACGTCGCCAACAACATCGTCAGCGCCGGCACCATGTTCACGCTGCGCACCGGCGACACCGACCCGGGCTTCGGCCAGGAGCTGTCCAACGGCCAGTCGCGGTTCGGCAAGGGCGCGGCGATGGCCGACCTGGAGGTGCTCTGCGAGCGGGCACCGCTGCAGATCGGCAACCGGGTCTGGTACGACCCGGAGCGCTCCGGGCTCCAACTGCCGGAGCAGAAGCCGGTGGTGGGCGCCACGGTCAACCTGTACGACGCGGACGGCACGAAGGTGGGCAGCACGAAGACCACCGCGCGCGGCGAGTACTACTTCGACGACGGCAACGTCACCGGCGGCCTGAAGCCGAGGACCGCGTACACCGTCCGCCTCGACGACCCGGCCGACTACGCCGCGGGCGGCCCCCTGTACCACTGGGTGCCGACCGCGGCGAACGTCGGTGACAACCGCCTGACCGACTCCGACGGCACCGTCCCGCCGGGCGGCACCTACGTCGAGCGGGCGCTCACCACCGGCGGGGCCGGGCAGAACGACCACAGCTTCGACTTCGGGTTCCAGCGGCAGCGCGGCGCCCTGCGCCTGGTCAAGAACGACCAGGACGGGAAGCCGCTGCCGGGGGCCGTGTTCCAGCTGTGGCGGGAGAGCAACGACACCGCGGGCCTGCAGACCGACGGCAGCACGCCGGACGCGAAGGTCGACGGCGCGTGCACCACCGGGGCGGACGGCACCTGCACCAGCCAGGCCGACCTCGGCAGCTACTACTGGCAGGAGGTCAGCCCGCCGCAGGGCTACCGCGCTCCCGACCGGCCGGTCCTCGGACCGGTCGTGCTGGACGACGAGCACCTGGAGGCGGGCGTCACCACCACGGCGGTCAACACCCTGATCCCGCCGACCCCGACCCCGACACCCACGCCCACCCCCACCCCGACGCCGACGGTCACCCCGACGCCGACACCGACGGTGCAGCCCCCTGCCCCGGCCCCCACCACGCCGCCCTCCGGGCCGCTGGCCAACACCGGCGGGGGCGCGGGCACCCCGTACCTGGTCGCCGGCGGCGGCCTGCTGGTGGTGCTCGGCGCGGTGGTGCTGATCGTGCTCAGGAGGCGCCGCACCGCCTGACGCACCGACGAACGGAGCACCCGGAACACCAGGGGCCCCGGGGACGCACCCCGGGGCCCCTGCCCGACCACAGCGTCCGGAGGACGAACCCACCGTGGCAACCGAGAAGAAGCGGCGCCCCCGGCGCCGCACCGCCGTGGCCGCCGCCCTCGCGGCCGCCCTGCTGGCCGCGGGCGGGGTGACGGCCTGGCGGCTGACGGACCGCCAGGAGGAGAGCCGCCCGCTCAGCACCGAGGAGGCCTCCCGGCTGGCCCTGTCCCGCTTCACCCTGTACGGCGGCGGCCCCGTCCGGGTCTCCCTGACGGCCGAGGAGGGCGGCGGCCTGGTCACGGAGGTGCACGGCGTCATCGACTACCGCACCCGGCACGCCGCGGGCGGCTACCGGGTCCGCGGTCCCGCCGGGACCGTCGACGAGGGCCTGGTGGTCTGGGACGCGGGCGGTCTGGGACTGGCCGCGGCGCCCGCCGGGGTCGACGGCCCCGCCTGGGAGCAGGCCGACCACGTGCCGCGCGGCGGCTGGGCCTCCCGCCCCTTCGGCACCGGCCCGCTCGACGCGGGCCTGAACATGCTGGCCCAGCTGGGTGCGGACCGGCCCGACAACCCGCTGCTGCTCGCCCAGTCCGGCCCCCGCTGGCTGGGCCGCGACCGGATCGACGGCCGCGCCCACGACCGGATCTCCGGCCCCCGCCCGCGCGGGGCCGCCGACCGCGACACCGCCGCCTCCCCGCTCACCTACTGGATCGACGCCGAGGGCGGGCTGCGCCGCGTCACCATGCGGATCGCCGGGCTCCCCACGCCCACCGTCCTCGACCTGGAGGGCCCGCTGCCGGACGCCCGGCTCCCCCGGGTGCCCTGGCCGACGGCCGGCTGACGTGCCGTCACCCATCCGGCGGACGGCCGGGGGAGCCCCTGGCCGGGAGACCGGCGACCGTTCCCGGGAGACCGACGGCCGTTCCCGGGAGATCGACGGCCGTCGCTCAGACGCCCGTCGGCAGCGGGTAGCCGCCCGGGTCGACCGGGCCCGGGAGGCCGACGGCCGGGACGGCGGGGGCGTTCGGGTCCGGGAGCGGGGGCTGCGCGGGCGGCGCGGGGACTTCGTTGAACGGGGTGCCGGGCGGGGCCTGGACGACCGCCGCGCGGCCCGCCGGCACCGGCGCGCCGCCGGCCGCCGCCCCGCAGGGCGCCAACTGCTCCAGCCCCGCCGGGCTCTGGACGCCCGGCCCGTTGCCCGTGAAGCAGTTGCTCGGCGAGAGCGCCGCCCCGACCAGGTCCACCCCGTTGCCGGTGACCCGGTTCCCGGTGACGCGGTTGCCGCTCGCCGGGTGCCCCGGCGGGTCGGTGACCACCACGCCCGCCGCCCGGTTGCCGGTCACCAGGTTCCGCTCGACCCGGTTGTCGACGCCGCCGCCGATCCCGATGCCGATGCCGAACCCGCCGTCGGCCTGCTGCGGGGAGTCGGCCGAGTTGTTGTCGGCGACCACGTTGCCCGCGATCACCGCGCCGTGCTGCGGGGCGAAGGACTCCAGGTCGTTGGAGTTGACGGTCACTCCGACCCGGTTGCCCACCGCCCGGTTGCCCACCACGGTCAGGTTCTCCGAGGCGTTGGTGATCTCGATCCCGACCGCGTTGCGCTCCACCGTGTTGCCCCGCACCAGGGTGTCGCACGGCTTGCACTGGCCGACGTAGATCCCGGAGTCGGCCATCCCGGAGGCGTAGGAGTCCTCGATGATCCCGCCGCGCGCGTCGAAGGCGTAGATGCCGTAGAGCGCGTTCCCGTACGAGGTGACCCTGGTGGCCCGGAAGCCCTCCACCGGGGGGAAGCGCGTGGTGTCCAGCGGGTCGTACGCCGAGCCGCCGGCGCCGTGGCGCTGGAGCTTCTCGTCGGTGACGCCGGTGAACAGCACGCCGTTGGCGAGGTACCCGCGCACGGTCAGGTTCTCCACCACCGTGCCGGCGCCGGTCGCGGTGATCCCGTTGACCAGCTTGAGGCCGCCGTCGAACACCACCGCGTTGCGGTCCGTGCCCCGCAGCACCACGCGCGGCCTGGCGATCCGCACGCTCTCCCGGTACGTGCCGGGCGAGACCAGCACCAGGTCACCCGGGAGCGCGATGTCCACCGCCCGCTGCACCGTCGGGACGTCGGCCGGCACCCGGATCACCGCGCCCGCCGGGTGGCGGTCGGCGGAGCTCCCGCCCTCGCCGCCCGAGGAGCAGCCGGACGCCGCCAGCACGCCCAGGACCGCCAGGCAGGCCGCCCCGGCCTGACGGCGCATCAACTTCATGGAACCACGGAGGAATTGCATGGATCGTGTTCTACCGTCTGGAATGGACGGCATGCACACCGAACACGCGAACCCGGAGGTCGCGGCGGCCCCCGCACGCCCCCGGATCGACCGGCGGACCCTGATCACCGCGGCCCTCGCCACCGGGGCGGGCGCGGCCGGCGCCGCCGCGTTCACCCGTGCGCCGCACCGCTCCCCCGCCGGGCCGCCCCCGCCCGCGGCCGTGCCCTTCCACGGCGCGCGGCAGTCCGGGCCGACCCACCCCCAGCTCCCGGTGACCAGGCTGCTCGCGCTCGACCTGCCGGGCGACGCGGGCCGGGACGCGCTGCGCGGTCTGCTGGCCTCGCTCGGCGCGGTGCTGGCCGGGGCGGCGGACGGCTCGCTCGGTGACGCCCGCCTCACCGGCACGCCGCCGGTCACCTCGCTGGTCGCGGTCGGCCCCGGCCTGGCCGGCCGGCTGCGGCTGGACGTGCCCGAGGCGCTCACCGAGCTGCCCGCCTTCGCCGGTGACCGCCTCGAACCGGCCCGCGGCGGGGGCGACCTGCTGGTGCAGCTCGCCGCCGAACAGCCGTGGACGACCGGGATCCTGACGGAGCACCTGGTCACCGCGGCGGGGCGGGCCGGAGCGGCGGTCCGCTGGAGCCAGGCCGGCTTCCTGCCGCCCGCCGCCGGGGGCGAGACGCCGCGCAACCTCTTCGGCTTCAAGGACGGGACCGCCAACCCGGCCCCCGACGACCCCGGCCTCTGGGGGCCGCCCGGGCCGCACGCCGACGGGACGGTCCTGGTCTACCGGCGGATCCGGATGGACACCGCCGCCTTCGCCGCCCTCCCCAAGGAGCGCCGGGACCTGGTGATGGGGCGGCGCGCGGACACCGGGGCGCCGCTCACCGGCCACGCGGAGCACGACGAGCCGGACATCTACGCCAAGCACCCCGACGGCTCCTACGTCATCCCCGCCACCTCCCACGTCCGCCTCAGCAGCCCCCGTCTCGACGGCGGCGCCCGCATGCTGCGGCGCAGCTGGTCCTACGACGACGGCCCCGCCGACCGCGGCCTGCTCTTCTGCGCCTTCCTCCGCGACCCGGCCCTCTTCACCCGCGTCCAGACCCGCCTGGCCGAACGCGACGCCCTCACCCCCTTCCTGACCCACAACGCCTCCGCGACCGCCTGGGTCCTCCCCGGCGCGCACGGAGGACGTGACCTGGGCGCCGGCCTGTAGGGACCTGCAGAGCGGGGAAGGCACACGGCACGGACGCGCCGAGCGCCGTGTCCGCCCTCTCCCACGTCAAGCTCCCCCAGGAGGATCCGACCCCTCGTCAGGCTCATCCCCGGACGCGGCCCCGGCACCCCGTGAGGGGGAGGCGCCGTCGGCGGGGCGGGTGCGAGGGTGGTGGCCCGGCTCCGAGCGGGGCCGGGGAGAGGGGGCGTCATGGCAGGGCTGGGGGTGCGGCTCGCCGCCGCCGCGTTGGCGGGGGCGAGCGTGCTGGCGGTGGCTCCGGCGGCGGTCGCCGTACCGGTGGCGGCCGGGGAGGAGCGGCGGGCCCGGGTGGACGGGCAGCAGGAGCTGCGGGAGTTGGTGGAGCACGGCGGGGCGACCGCCGCGCTCGCCGAGATCCGGATCGGCCGCACCCGGTGGAGCGGTGCGGCCGGCCTGGCGGAGCTGGACGGCGGCCGGCCCGCCCGCGCGGACGGCCGGTTCCGGATCGGGAGCGTGACCAAGACCTTCGTGGCCGTGGTCGTGCTCCAGCTGGCCGGCGAGGGCCGGCTGCGGCTGGACGACCCGGTGGAGCGCCACCTGCCGGGGGTGGTCCCGAACGGCGGCGCGATCACCGTCCGCCAGTTGCTCGACCACACCAGCGGCCTGTTCAACTTCACCGAGGACGACCGCTTCCTGGTCGACGACGAGGCCGAGCTGCTGGACTACGCCTACGGCGACTGGCGCTACCGCGACCACCAGGCACGGGAGTTGGTCGCGGTGGGCGTCGAGCACCCGCCGTACTTCGCCCCCGGCCAGGGCTGGCGCTACTCCAACACCAACTACGTGCTCGCCGGGATGATCGTCCGGAAGGTCACCGGCCGCCCCTGGCAGCGCGAGGTGGAGCGCCGGATCGTCGAGCCGCTGCGCCTGGAGCACACCTCCTTCCCCGGTTCGCAGGCCGGCCTCGGCGGCCCGCACGCCCACGCGTACCTGGACATGCCCGCCGGCCCGGCCGACATCTCCCGGCTGAACCCGAGCGTGGTGGACGCGGCGGGCAACGGGATCTCCACCACCGCCGACCTCAACCGCTTCCACGCCGCGCTGTTCGGCGGGAGGCTGCTGCGCCCGGCGGAGATGGCCGCGCTGACCACCACCGTGCCGACCGGCGTCCCGAACGGGACGTACGGGCTCGGCGTGCTCCGGATCGACCTCGGCCCGGGGTGCGAGCCGGCCTGGGGCCACGACGGCGGGCTGCCCGGCTGGAGCACGCTGCTGCTCGGGAGCCGGGACGGGACGCGGCAGTTCGCGCTCTCCCACAACCCGTACGTGGGCAGGGACGACTCGGCGAGCGGGCAGCCGATCGGCTCGCTGATCGTCAAGACCCTCTGCGACCGGCCCGCCCCGCGCGCGCTCGCGCCGTGGACGCTCCCCCGCACCGGCCCGGACCTGACCGTCGGGAGGGGCTGACCCGCCGTCAGGACGCCCGCAGGGCGGCCACCAGCTCCTCGGTCCGGCCGTCGGCCACGGCCAGCGCCAGGTGGTCGTGGTAGTCCCGGCTGTGGACGATCAGGCCGTCCCGCACCCGCAGCACCTGGACGTTGGCGACGGTGAACTCCCGTCCGCTGGGCCGGTGGTGCACCAGGTAGTCCCATTCGGCCACGACCACCTCGGGGTCGTCGGTCCGGCGCACCACCACTCCGGTGGCGGTCAGCCGGACCGGCGTCGCCCCGGCGACCAGGGCGAACCGCTCGGCGAGGGCCTCGCGCCCCTCGATCCGGCGGGGGCCGGCCGGCTGGAACGGGGTCTCCACCACGGCGTCCTCGGCGTAGAGCGCGGCGAGGTCGCCGTAGCGCTCCTCGCCGATCGCCTCGACGAGCCGTCGGAAGACCTCGCCGGGCGACGTGGTTCCGGGCATGATCCACCCCTGTCGGTTCGGCCGCTAGAATCGGACCAGCGACTCCGTTTACGACGATACGGACTGGCGACTCCGCTTGTCCAGGCTTTCCCGCCCCCGGCGGGCGAGAGGTGTGGTGCAGGGTGACCGACCGTCAGGACCGCCCGCTGCGGGCGGACGCCGCCCGTAACCGGGCCCGGCTGCTGGCCGCCGCCACGGAGGTCTTCACCACCCGCGGCACCGCCGTGCCCACCGAGGAGATCGCCCGGGCCGCGGGGGTCGGGGTCGGCACCCTCTTCCGGCACTTCCCCACCAAGGAGGCGCTCCTCCAGGCGGTGATGGTCGGCCGGCTGGAGGAGGTCGCCGCCCGGGTCGCCGAGCTGGCCGCCGGGCAGGACCCGGCCGACGCCTTCTTCGGCTGCTTCCGGCTGGTGGTCGAGAGCTCCGTCGGCAAGGGCGAGTTCACCCGGGCACTGGCCGAGGCGGGTGTGGACGCCCACGCGGCACTGCACGGGCCCAGCGAGGCGATCCGGGGCGGGCTCACCGCCCTGCTGGAGTCCGCGCAGCGGGCCGGGGCCGTCCGCCCCGGCCTGGCGGTGCCGGAACTGATCGCCCTGCTGGTCGCCGCCGGCGCGGCGGTGGAGCGGCTCGGCACCGACGCCGAGGCCCGGGACCGCGTCCTGACGGTGATCACCGACGGCCTGCGGCCGCGCTGAGCACCCCTCAGGAGGCCGTGGCGAAGCGGGTCCACGGCTCCGGGCGGGCCAGCGCCAGCCGGGGCTTGGCCCCGGCCCAGTGCCGGACGGCGGTGGCCATCACGGTGGCGGGGTCGCGGACGGGGTGGGTGGGGGCGAAGGGCTCGGTCATCGCGGTGTAGCTCTGGAACATCGCGAGCAGCTTCACCGCCTGGGCCTGGAACGGCGAGAGGTGACGGTCCGCCAGCGGCAGGAAGAACCGGTCCCAGCGCTCCACCGGGACCAGCGGCGGGCGGGCGATCGGCGCGGCCCCGTGCGCGGCGCGGCAGGAGTTGAGCGTCCCGCAGATGACGTCCAGCAGCTCGGAGAGCCTCAGGCAGGCGGGCCCCGCCGCGATCACCTCGGTCCGCGGCGCCGCCGGCGGTGCGGCCAGCGCGGCGGCCGCGATCACCTCCGCGACCTGGTCGACGGGGCTGATCTCGGCGTAGCCGTCCGGGTCGCCGACCACCACCGCGGCCAGGCCGGAGACCAGGGCCTGGAGGATGGTGTACGGGCCGGAGAAGCGGGCGATCCGCCCGTCGTCGCTGCGGCCGACCACCAGCGGCGGGCGGACCACGGTGAGCGGGCCGGGGTGCTCGTCGCGGGCGAGCTCCTCGCAGCGGGCCTTGGACCACTCGTAGCCGTTGCGGTAGCCCTCGAACTCGGCGCCGCGCAGGTCCCCGGGGTTGCGGGTGCCGCCGACGTAGGCGGTGGAGACCTGCACCAGGTGGGTGTCGCGGTCGGCCAGTGCCAGCACCGCCCGCAGCGGTCCGAGGTTGGCGGCGACGGCCTCCTGGCGGGTGAGGGTCCAGCGGGTGGTGGCGGCCGCGTGGACGATGACGTCCCAGTGGCCGGCCAGTGCGGCGGGCGGGGGTTCGGCGCCGATCCGCCAGGGGAGCGGGGCCTCGGGGGTGGCCCGGCGGGCCACCGGCACCACGGTGTGGCCGGTGGCCCGCAGCAGGCCCAGGGTCTCGGTGCCGACCACTCCGGTCGCGCCGGTCAGCAGGATTCGCATGGCATCGTCCCAGCGTAGGAGGGGAGGTGACGGCGGCTCAGGCGGGGATGAGCACGAGCGAGGCGTTCTGGCCGCCGAAGCCGAAGGAGTTGGAGAGCACCGGCCGCCCGGGCGGAACGCGGCGCGCCGCCGCGCGGACCAGGTCGACCAGCCCGGCCTCCGGGCTGCTGCGCAGGTTGGCGATCGGCGGCACCTCGCCCCGGGCGGCGCAGAGCAGTCCGAGCGCGGCCTCCAGGGCGCCGGAGCCGCCGATCAGATGGCCGGTCACGCCCTTCATCGCCGTGACCGGCAGCGTGCCGGCGCCGAAGACCCGCTCGACCGCCCGCGCCTCGGCCCGGTCGTTGAGCACCGTCGAGGTGCCGTGCGCGTTGACGTGGCCGATGGCGGCCGGTGCCAGACCGGCGTCGGCCACGGCCCGCCGCATGCAGCGGGCGGCCATCCCGCCGTCCTCGATCGGGGCGACGATGTGGAAGGCGTCGCAGTTCTCCGCGTACCCGGCCACCTCGCCCAGGATCGTCGCGCCCCGGGCCAGGGCCGTCTCCCAGCGCTCCAGCACCAGCACGGCGGCGCCCTCGGCCATCACGAAGCCGTCCCGGTCGGTGTCGAACGGGCGGCTGGCCAGGGCGGGTTCGTCGTTGCGCACCGACATCGCGCGCATCTTGGCGAAGGCGCCGACGATCACCGTGGTGACCGGGGCGTCCACTCCCCCGGCCAGCACCGCGTCCAGCTCGCCGTAGCGGATCCGCCGGGCCGCCTCGCCGATCGCGGTGGTGCCGCTGGCGCAGGCCGAGGAGTACGTGGCGCAGGCACCCCGGTAGCCGTAGCGCAGGGCCAGCCGGCAGGCGGCGGAGTTGGCCATGGTGCGCGGGACGGTGTGCACGGGGAGGTCGCCGGGGCTGTCCCAGTGGTCGGTGGTGACCTGCTCCATGCTGGCCAGGCCGCCCATGCCGGTGCCGATCTGCACCCCGACCCGCTCGGGCGACAGGCCGCCGCAGTCGGCGAACCGGGCGGAGGCGACGGCGTCGGAGGCGGCGCAGAGCAGCAGGGTGGCGGCCCGGTCGATCTGCCGGAGCTCGCGGCGGGTCAGGTAGGACTCCACGTCGAACGGCGGGACCAGGCAGGCGATCCGCACCGAGACGCCCCGCTCGGTGAGGAGCGCGGAGACCGAGGCGGTGGGGCGGGCCTTGAGGACCGTCTCGTACGCCTCCTGCACCTCGTTGCCCGCCGGGGTCTTCAGGCCGATCCCGGTGACCGCGACCCGGTGGCCGCCGTCCGGGCGGCGGGTGCCCTGACGCGCCGTCACCGGGCCCCCGCCGTACGGAGGGCGAGCAGGTCGATCGCCTGGCCGACGTCCTCGGCCCGGGTCAGGTCCTCGACCTCGATCCGCAGGGCCAGGGTGCGTTCCAGCCGGGAGCCGATCTCCATCAGCTCCAGGCTGTCGATCCCGTAGTCGGCCAGCAGGCTGGTGTGCTCCTGCACCTCCTCGACCTCCGTGCCGAGCACGTCCGAGATGGTCGTCCTGACCACCAGGGCCAGTTCCTCACGCGTGGGCATGTCCGTCCTTCGTCGAGCCGGAGCGATCATCGGGTGGTCACCGCGAGCAGGGCGGCGTCCAGGAGGCCGAGCCCTTCGGCGAGTTCGGCCTCGGTGGCCACCAGGGGCGGCAGCAGCCGGATGGTGGTCGGCCGGCCCAGGCAGGGCGAGACCAGCAGGCCGCGGGCGGCCAGGTCGAGCACCGTGGCGCCCGCGCGGGCGGGGGTGTCCAGGTCCACCCCGCGCAGCAGCCCCAGCCCCCGCACCTCGCGCACCGCCTCGGGGTGGCGGGCGCGCAGCTCCGCGAGGCCGGTGTCCAGCAGGGCGGAGAGTGCCCGGCCGTGCCCGGCCAGACGGTCCGTCAGCTCCAGGGCGGGCGGCAGGGCCGCGCAGCTCAGCGGGTGGCCGCCGAAGGTCGCCGAGTGCAGGAAGGGGTCGGCGTCCAGCGGTGCGTACAGCCGCTCGGAGCAGACCAGGGCGGAGAGCGGGACCACGCCGCCGCCGAGCGGCTTGCCCAGCAGCACGCCGTCCACCGGCAGGCCGAGGGCCAGGGCCAGGGAGGGTTCGCCGCAGCGGCGCAGACCGCACTGGATCTCGTCGGCGATCACCATGGCGCCGTGCTCCACCGCCGCGGCGCACCAGGCGCGCAGCACGTCGGGTGGCAGCGGGACGGCACCGTTCTCGCCCTGGACCGGTTCGAAGACCAGCGCCGCCACCGGCCCGGCCGCCAGTTCCCGGGCGAGGGCCCGCGGGTCGGCCGGGTCCAGGTGCGCCACCTCCACCGCGCAGCCGCGCAGGCCGACCCGGTAGAGCGGACTGTGCGTCAGGGCCAGGGCGCCGAGCGACTTCCCGTGGAAGCCGCCGCGCACCGCGAGCACCCTGGCCCGGCCGGTGGCCAGCCGGGCGAGCTTGACGGCGACCTCCACCGCGTCGGAGCCGTTCAGCCCGAAGTGCACCTTGGGCAGGGCTCCGCCGAGGTGGGCGGCGAGCAGCCCGGCCGCGCGGGCGGCCACCGGGTTGGCCAGGCTGCGGGTCGCGGTGGGCATGGTGTCCAACTGGCGGCGGACCGCGGCCAGCACCTCGGGGTGGCGGTGGCCGAGCAGGGTGACGGCGTAGGAGCCGAAGTCCAGCACCCGGCGCCCGTCGGAGAGCGTGACCCGGGCGCCCTCGGCGGCCGCCTCCACGGCGCCGCGGCCGGCGAAGCTGCCGGTCAGCGCGAGCTTGGCGGAGAGGTGGCGGCGCAGCTGGTCGAAGACCTCGGTGGCCGTGGCGGTGGTCATGCCGTCACCGCCGCGGCCGGGACGAGGCGGTGGTCATGCCGTCACCGCCGCGGCCGGGACGAGGCGGTCGCGCAGGGCGGCGATCATCTGCTCGGCGTTCTCCCGCAGGGCGTCGGCCGCGATCGGGTTGAGCATGTCGGCCAGCAGCGGGATGCCGATGTCGAACTCGGCGCCGAGTGCCACCAGGCTGCCGCCGTCCGCGCCCTCCCGCACCGTCCAGTGGCCGCGGAACTCGCCCAGGTCACCGGTGAGTTGGTGGAAGTCGAAGCGCCGGGCGGCCGGGTCGATCACCTCCGCCTCGGTCCAGCGCAGCACCGAGCCCTCCAGCCGCACCGACCAGGCGGTGGTGCGGTGGCGCTCGTCGCTCCGCTCGACCACCACCACCTCGTCCACGCTCTCCATCCAGTGCTGGTACGACTCCACGTCCACCACCGCCGCCCAGACCAGGTCCGGGGGCGCGGCGATCGGCAGTTCCACCTCAACGTGCGGCACGGGAGTACCTCTCGGGATCGGGATCGGGATCGGGGGCGGGGGCGTGCGGGCCGAGGGCCCGGGCGCGGGCGGCGGTCAGGGCCGGGGGCAGCACCCGGCGCAGCAGCGCCCGCCGCGGCGGGCGCAGGTGGGTCATCGCGGACCACTGCTCGACCAGCTCGCAGCCGAGTTCGAGCTTGGGCTGGTAGGCGGTCTGGGCGAACCGGATGCGGGTGCACCCGGAGTCCAGGGCCAGCCGGATCGCCGCGTGGTGCACCGCGTGGTAGAGCCCGGCCTGGTGGGCGATCCGGTAGTCCAGGCCGATCCGGGCGCCGGTGGCGCCGGTGCCGGCGAACAGGCAGAGCAGGAAGGCGACCAACCGCTCCCCCTCGAAGCAGGCCACCAGCCGGCGCCCGGCCGGGGGGCCGTCGTGCACGGCGGCCAGGAAGGCGGCGTCGAGCACGTCCAGCCGCTGGTCGGCCCGGGCCATCACCTGCCGGTACAGGCCGAGCATCTGCGGCAGCAGGTGGGCGAAGTCGGCCAGCACCTCGGTCCGCAGGCCGGGCCAGGCGGCGGCGCGGCGCAGCTTGCTGCGGGCGTTGCGCCGCGCCTTGGCGGGCAGGCGGGCCAGGTACTCCTCGAACCCGCCCGCGCCGAGGCGCAGTTCGGTGTCGGGGAGGGCGGGGAGCGGGAAGAAGCCGGCCGAGGCCAGGGCGGGCCGCAGCAGGCCCAGTTCGGCGGGGGCGAAGTCCTTGAACACCACGGTGCCCAGGCGCTCGCGCCGGGCCAGTGCCAGCGCCCCGGCCACCAGCGCGTCCAGGGCCGCCGGCGGGAGCCGGCGGTCCGTCAGCAGGTGTCCCTGGCCCAGCAGGTGACCGCAGAACAGCATCGGCACCCGCAGCAGGCCGGGCAGGTGCCGGCGGACGGGGGCGAGGCGGCGCCGGTCCTCGGCCCCGACCACCTCGTCCAGCCTCAGGCGCGGGAAGAGCGCGACCGGCAGCACCGCGAGCGCCTCCCGCGCCCCGGGGGCGTCCTGACGGAGCACCAGGTGGGCGTACCCGTCCGGGCCGATCGCGCCCGCCTCCATGGCGCGCAGCACCTGGCGCGACCAGATCGGGTCGTCCGGCGGGGCCAGCCGCTCCCAGAGCCCGGGCGGGAGCGCGTCGACGCCGCGCACCACCTCGACCCGGTAGCCGGTGGCGGCCGTCACCCCGGTCATCCGATCCGCAGCGGGCGGCCGCCGAGGTACTCGCGCAGCGGGCCGGCCATCCGGGAGCGGGCGGGCGGGTGGAAGCCGAGCGCCCCGGCGGCCGAGGCCAGGTAGCCGCCCTCCCCCGAGCCGACGAAGGCCATCCCGCCGAGGGCGGAGAGGCAGCCGCGGGTGGAGCGGGCGATGGCGTCCTCGGCGGCGTAACGGGCCGTCAGGGCGGCCAGCAGCAGGCCGTCGTCCCAGGGCTGGTCCTCGTCGTCCACGGCGCGGGCGACCGCCTCGACGGCGAGCGTCGCGGCCTCCACCTCCACCAGGTGGACGGCCGGGTCCTCGGGCGGGCCGCCCGGCCTGGTCAGCACGCGCTCGACCAGCGCCGACGCCACGCCGAGGTAACCGGCCGTCAGCAGCAGCTCGAACCAGAGGAAGCCCGCCGTGTTGAGGTCGTCCGGCACCGCGTCGGCCGTGACCTCGGTGAGCAGCACCTGCTCGCGGTCCACCTCGACCTCGGTGAGCACCACCTGCTCGCTCTCCGCCCCGGCCAGCACCGGGTTGCGCCAGAACGGGCGCACCTCGACGCCGGGGGTCCCGGCGGGGACGAGGGCGACGGCCAGGCGCTCCACACCGTCCTCGTCGGCCAGCAGCACCGAGGCGGTGAGCAGGTCCATCGAGCGGGAGAGGCTGCACGGCATCTTGCTGCCGTTGAGCACCACCTTGTCCCCGCGGCGCTGGGCGGTGATGTGCGGCTTGAGGATGTTCTGGCCGGCCCTGCCCTCGGCGAAGCCGGAGGCCAGCAGCAGGCCGTCGGCGGCGATCGAGGCGAGCAGCCGCTCCTCCGCCCCGCCCGGTGCGGCGGAGCGGACCAGGCCGGCCACCGAGAAGTGGTGCATGGTGGTGGCCACCGCCAGCGAGGGGCAGCGGGCGCCGACCGCCCGCTGGAGGCGGACCGCCGCCAGGGCGCCCGCCCCCTTGCCGCCGAGGGCGCGGGGCACCAGCAGGCCGGGGCCGCCGCAGGCGCGGAACGCGCCGATGGCCGGGCTCGGCGCGCTCTCCAGCCGCTCCAGGGGCTGGGCCGCCAGGGCGGCGTCCAGGCCGGGCAGGTGGGTCTCCAGGGCGGCGCGTTCGCGCTGCAGGAAGTACACGGGTCGGCTCCTCCGGAGCGGGGTTCGGGGTGGCTGGGGCAGGGGTCAGGCGGTCAGCGGCAGCCGGGTGAAGCCGCGCAGTCCGTCGCCGGTGCGTCTGACCGGCGGGCCGGCCGGTCTCAACTCCGGGAAGCGGACGATGAGTTGGCGCAGCAGTGCGGCGCCCTCCAGGCGGGCCAGCGCGGCGCCGACGCAGTAGTGCGCGCCCGCGCTGAAACCCAGCACCCGGCCGTCGGTGCGCTCCACCCGGAAGGCGTCCGGGTCGGCGAAACAGGCCGGGTCCCGGTGGGCGGCCGCCATCACGGTGATGAGGCTGGCACCCGCCGGGACGCCCACCCCGCCGAGTTCGACCGTCCGCGAGGTGATCCGCTCGGTCATCGGCACGGGACCGTCCCAGCGCAGCGACTCCTCCAGCGCGGCCGGCACCAGCTCGGGGCGGCGGCGCAGCAGGGCCCACTGCCCGGGGTGGGCGAGCAGCGCGTGCACCGCCTGGCCGAGCATCCCGACCGTGGTCTCGAACCCCGCCGTGAACAGCAGGACCAGCAGGTCCGCGAGTTCACGCTCCGTCAGGCCGCCGTCCTCCGGGGGCGGTCCGGCTGCCAGGGCGGAGGCGAGGTCCTCGGCGGGGCGGGCCCGGCGTTCGCGCAGCAGTGCGGTGAAGTACTCCCGCAGCCCGGTGACGCCCCGGTCGGCGCGGGCCCAGTCCTCGGGGGTGCGGACGGGCTCCAGGAGGCTGCTCGTCTCGTCGCCCAGCAGGCGCAGTCCCGGGCGGTCCCCGGGCGGGACGCCGATCAGCTCGCCGACCACGGCGACCGGCAGCGGGACGGCGACCGATTCCTGGAAGTCGGCGGCCGCGCCACCGGCGGTGGCCTCGGCGAAGCCGTCCAGCAGCCCGGTGCAGAGCTCCTCCACCCGGGCCGACAGCGCGGCGACCCGACGGGCGGTCAGCTCGCGGACCACCGGGCGGCGCAGCCGGTCGTGGGCGGTGCCGTCGGTGGCCAGCATGGAGGAGTAGAAGAACCCGGCGGCGGGGTGCCCCGTGCCCTCCGGGATCCTCCGCTCGCACCACTCCCGGTCGGGGACCAGGAACTCGGGGCCGGCCAGCACGGCCCGGCAGTCGGCGAAGCGCGTCAGGACGTACGAGCCGATCGCCGGGCTGAAGAACACCGGTTCCTTCTCCCGCAGTTCGGCCAGGGCCGGGTACGGGTCAGCCCTGCCTTCGGGCGTGAAGACCGACAGGAGGGTCGTCTCCGGATTCACCAGTCCGTCCTCGGGTCCGGTCGAGCGGGGGCGGGCCCCGGCCGTAGCGCTCCGGCCGGGGCCCGCCGCGGGCGGTGCGTCAGTGGGCGGTCGGGACGACCAGGACCGCTCCCGGCCAGAGGTCGAGGGTGTTGCCGACGTTGGAGTCGGCGGCGGTCACCGAGGTGACGTTGGCGTAGTTGGAGGAGACCCCGCCGTTGTCGGCCCGGGAGCCCTGGCCGATGGCCACGTTCCCGCTGCCGGCCTGGCCGGTGGCGTTGCTCGCGAAAGCGGTGGTGGGGAGGGCCGAAAGAGCGCATGCCGCAATGAAGGCGCCGAGCGCCTTGCCGAAGGTTCGCATGGGTCCGATCATGGCAAACGGCCCAGTGCCGAGGTCACGCCCGTTAACTCGTCCGGCCGAACGGCGAACCCCTTCGAGTGCGATGTCACCCGGTCGGTGCAGTACGCGCACGGCCCGGGCGGCGTAGCCGGGGTGACGCTCCGTCGGTCCGCGCGTTGGGGTCGGCATGACCACCTACCAGCGCCTGCTCGGCGCACTCGGCCTCGCCGCCCTCGCGGTCCCCCTGCTGACCGCGACGGCCGCGGCCGCCACCCACCGCGGCGTCCACGCGGGCCACGACACCACCGTGATCAGCCGCAACGACGACGGCACCGGCACCGGCTGGCTGGTCGGCGCCCGGCACACCAACGCGGCCGAGTACGTCCTCGGTTGAGCCGGGCGGACACCATGGCGAAGCGTCCCGCGAGACCGGTCAGGATCGGAGAAGCGCCGGCGGTGCCCCGGCCCCTAGCGTGGTGGTCATGGCGAACACCACTTCCTCCGCTTCCGGCACCGCTCTCCGCTCCGTCACCCTCGAGGTGGCCGACGTCGAGGCGGCCCGCACCTTCTACCGCTCCTTCGGCGTGGACCACCGCGTCGAGCTCCGGGCCTCCGAGGCCGGCACCGCCGGTTTCCGCGGCTTCACCCTCGCCCTCACCGTGGCCGGCCCGTCGACCGTCGACCACTTCTTCGACGCCGCCGTCGGGGCCGGCGCCACCGTGCTGAAGCCCGCCGCGAAGGGCTTCTGGGGCTACAGCGGTGTCGTCCAGGCCCCGGACGGCACGATCTGGAAGATCGCCACCTCGGCGAAGAAGGACGACGGCCCGGCCACCCACGTGATCGACGACCTGGTGCTGCTGATCGGCGTCGAGAGCGTGAAGGCCACTCGGCAGTTCTACGTCGACCGCGGCCTGACGGTGGCCCGGAGCTTCGGCGGCAAGTACGCCGAGTTCGTCCCGGCCGCCGACGGCTCCGTCAAGCTGGCGCTCTACAAGCGCAAGGCGCTGGCCAAGGACCTCGGCGTCCCGGTGGAGGGCGAGGGCTCGCACCGGGTCGTGCTGGCCGGCGGCGTCGGGTCCTTCACCGACCCGGACGGCTTCGCCTGGGAGGCGGCCGCCTGACGGACGGTCAGGCGCGGCCTGCCGCCCGCTGGGTGCGGCGGGCCAGCGAGTCGACCACCACGGCGGCCAGCAGCACCGCACCGGTGATCATGAACTGGATCGCGTTGCTCAGGCCCTGGATGTTCATCCCGGACTGGATGGAGCCGATCACCAGGGCGCCGAGCAGCGCCGACCAGGTCGAGCCGCGCCCGCCGAACAGGCTGGTGCCGCCGATGACGGCCGCCGCGATGGCGTTCATCAGCAGGTTGCCGCCGCCCGAGGTCTGACTGGCCGACTGGATCTGCGCGGCCAGGAAGAGGCCGCCGACCGCCGCCATGGTGGAGCAGATCGCGAAGACGCTGATCCGGATCCACGCCACGTTGATGCCGGCCCGCCGGGCGCCCTCGATGTTGCCGCCCAGGGCGAAGACCTGGCGGCCGTAGGAGGTGCGGCGCAGCACGAAGTCCAGCACCACGATGAACACCAGGAAGATCAGCAGGGCCAGCGGCAGGCCCTTGTACTGGTTGAGGGTGTAGGCGGCGAGGAAGGCGACCACCGCCAGCAGCGCGGTGCGCAGCGCGATGTCCGCGGCGGGCCGCGAGGGCACGCCCGCGCTCCGGCGGCGGCGGGCCTCCAGCAGCGAGGCCCCGAGGAAGAGCAGCACCGCGACGGCGGCCGCTCCGTAGGCGGCGGCCTGCTGGCCGTAGATGGTGCTGTAGAGCCGGGAGACGATGTCGTTCCCGGAGAGGTTGACGGTGCCGCTGGCGCCGAGGATCTGCAGCATCGCGCCGTTCCAGCCGAGGTTTCCGGCCAGGGTGACCACGAAGGCGGGCACCCCGACCTTGGCGAAGAACAGGCCCTGGATCACACCGACCACCGCACCGCCCGCGATGGCGACCAGCATCGCCACCCAGGCGTTGACGCCGTGGGTGACGTTCAGGACGGCAAAGATCGCCGCGCACAGGCCGCTGACCGAGCCGACCGACAGGTCGATCTCGCCCAGCAGCAGCACGAAGACCACGCCGATCGCGATCATGCCGGTGCCGACGATCTGCTGCGAGAGGTTGGAGAGGTTCTGGGCCGAGAGGAAGCTGCTGTCCAGGCTGCCGAAGACGGCCCAGATCACCACCAGCGCCAGCACCACCGGCAGCGAGCCCAGCTCACCGCTGTGCAGCCGCCGCCGGAACTCGCCCAGGTAGCCCCGCAGGCCCTCCTGACGCACGATCAGCCGGGGGTCGATGGCGGGGGTCGCGTTCGGCGCCACCGGGACGGGCGCGTTGACGCCGCCCTTCGGCATCCGGTCCTCGGGGAGCGGGTGGCGCTCGTGGCCACCGCCGGGAGTCTGCCCGTTCATGGCGAGCCCTCCGTGCCGCGGGCCTGCCGGCGGGTCACCGCGTTGTCGGTGGCGCCGGTGATGGCCGAGATGATCTCTTCCCGGGTGGTCGAACGGCGGTCGAAGACGCCGTTGTTGCGGCCCAGCCGCAGCACCGCCACGGTGTCCGCCACCGCCATCACGTCCGCCATGTTGTGGCTGATCAGCACCACGCCCAGGCCCTGCTCGCGCAGCCGCTCGACCAGGTCCAGCACCTGCGCGGTCTGCTCGACGCCGAGCGCGGCGGTCGGCTCGTCCAGCAGCACCACCTTCGGCGAGCCGATCAACGCCCGGGCGATGGCGACCACTTGGCGCTGGCCGCCGGAGAGCGAGGCGACCGGGATCCGCACACTGGGGATCCGGATCGACAGGGTGTCCAGCAGGGCCCGGGAGCGCTGCTCCATCGCGACCTCGTCCAGCACGGTGAAGCGCCGGATCTCCCGGCCGAGGAAGAGGTTGCCGACCACGTCGAGGTTGTCGCACAGCGCCAGGTCCTGGTAGACGGTGGCGATGCCCAGGTGCTGGGCGTCCTGCGGCCGGTGGATGGTGACCGGGCGGCCCTGCCACTCGATCGTCCCCCGGTCCGGCTGGTGCACCCCGGCGATGGCCTTCACCAGGGTGGACTTCCCGGCCCCGTTGTCCCCGACCAGGGCCACCACCTCCCCCGCCCCGACCTCGAGGTCGATGCCGGTCAGCGCCTGCACGGCGCCGAACCGCTTGGAGACCTCGCGCAGGGCCAGTATGGTCTCGCCCGTCATGACGTCCGGCCCCTACTGGAGGCCGGCCGCCTTGCAGGCGGCGGCGTAGTCGGGGGTGCAGATCTTGTCGACGGAGTACAGGCCGTCGGCGACCACGGTGGTCTTGATGTTGTCCTTGGTCAGCACCACCGGGGTGATCAGGTCGGCCTTCACCTGGTTGCCGCTGCCGTTGGTGACCTGGACGGGCAGCAGTGCCGCGTCCGGGGTCCTCCCCTGGGCGAAGTCGACGGCCAGCTGCGCGGCCCGGTCGGTCTCGGGCTTGAACGGCTTGTAGATCGACATGGTCTGGGTGCCCGCCAGGATCCGCTGCACGGCGTCGAGTTGGGCGTCCTGGCCGGTCAGCGGCACGCTCAGGCCGGCCGCCTTGAGGGCGGTCGCGATGCCGGCGGCCATGCCGTCGTTGGCCGAGTAGACGCCGACCACGTTGGAGCCGCCGATCGCGGTGATCGCCGCCGCGGCCTCCTGGTTGGCGTTGTTCGGGTCCCAGTTGGGGGTGTCGTACTCCTTGCCGACCTTCAGCTTGCCGTCGACGGCGCTGTGCGCGCCGGCCTTGAAGTCGGCGGCGTTGGGGTCGGTGGGCGAGCCGTTGATCATGATGATCGACCCGGCGCCGGCCTTGTCACCGACGGCCGCCACCAGGGCCTGGCCCTGGAGTTCGCCGACCTTGCGGTTGTCGAAGGAGACGTAGGCGTCGACCGGGCCCTGGGCCAGGCGGTCGTAGGCGATCACCTTCACGCCGGCGTCGTGCGCCTTCTGCACCGAGGACTGGATCGCCTTGGCGTCCACCGCGTCCAGGATCAGCACCTTGTCGCCCTTGGTCAGGGCGGTGTCCACCTGGGTCTGCTGGGTCGTGGCGTTCTCGTTGGCGTTGTAGTAGTCGATCTGCGCCTGCGGGGCCAGTTCCTTGATCTTCTGCTCGATCAGCGGCCGGTCGAACTGCTCGTACCGGGTGGTCTTGGTCTCCGGTAGCAGGAGCCCGATCCGGACCTGACCGCCGCTCGCCGTACCGCCTCCTCCGCCGGAGGACTCCTTGGCATCGCCACAGGAGGCGAGACCGAGACCCAAGGTAACCGCTGCCGCTGCCGCGCCCAGGCGGCGAAGCCGACTGCTCATGACGACGCCTCTTCACTTCGGGGCCACCCCCACCACCCAGTGTGACCCCGCCCCGGCCACTCAGCGAGACCTCCCTTGGGACGCCCGCACCGTGCGCCGCCGCCCGTCACCCACGGTGACCGGCGCGGCCCCGGTGCCCGCCCTCCCCGCCCCGCCGTCACCGCTGTCGGTGGCCGTGGCTACGGTGGCGCCCGTTCGAGGATCACGCGGAGCGCGGCAGGGGCGGGCATGACGGCTGGGAGCGGGACGACGGTCGAGGTCGGGTACCACGAGGGCTGGGATCCGGTGGCCCGGGCCGGCGTCGGCCGGCTGCCGGAGGCCGAGGCCCGCCGGCGGGACGGCGCGGGCGAGCCGTACGCGGCCCTGCTCACCGTCCACCGGCGGCCGAAGGCGCTGTTCCTGGTCGACTGGCGGCACGGCTACCTCGGGCTGTTCCTGCTCGACGGGGCGGCCCGGCGCGACCGCGAGTACGAGTACCGGCAGCTGGAGCCGGGCCGACTGCACCTGAGGCGGTATCAGGAGTGGCGCCACGCCTCGGACTCCGGCCCCGAGCACCCCGAGGGCGGCCGGTGCTTCACCGTGACGGTCCGTCCGGACGGCCGCGCCACCGTGGTCCTGGCCGGGGACGGGTCGATGTCCGTGCGCGCCGAGGTCCCGGCCGGGCACCGCTCGGCCGCCAAGGCGGAGTTCGGTGCCTGGACGGCGTACGCCGACGCCACGCTGCTCGGTCTGCGCGGCCCGGTCGACCTGGTGCCGGCACCGTGGGACGCACCCGCCCCGGCGGCCCCCGCCGCACCCGGCTGGGCCGCGCCGCGACCGCTGGCCCCGCGCCACCTGGAGGCGCTCTTCACGCCGGGGAGCCGCCTGGCCGACGAGGAGGAACGCGTCGCGGTCGTCACCGAACCCGAGCCCGTCGGCCTGCTCCATCTGCCCTCCGGCGCCGTCACCGCCGCGGACCCGGGCACCACGGGCGAGCACGAGGACCCCTTCACCGTCACCGTGCCGCCGGGCGACTACCCGGTGCTGATCGCCACGATGCGCTGGGAGGGGGAGGACTGGGGCGAGACCCCGGCGGCGATGCTGCGCATCACCGACCGGCCGACCAGCACCTGGGAGCTCGCCCTGCGGCCGGACCAGGACGGCCGGCTGCTCGGGGCCGGCCAGTACTACGGGTTCGGCGTCGACACCGCCATGGGCTGCTTCCTCGACGCCACCGGCCGCGCGACGCTCCCGGAGCTGTTCCACCAGCAGCACCGGGACCCCGGGCTCTGGGGCGAGGGCGCGCCCGCCGCCGTCGAGGTCCAGGACCCGGCGACCGGCACCAACCTGATCGCCTACGCCAGCGGCACGGGCGACGGGTGCTACCCGGTGTGGATCGGCCGGGACGCCGACGGGGCGGTCACCTGCTTCGTCGCCGACATGCTCGTGCTCCACCACGCCGACGCCCTGCCGCCCACCGTCCCGTCCCCCGCCGTGACCGTGCTGCCCTACACGCCGGTGGCCGACGACCGGCGCGAGGCACCGTTCACCAGCCCCGGCGGGACGGCCGGGTTCCTCGCGGCCCGGATCGCCGAGGTCGTCGAGGCCGAGGCCGAGGCCGCACGCCGGCGGTGCCTGCCCTGACCGCCCCCGCGCCGCCCCTGACCCACCGTCACGGCCGGAGCCGTCCCGCCAGGGGGAGGTGGTCGCTGGCGGTGGCGGGGAGGGTCCAGGTGTCGGCGGACAGGCCCCGGGTCAGCACGTGGTCGATGCGGGTGACCGGGAAGGCGGCCGGCCAGGTGAGGCCGAAGCCGGTGCGGGCCAGGGTCAGCTGCTCGGTGAGCGGGGCGAGGGCGTGGTCGTCGGGGGCGGTGTTGAGGTCGCCCAGCACCACCACCCGGGGCAGCGGCTCCGCCGCCACCGCCTGGGCGAGGGCCGTGATGTTGCCGTCGCGGTGGCCGGTGACGAAGCCGGTGAGGTGCGGGCGGACGGAGTTGAGGTGGGCCACGTAGACCGCCAACGGGCCGAAGGGGGTGCGGACTTCGGCCCGCAGGGAGCGGTTCCACCCGGGGTCGATGACCAGCCGGCCCGCCTCCGTGAAGGGGTGGCGGCTCCACAGGCCGACGGTGCCGGAGCGGGTGTGGTGGGGCAGCTCCGTGCCGAGTGCGTCCCGGTACGCGGGCCAGGCCGCCTCCGTCACCTCCTCCAGGGCGACCAGGTCGGGGTGGGCGGCCAGCAGGGCGCGGGCGGTACCGGCCGGGTCCCGGTTGCCCTCCATCACGTTGTGGGTAACCACCGTCAGACCCTCACCGCCCGCCGCCTGACCGGCCGCCTGACCGGCCGTCAGCAGCGGCCCGAACATCACCGTCCACACCACCGCGAGCAGCCCCGCCGCACAGGCGGGCGCCGGCGCCCGCCGCAGCGCGGCCCACCCCAGCAGTCCCACCGCCACCACCCCGCTCCACGGCAGCACGCTCTGCCACAGGCTGCGCAGTCCGAGGCCGAGGTCCGGCAGCTGCCGGTGCCCGGCGAGCGCGAGCGCGGTCAGCACCCCGAGCCCCGCCGGGCGCAGCCCCCGGCGCCACCGCGGCCGCACCTCCTCCGCACCGGGGGCGTCCTCGGGGGAGTTCTCCAGGGCGTCCGCTGGGGCGTCCTCGGGGGCGTCCTCGGGAGCCCGCACCGTGTCCGCGCTCATCCGGCGGCGTCCGGGAGCATCGCCGGGCAGGCACCGCCCGGGGTGGTGAGCAGCTCGTAGTGCCAGACCTCGTTGGAGTAGACCTGGCAGAGCCCGTAGCGCGGGCCGTACTCGGCCATCCAGTACGCCGCGTCGGTCGGCCCGACGTCCACCGCCTTGCCCGCCACGTGGGTGGACGAGTCCGGCGTGTTGACGAACCGTCGGGCCCGGTCCAGGGTCCCGTGCTCGACCACCGCCCGGTCCAGCAGGCCCTGCTGGTACGCCCGGCTGCGCCAGCCGGAGGTGACGGTGATCTCGATGCGCTTGGCGCGGGCGTCGACGGCGGCCTTCTGCAGGGCGGCGAGCAGCGCCGGGTCGAGCTTGCCGACCGCCGGGGCCTGGGTGTCGAAGGGGCTCAGCCCGGCCCCGGCGGGGACCGCCCCGTCCTCCGGCCCGGCCTCCCCGCCACCGATCATGGCGGTGATCCCCCGCAGACCGGCCGCCCCCGAACCCGCCGCCCACACGCCCAGCGCGCCCAGCACCACCAGCGCGACGACTCCCACCGCCAACCGCCGCCTGCCCACCCGTCGCACGCCCATCCCGTACTCCCGTCCTCGTCGGTCCGTGTTGCCGGGAACCAGTCGACCGGGGGCGGTGTTGCGAGGACGTACGCGCGGGCCGATACGTTTTCGATACGTCCGATGAGGTCCAATGGACCACGCAAGCGGACATGAGCGGCACAGACGGGAGAACGGCACGTGCGGGTCCTGGTGGTCGAGGACGAGCTCTACCTGGCCGAGGCGGTGCAGGCCGGGCTGCGGTTGGAGGCGATCGCCGCCGACGTGGTGGGCGACGGTGACGCCGCGCTGGAGCGGCTCGCCGTGCACGTCTACGACGTGGTGGTCCTGGACCGGGACATCCCCGGCACCCACGGGGACGAGGTCTGCCGGATCATCGTGGAGCGCGGCCTGGGCTGCCGGGTGCTGATGCTGACCGCCGCCGCCCGCCTGGGCGACAAGGTCGGCGGGTTCGAGCTCGGCGCCGACGACTACCTGACCAAGCCCTTCGACCTGGCCGAACTCGTCGTCCGGCTGCGCGCGTTGGCCCGCCGCCCGGCCGAGTCCGCCCCGCCGGTGCTGGAGCAGGCCGGGCTGCGGCTGGACCCGTTCCGCCGCGAGGTCTACCGCGACGGGCGCTACGTCGCGCTCTCCCGCAAGCAGTTCGCCGTCCTGGAGGTGCTGATGGCCGCCCGGGGCGGGGTGATCAGTTCGGAGGACCTGCTGGAGCGGGCCTGGGACGAGAACGCCGACCCGTTCACCAACGCCGTCCGGATCACCATCTCCAGCCTGCGCAAGCGCCTCGGCGACCCCTGGGTGATCCAGACCGTCCCCGGCGTCGGCTACCGCTTCGGCCTGCCCGAGGAGGGCGTCCGGTGAACCCGCCCGCCGGCACCCGCGCGAGGCCGCGCCGCCTGACGGCCCGGATGCGCCTGACGCTCAGTTACACGATCTTCACCGTGGCGGCCGGGGCACTGGCGCTGGCGGTCATCTACGTGGCCATGAAGTACATCCCCAACTACCCGCTGACCTCCTCCAACCCGCGCTACCGCTCGGACGCGCCGTCCCGTCAGGAGATCCTCGAATCGCTGCTGGCGGCCGGCGGCTACGCCCTGGCCCTGATGACGGCGGTCGGCCTGGTCGGCGGCTGGTTCATCGCCGGGCGGGTGCTGCGGCCGCTCCAGGACCTCACCGGGGCGGCCCGGCGGGCCGCCGCCGGGGCGCTCGGCCACCGGGTGGCGCTCAGCGGGCCGCGGGACGAGTTCACCGAACTCGCCGACGCCTTCGACGAGATGCTGGAGCGGCTCCAGCACTCCTTCGAGGCCCAGCAGCGCTTCGCCGCCAACGCCTCCCACGAGCTGCGCACCCCGCTGGCCGTCACCCGCACCATGCTCCAGGTCGCCGCCGCCGACCCGGGCGGCCAGGACTGGGGCCGGCTGGTCGCCCGCCTCCAGGACACCAACCAGCGCGGCATCGAGGTCAGCGAGGCCCTGCTCCAGCTCGCCGACCTCGACCAGTCCCCGCCCGAACTGGCCCCCACCGACCTGGCCGCCGCGGCCCGGGAGGCCCTGGCCACCGTCCGGGACGAGGCCGCCGCCCACGCCACCACCGTCACCGCCTCGCTCGACCCGGCGCCCACCACCGGCAACGCGGTGCTGCTCCGTCAGGCCGCGCTCAACCTGCTCCACAACGCCCTGCGCCACAACCACCCCACCGGCGGCACCGTCACCCTCACCACCGGCCCCCACCCGCGGCACCCCGACCGCGTCCGACTGACCGTCACCAACACCGGCGCCCCGCTCACCCCCGAGACCGTGGCCACCCTCACCGAGCCCTTCCTCCGCGGCCGCGGCCGCACCGCCGCCACCGACCCCGCCCGCCGCGGCCACGGCCTGGGCCTCACCATCGTCAGCGCCGTCACCACCGCCCACCACGGCCTGCTCACCCTCACCCCGGGCCCCGGGGGCGGCCTGCACGTGACCCTGGACCTGCCGGCGCTTCCCCGCCCTCGGTAGGGACGGCGGCTCTCGGCGGGTCACGCCGCAGTAGGCTGACGCGGTGCTGCTCCCCACCGTCCCCCGCACCCGCCTGCGTTCCGCCGATCAGCCCGCCATCGAGACGCCGTTCGGTCCGTTGACCTTCGCCACCTCCGTCGGGAGCACCGGCCTTCCGCTGCGACCCGACGAGCAGTTCCACCTGCCCGGCGACCGTACGCTCGCCCGCTGGGTGACGCCCGAGGCCCGCGTCGAGCTGCTGCTGACCCCGTACGACCCCGAGCTCGACCCCGGGAACTGGGGCCCCCTGACCGGCTGCCGCGCAGCGGTCTGGCGGATCGACGCCCTCGTGCCGCTCGGGCGGGTGCAGTTCTCGGCGGGACTCTCCGAGCCGCTTCCGGAAGGCGCCGACGGAGGGTACGACGGGGGGCAGGTGCTGGCCGCCGTCACGGTGGAGGACGAGACGACCCGGCTCACCATCGGGGGCAACGACGAGGAGGCGATCTGCTGGGCCGCCGAGGCGGGAGAGGCACCACGCCGGTGGGCAGCGCTGATGGACGAGGTGCACCGGTCCTCGTTCAGCGGGTGGGGCGTGGACTACGTCCGCTCCAAGGGCATGTCCTGGACGCTGCCCCCGTTGGAGGCCGGCGACCACTGTGAACTCCCCGTGGTGGCGGCCTGGGCCCCGGCCGCCGACGAGACCGCCAACACCTGGTACGCCGTCATGCCGTCGCCGACGGCGCTGCTGGAGCAGGTCACCGCTGAACCGACCGAGCGGGCCGACGCTCCGGACCAGGGCTGATCACGGTCCGGGCCGGCGGCGTGAACGCGGTGGCGTTCAGCCCCGACGGAGAAGGCGGTCCACCTGTCCGCCGGGCCCCGAGGATCAGCGCGGGTAGGTCCGGAAGCGCGCCTTGCGCAGCTCGGTGAACCGGGCCACCTCCCCGAGCCCGTCGTCCAGCCGCTCGTTCTCGTACGAGGCCGGGACGAGGCCGGCCAGGTGGTCGCGCAGGCCGAGGGCGCTGTGCCGGGCCCGGTGCCAGGCACCGGTCTCCTCGTCCTGCCCCGGGGCCGCGAGGTGGGCCAGGTCCTCGAGCGCCTCGGCGAGCCGGTCCGCCGCCTGCCGGACGGCGGCGGCGACCTCGACCAGGTCGGGGTCGTCCAGGCCCGGGTACGAGCGGTGGTGCCGGGCCGCGGTGGCGAACATCCCTGCGGTGTGCGCCAGTTCGTGGGCGAGATGGGTACCGAGGGGCTGGTCGAGCTCGGTCACGCGTCGCTCTCCTGTGGTCGGGGGCGGGGCTCCTCAGGAGACGATCATCGGGGCAGGGGCACCGGCCCTCAACGGGTTTACCGGCCCGGGCCGGGCCGCTACGTCGGCGACGGCGGGGGCGGGGAGCTGACCGGGGCGAGCGGGCAGGGCATGACGGCGATGATGCTGCGGGCCGAGGACTGGGCAACCAACGACGCCCACTCCCGCGAGGACGGCTGGCCGGGCCCGTACCTCCCGTCGCTCTCCGCCGCCGTCGCGGCGGCCTCCGTCTGAAGGCCTCCGTCTGAAGGCCCGCCACCTGGGTCGCCGTCAGGTCCGGTGGCCGGCGGCCTCCCTGGACGGGCGGCGGCGCCCTCTGATGGCGGTCGAGGCCCGCTACGCGCCGGAGCAGCGTGAGGAGTTCGTCCTGATCTGCCCCGCGATCGGCCAACTGATCGACGAGGAGTCGCTCCGGAAGGTGACCCGCTCTTCGTGGACGGCGGCGAGTCGGGCGAGCCGGTCCGCCGCCGGGTGGCGGCGGACGCGGTCGCCTTCTTCCGCCGCACCCTGCTGGAGGTGCACCTCCACTGAGCCGGACCGGGCCGGACCTGACCGAACCGACCGGGCCCGGCCGAACCGCTACAGCATGACGAGCAGCTTGGTGCCGGCCACCAGCTTGCGGTTGACCGAGGTGGACTGGACGAAGACGGTGTAGGACGGGTTGTCGCCCGGCTTCACGGTGGTGTCGGTGGCGGGCAGGCCCAGCAGGCGGCGGGCGGCGGGGCCGGTGAAGACCCGGCCGGTCATCCGGCCGGTGGCCGGGTCCTTCTCGGCCACCGCGAGCTGCTTGCCGGCCTGGATCTTCTCGCGCTTGGAGAGCTCGTAGAAGGCGCAGCCGGTCTTGTACGGGTGCCCGGCGGCCGTGACGAACTGACGGATCGGCAGCTGCTCGTCGACCGGGACGAGGATGTACTTGCCGGCGTCGAGCGCGTCCAGGCTGGCATTCACGTCGGCGGCGTTGAGGTCCTGGCCCATGGCGAACAGGTTCTTGGTGCCGCGCACGCCCTGCTCGCGGCCGCGCAGGAAGCTGGTGGCGGCCGACTTGACGGTGCCGATGGCCTCCTCGACGCCCTTGGTGGAGTCGGCGTCCCAGATCGCGATGTTCCCCGCGGGGAAGCCGTACTCCTGGGCGGTGCGCTTGGCCAGCGAGTTGGGCACCAGGATCGCGGAGGTCCAGTGCTCGGGGAGCTCCTCCATCGCGGTGTGGATCCGCTCGGTCCAGGAGCGCAGCACGGCGGCGCCCTTGGCGGCCTGCATCCGTACGTGCATCTTGCCGGTCTCCGAGCAGCCGGAGGCGTTCTCCTCGCCGTCGGTGACGACGACCTGGAGGAAGGAGTGCTCGCCGTAGCCCTCCCAGATGTTCTTCAGGTCGTCCACGGATTTCACCGCCGCCTCGATCAGCGCGGTCGCTCCGTTCTCGACCCGGTAAAGGCCCTTCAGCGAGGGCAGGTGCTTGACGTCCATGTCCCAGACGAGATTGTGCACCTCGTGGTCGAATGCGTAGAGGCTGACCCGCGTCTCGTGCCCGAGCCGGTCGGACTCCTCCTGCAGACCCTTCACGAACTCGTCCACCACGCGGATCAGTTGGGCCTCGTGCTGCTGCATGGAACCCGACTTGTCGACCACGAGGGAGACGTGGTTGACCTTGTGCTTGATCCTGTTGACGGACATGCGGAGCCCCCAATTCGACAGTGCAATGAAAACAGAGCGGCGGAAACGCGATTCGGGCGCCTTTCCGGCGCTCCCTTCAGCGTTGGTTCCACCTTACGGCCGACCACTGACAGAAACGCCTCGTCGAATTCCCCCGCGAAGGGAGCAGCAGCGGTGTCACCAGCACCACCGCACCGGCCAGCCCGAGCGCCGTCCTGACCCCCACCACACTGCCCAGCACGCCCCAGCCGGCCGTCAGCAGGCCGGTGGCGAGGCGGGTCGTCACCGACCAGGCCGTCAGGACCCGGACGGTGTGGCCGGGCCCGGTCCGCCGCAGCCGCCAGGTGGCGTGCAGCGGGTTGAAGACGGCGCAGCAGACGATCAGCCCGAGTTCCACCACCGTCACCACCACCAGCCCGCCCGTCCCCGGGCCGACCAGGACCAGGCCGAGCGGCCAGAGCGCGCGCAGCGTGCCGGCGGCGCGCAGCACCCGGTACTCGCCGAGGCGGGCGGCCAGCGGGCGGGCCAGTCGGGCGCCGAGCAGGCCGCCGAGGGAGGGCAGGGCGAAGGCGAGGCCGTACTGCCAGGGGGCGAAGCCGAGCTGACCGAGCATCAGCACGGCGAGCAGCGGCTCGGTGGCGGTGACCAGTCCGTTGAAGAGGGCGGTGTGCAGCAGCAGGGGCCGCAGCACCGGGTCGGCCAGGATCAGCCGCCAGCCGTCGAGCAGGTCCCGCCGGTGGGTGGCCTCCGGACGGGGCCGCACCGGCTCGCGGCCGCCGATCGCGCCGAGGCCCAGGGCGGAGAGCAGGTGGCTGACGGCGTCGGCCGCCACGGTCGCGACCGGGCCCAGCAGGCCGACCAGGGCGCCGCCCAGCGGCGGGCCGACCGCCGTGGCCGTCCAACTCGTCGCCTCCAGGCGGGCGTTGGCGGCCAGCAGCTCGCCCTCGGGCAGCAGGGTGCGCAGGTACGCGCCGGAGGCCGCGCGGAAGGTGACCTCGGCCGTCGCCACCAGGGCCGTGACGCCGAGCAGCCAGGGCAGGGTGAGCGCGCCGAGCGCGTACCCGGCGGGGACGGTCAGCAGCGCGGCGCACCGCACCAGGTCCGCGGCCACCATGACCGGCCGCTTGCGCCGGTGCTCCACCCGGGCCCCGAGCGGCACGGCGGCCGCGGCTCCGGCCAGGGCGGCGGCCGAGGAGAGCAGGGCGACCTCGGCCGGCCCGGCGTGCAGCACCTGGACGGCGATCACCGGGAACGCGCCGAAGGCCAGCCAGGTGCCCAGCGCGCTCACGCCGTACGCACCCAGGAACCACCCGAACCGACGCCCCATCGGACCACACCCTCCGCCCGGCCCGCACAACCCGCGGGCGACCTCGGACATCAAAAGTGTCGGGATCCCCGGGGGTCAAACAACGATCCGGCCCCGAGCCACAACCAGTGGTTGTTCCCGTACAGTGACGGACCATGGACCTCGACACCGTCCGCACCTTCGTGGCCGCCGCCGACGCGGGGCGGTTCCAGGAAGCCGCGAGCGAGCTGACACTCACCCAGCAGGCCGTCTCCAAGCGGATCGCCGCACTGGAGCGCAGCCTCGGGGTGCGGCTGTTCACCCGCACCCCGCGCGGCGCGGAGCTGACCATCGACGGCCGGGCCTTCCTCCCGCACGCCCGCGAGCTGCTGCGCGCCGCCGAACGCGCCCTCGCCTCCGTCCGCACCGGCCGGCGCGCGCTGCGGATCGACGTGCTGAACTCGCGCGGCGCGGGCTCGGGCCTGATGCGCGGTTTCCACGGGGCGCACCCGGAGACCGAGTTGGACGTGCTGATGCTGCTCGGCATCGAGGAGGCGGTGGCCGCGATCCGCTCGGGAGCGGTCGACGGGTCGTTCCGCGCGGTGGCCGCACCGGGCCACCCGCTGCCCGAGGACCTGCGCTCCGTCCGGGTGCTCGACGAGCCGCTGCTCCTGCTCACCGGCCCGGACCACGCGCTGGCGCGCGCCCGGTCGGTGACGCTCGCCGAGCTGGCCGCGCACCGGATCTGGATGCCGGGCCTGCTGCCCGGCAGTGAGTGGGCCGCCTACTACGCGGAGCTGTCCGCGGAGTTCGGCCTCACCATCGAGGCGACCGGCCCCAACTTCGGCTCCGACGTCCTGCTGGACACCATCGCCGACACCCCGGCCCTGGCCACCTTCACGGGCGGGCACACCCGGCTGCTCTGGCCCGCCGGGCACGACCTGCGCCGCATCCCGGTCACCGACCCGACGCCCGTCTACCCGCACTCCTTCCTCTGGCACCGCGACAACGCCCACCCCGCCCTGGCCGCCCTGCGCGCCCACCTGGCCGCCGCCTCCCCGGGCCACGACGCCCCGGGCACCTGGACCCCCGGCTGGACTCCCGGCTGGACCCGCGGTCACTGAGGGTCCGTCAGTCCTGCCGCTCCACCCCGTAGCGGAGCCCGTCCAGGATCAGGTCGAGCAGCCGGCCGACCCGCTCGCGCTGCTCCGGGGTGCCGGTGACCTGGGCGACGCCGGTGAGGCTGAGCCCGACGTCGAGCGCCTCCACATCGGCGCGCAGCAGACCGGCCTCGGCGCCCGCCCGCAGCAGCGAGTCGATGGCGGCGCCGAGCCGCTCCAGGGTCTGGGCGTACGGGTCCGCGCCGGAGGCGACGGCCGCGCGGAGCGCGCCGGCCATGCCCTGCTTGGCCGTCAGGTAGTCGATGAAACCGTCCATCCACAGCCGCATGGCCCGGTCCGGCGGGTACTCGGCCAGCAGTTCGGCGGCACTGTCGCAGACCCGCGCCAGTTCGTTGCGGTAGGCCGCCTCGACCAGCTCCTCCCGCCGGGGGAAGTGGCGGTAGAGGGTGGCCGAGCCGACACCGGCGGCCTTGGCGATGGCGTCCATCGGCACGTCCGGGCCCTGCTCGGCGAAGGCGCGGACGGCCGTTTCGAGGATGCGCTCGCGGTTGCGGCGGGCGTCGGCCCGCAGGGGGGCCGGTTGGCTCGGCTGGCTCGGCACGGGCGGTTCCTTTCGTCGGGTGATCAGTCTACTTGGACAAACGGGGAGTCCCCCGGTTACCTTCGGAAGCGAACCGGGGAGTTCCCCGGTTAGCGCCGTCGGCGTCGCCCGCCACGCCCTGGCCGCCCACCACGCCCTGATGGAGTGAACCCCGCATGACCGCCACCCCCGAGAAGACCGTCCTGATCACCGGCACCTCCTCCGGCATCGGCCTGGCCGCCGCCCTCGGAGCCGCCCGGGCCGGCTGGACCGTGATCGCCACCATGCGGGACACCGGCAAGGCCGGGCCGCTCCTCCGGGCGGCCGCCGAGGAGGGGCTGGCCGGGCGCGTCCGGGTCAAGCGCCTGGACGTGACCGACCAGGAGGGCGTCGACGCCTGCCTGGCCGAGGTGATCGCCGAGCACGGCCGCCTCGACGCGCTGGTCAACAACGCCGGCGCCGCCGGGGTGGGCACCATCGAGCAGAGCGGCCTGGACGCCGTCCGCGCCACCATGGAGGTCAACTTCTTCGGCGTGGTGGCGGTCACCCGGGCCGCCCTCCCCCACCTGCGCGCCTCCGGCGGCCGGGTGGCCACCGTGACCAGCGTCGGCGGCATCGTCGGCCAGCCCTTCAACGAGGCCTACTGCGCGGCCAAGTTCGCCGTCGAGGGCTTCATGGAGTCGCTCGCCCCCGTCGCCGCCACGGTGGGCGTCGGCGTCACCGTGGTCGAACCGGGCGCGGTGGCCAGCGAGTTCGTCGCCAACCTCGGCCTGGACGTCCCCGCCCTGCTGGACCAGGCCGGCCCCTACGCCCCGGCCCTCCAGGCGTACCTGACCCGCACCCGGATCTCCTTCTCCAACGCCCAGTCCCCCGCCGAGGCCGCCGCCCCGGTCGTCGCGGCCCTGACCGAGGAGCACCCGGCCTTCCGCGTCCAGACCTCGCGGTGGGCCGAGGAGTTCACCGGCACCAAGCTGGCCGACCTCGACGGCTCCGCCGTCCAGGACCTCACCCGCACCTGGGTCCGCTGAAAGTCTGGGTCCGCTGAACACCTGGGCCCACTGAACGCCGGGCGGCCGCCGGGGCCCCGGCGAGCGGCTACGGTGCCGCCATGAGACCCGACATGACGCCGGATCAGATGCTGCGGGCCGTGAACGCCCTGGAGGCCGCCTGGAAGCAGGACGAGCGCGCCCTGACCGCCCTGGCCCGGGGCGGGCCGGGCGAGATGGCGCTCGCCCTGCTGGTCGCCCGGTACGGCGCCTACGCGCTGGAGCTGCTGCTGACCGAGGCGCTGGGCCTGGCCGGCCGGCCGCCCGCCGAGCGCGAGGCGCAGCTCGCGACGCTGGAGAAGGGCTTCTCCTCCCGCCTGCTGATCCAGTGGGGCTACCTGCTGGAGAGCTGGGCCCGGACCGTCCCCGACACCCCGGCCGGCAACGGCGGCCTGGCCCGCGCCGCCCTCCAGGCGATGACCGCCGTCACCCGTGACGGCGACCCGGACAACGACGTGCCCGCCCTGCTGGCACACCTTCGGGCGAACGCCTCCGCCCGCACCTGACCGGACGTCACGGGGCGGCGGCCGCGGTGACCAACTCGTGCGCGCGGCGCTGCCGGTCCAGGTAGACCGCCAGCGCCGCGGCCAGCTCCCCCGCCGACTCCAGCGCCTCCGGCCGCAGCTCGGCGACCAGCCGGAGCTGTCCGCGCTCCCGGACCAGGGCCGGCTGCCCGAGGTGGAAGTACCCGGAGTCGGCCTCCAGGTGCAGCGCGAGGTACGGCCCCGCGAGCCGGGCCGCCATCCACTCCTCGTACGGGCCGAGCGCGGACCAGAGCACCACCGGCCCGTCCGGCGCGACGGCCAGGCCGACGCTCGGGCGGCCGGCCACGTCGACGGTGCTGGTGGCGTGCGGGTCCAGTTCGCGCGGCCGCAGTCCGGGGCGGGCGAGCAGGTCGAGGGCGCCCCGGAGGAGAGCGGCGAGGTCGGCGGCGATCGCGGGTCTCCTGGTGTGCGGGGACGGGCGCCGTCATCGTAGGGGCAGGGGGTGACGGCGGCCCCACCCGCCCCGCCATGGGCGGTTTTCCGCCATTTCCGGCACGGCGCGCCCAAGACCTTCGTGTGCGATGGGTACGGGGCTAGAGTGACTTGGTTGCCTAGGGAAACCGATTCACGAGACGGACCGAGGTGCCCGCCCATGCAGGTGACCGTTGATCAGGACCGGTGCTGCGGCTCCGGCCAGTGCGTGCTGACCGCCCCCGCGGTCTTCGACCAGAGCGAGGACGACGGCCTGGTCCGGGTGCTCGACCCGGAGCCCGGGCCCGCCGAACTCCCGGCCGTGCGGCTCGCCACCGCCCTCTGCCCCGGCGGCGCCATCAGCCTCACCGAAGCCCCCGCCCGAAGGAGCGCCACTCCATGAGCATCGACACCACCGCCCCGCGGCCGAGCCGCACCGGCCCCGCCCCCACCGAGCTGCCCGCCGCCGCCGGCCGCTGCCCCTTCGACCCGCTGCCCGCCTACCACCAGGCCGCCAGGACCGCCCCCGTCACCGAGGCCCGGCTCTGGGACGGCACCTCCTGCCACCTGCTGACGGGCTACCAGGAGATCCGCACCGCCCTCTCCGACCCGCGCTTCAGCGCCGACGCCCGGCACCCGGGCTTCCCGTTCCTCTCCCCGGGCCGGCGCGAGCTCACCAACCGCACCACCCCCAGCTTCATCCGGCTGGACGACCCCGAGCACGCACGCCAACGCCGCATGCTCACCGGGGAGTTCATCATCAAGCGGGTGGAGGCGATGCGCCCGGAGATCCAGCGGATCGTCGACGAGGCGCTGGACCGGATGACCGCCGGCGGCGGGCCCGCCGACCTGGTCGCCGAGTTCGCCCTGCCGATCCCCTCGCTGGTGATCTGCCTGCTGCTCGGCGTGCCCTACCGGGACCACGACTTCTTCCAGCGCCACAGCCGCAGCCTGCTGGACCTCACCGCCCCCGCCGAGGAGGTGACCGAGGCCGTCGACGCCCTGACCGCCTACCTCACCGAACTGGCCGAGACCAAGCGGCTCGCCCCGGACGACAGCCTGATCAGCCGCCTGGTCGCGCGCGGCGAGCTCACCATGCCCGAGGCCGCCTCGATGGGCCTGCTCCTGCTGGTGGCCGGGCACGAGACCACCGCCAACATGACCGCGCTCGGCACCCTGGCCCTGCTGCGCAACCCGGAGCAGGCCGAACGGCTGCGCGGAGAGCCGGAGTTGACCAACGGCGCGGTGGAGGAGCTGCTGCGCTACCTGACCATCGTCCACCACGGCGTCCCCCGGGTGGCGCTGGAGGACGTCGAGCTGGGCGGCACCCTGGTCCGGGCCGGGGAGGGCGTGGTCTGCATGCTCTCCACCGCCAACCGCGACGAGGAGCTGTTCGCCGACCCCGACGTCCTGGACATCGGCCGCGACGCCCGGCGCCACCTGGCCTTCGGCTTCGGCGTCCACCAGTGCCTGGGCCAGCCGCTGGCCCGGTTCGAGCTGCGGATCGCCCTCTCCACCCTGTTCCGCCGCCTGCCCGGCCTGCGCCTGGCCGTCCCCTTCGAGGAGCTGGAGTACCGCAGCTCCTCCGCCGTCCACGGCCTGCGGGAGCTGCCCGTCACCTGGTGAACCGTCACCCGGCACGCCACCCCCGGCAGGCCGTCACCCGGCGGGCCGTCACGCACCGCTGCCCGGGCCCGCGTTCCACCACGGGCCCGGGCAGCGCGCCACCGCTCAGGCCGAGCGCAGCGCCTCGGTGGGCGAGGCCCGGGCGGCCCGCAGCGCCGGGTAGATCCCCGCCACGGCGGCCACCACCACCGCCACGGCGGGCCCGGCGAGCAGGGTGTACGGCGGGACGGCGGCCGGCCAGCCCTGGGCCAGGGCGTAGCCGTACACGGTGAGCACGCCCAGGAGCAGACCGCCCACGCCGCCCACGAGTCCGGTCAGCACCGCCTCCAGCAGGAACTGCGCCGCGATCTGCCCGCCGCGCGCGCCGAGCGCCCGCCGCAGGCCGATCTCGCCCCGGCGCTCCATCACGCCCACCACCATCGTGTTGGCGATGCCGACCCCGCCCACCAGCAGGGCCACCCCGGCCAGCGCCAGCACCAGCCCGGTCAGCGCCGACCGGGTCTCGGCCCGGGCCGCCAGCAGGTCGGAGGGCCGGCTGACGGCCACCGTGGCCGGGCTCGCCGGGTCGGCGCTGGCCGCCGCCACGGCCTGGACCTGCGGAACGCGTTCGGGGTGGGCGCGCAGGTAGACGGTGGCGGCGGTGCCGTCCGCGCCGAGGTGGGCGACGGCCTGCGGCCAGCCGACCAGGGCGGTGGTGGCGAGTTCGGGGGCCAGTTCGTTCGGCGCCAGGACGCCGAGGACAGTGTACCACTGGCCGCCCAGCCAGACCCGTTCGCCCGGCGCCGTCACGCCGAGCCGTTCGGCGGTCCGGTCGCCGAGCACCGTGACCGGGAGGTTCTCCCCCGCTCCGTCCAGCCAGCGCCCGCTGCCCATCCTCGCGTGCAGCACCTCCAGCAGGTTCGGACGGGCGGCCAACACCGTGATGCTGTTGGTCTGTTGGGGCGGCACCAGGTCGTTCCGGTAGACCTCGGCCCGGGTGGCGCCGGTCGCGGTGACCTGCTGGACGGGGCCGATGGCGCCCAGCATCCTCTCGGCGGTGGGCGGCAGCGGCACCGGCTGTTGGTCGCTGCCCTTGCCCGGGGTCACGGTGATCAGGTTGGAGCCCAGCTGGTCCAGCCGGCGCAGCAGGTGCTCCTGGTGGGAGCCGGCGATCCCGGTGACCGCGACCACGGCGGCGATCCCCAGCGCGATGCCGAGGGCGGAAAGCGCGGTGCGCAACCGCCGGGTGCGCGGCCCGATCGTGCCGAGCCGCACCAGGTCGGCCGGGCGCAGCCTGACCCGCCGTCGGGCGGAGCGCTGACGGGGGCTCACCCGTCACCTCCGGCGCTCGCGGGGCCGCGTTCGTCGAAGGCGATCCGGCCGTCGTGGATGCCGACCCGGCGGGGGAAGGAGGCGGCCAGGTCCCGGTCGTGGGTGATCACCACGACCGTGGTGCCGTCGGCGTTCAGGGTCCGCAGCAGCTCGACCACGCCCTCCCCCGACGCGCTGTCCAGCGCGCCGGTCGGCTCGTCGGCCAGCAGCAGGGCCGGGCGGCCGACCAGTGCCCGGGCGATCGCCACCCGCTGGCGCTCTCCGCCCGAGAGCTGGTCCGGGTGGTGGTCCAGCCGGTGCCCGAGGCCGACGGAGCGCAGCGTCTCGACCGCCCGCGCCCGGCGCTCGGCCGCCGGGGCGCCGCCGTACAGCAGGCCGGTGGCCACGTTCTCCACGGTGCTGAGCCCGGGCAGCAGGAAGAACTGCTGGAAGACGAAGCCGATCCGGTGCGCCCGCAGCGCCGCCAGTTCGGCGTCGGACAGTCCGGCGAGGTCGCGCCCCTCGAAGCGCAGCCGGCCGGAGCCGGGCCGGTCCAGGGAGCCGAGCAGGGCCAGCAGGGTGGACTTGCCGGAGCCGGACGGGCCGACCACGGCGAGGAGTTCACCGGCCTGGACGGTCAGGTCGACCCCGTGCAGGACGCGCACCGGCGGGGTGCCCGGGTACTCCTTGCCGACACCCGACAGCTCCAGCACCGGAGCCGTCGACCCATGTGCTTCGAGGCTCACTTGGGGATCACCACCTGGGCACCCGCTGCCACCTGACCGGTGATCTGGGCCTTGGCGTCGGCGATCAGGCCGAGCTGCACCCGGACCAGCCGGGTGGCGCCGCCCTCGGAGACCCGGACGCCGTAGCCCCCGCCGTCCAGGGCGAGCAGGGCGGTGACGGGGACGATCAACGCGTTCTCGGCGGTGTCGCCGACGACGGTGACCGTCACCGGGGAGGGCCCGGCCTGCTGGGCCTTCTCCTGACCGTCCAGCACCAGGACGGCAGTGGCCTTCGCACCCGGGCCGTCCGATCCGGCGCCGGGTTTCTCCTCCCCGTCGGCGGAGCCGCGCACCAGCGAGCGGACCCGGCCGTCGACGGTGGTGCCGTCGGCCAGCCTGATCCGGACCCGCCCGTCGGGCTTGAACCGGGAGACCTGGTTCTCGGCGGGCTGCACGGTGACGACCAGGTCGGTCCGGGTCACGGTCAGGACCGGGTCGCCGCCGACGGCCGAGCCGAGCCGGGTGCCGAGCTGCTGCACCCGCACCGCCTTCTCCGGCAGCATCACCACGCTGCCGAGCGCCACCGTGCCGGTCTCCCTGACGCCCAGTGACTTCTGCCAGCGCTTCACGGCGGTGGCGGTGGCCGGGGTGAACGCGCGGTCCGCGGTCAGACCGAGGCCGTGCGCGAAGCCGAGGTCGATCAGGTTCCGCTTCAGCTGCTCGACGTCGGGCCCCTCCGCGGCCCCCGGGCCCAGGTCGCGCCAGAGCGGGCGCTGACCGGTCATCAGCACCACCGGCTGTCCGTCGGTCTCGTAGAGCCGCTCCCCGGCCCTGACCACCGAGCCGACGGCGGGCAGTGCGGTGAGCACTCCCTTGCCGGCGGCGGCCACCGGGACGGGCGCGTCGTGCACCAGCGTCCCGGTGAGCTGGATGCCGCTGGAGAGCGACCCCTGCTCCACCGTCACCAGGTCGAAGGCCACGGCGGCCCGGTCGGACGCTCCTCCGCCGCGCTCCCAGGGCCCGGCCAGCGCGGCCGCGGTGCCCCCGGCCGCGACGACGGCCACCAGCACCGGGACGGCGATCCGGCGCCGCCGGTGCCCGCGGGTCCCCTCGCTGCTCGCCACGCTCACTCGCCGATCCGGTAGCCGGGCATCGGGAACTGCGGGTCGCAGGCGCGGGCGGCGGCGTCCCACTTGGTGCCGTCGAACACGGCGCGCGGGACCACCACGATCCCGTCCTTCGGGTCCGGGTCCGGCATGTCCGGGTAGCCGTTCTTGCGCGCGCAGGCCACCCACTTGCGCCCCATCTCGACGAACTTGGCCTTGCTCGCCTGCTGCACCTGGTGGATGCCGGGCACCTTCTCGTCGCAGATCCGCGTGGCGTTCTCGTAGCCGGGCGGCAGGCCGGAGTCGGTGCGGGCGGCGGGGAAGCCGATGTTCCCGTCCTTGTCCTGCTCCACTCCGGTCTGTCCCTGCTTGTGCATGCAGTCCACCCAGGCGCGGCGCACCTGGTCGTCGTCCTGCGGCTTCGCCCGCCCCGAGCCGCCGGCCCCGGCGACCTCGGGCGCCGCGCTCCCGGACGAGCACCCGGCCGTCAGCAGCAGCGCCGCGGCGGCGGCGGCGATCCACCGCGCGCCCGTCCTCGAAGGGCTGTCCATGTCCACTCTCCCTGGCAGTACTCACGGATGACGTCCACCAGGTCTACGGAGTCCGCGGTGAGCCCCCCGTGACTGCGCGCCTAACCGGCGGCTAACGCCCCGCCCGGCAGGCTGGGGCAGGGAAGCCGGAAGCGGCAGGGCGAACGGAGCGGAGCGGGTCATGCGGGTGCTGATCGTCGAGGACGAGCGGGAGCTGGCCGCGATGCTCGCCGAGGGGCTGCGCGGCGAGGGCATGCTCTGCGACGTCGCCCACGACGGCCTGGAGGCGTTGCGGCGGACCGGCGAGGCCGACTACGACGTGGTGATCCTCGACCGGGACCTGCCCGTGCTGGGCGGCGACGCCGTCTGCCGGGCGCTGGCCGCCGCCGGGCACCCGGCCAGGATCCTGATGCTGACCGCCGCCGGCTCCCTCTCCGACCTGGTCGAGGGCCTGGGCCACGGCGCGGACGACTACATGGCCAAACCCTTCTCCTACCTCGAACTGGTCGCCCGGCTGCGCGCCCTGGGCCGCCGCACCGCCGGGAACCGCGCCCCGGTGGTGCTCAGCCGGCGCGGCGTCAGCCTCGACACCGTGCGCCGGGTCGCCGAACGCGACGGCCGCCCGCTCCAGCTGACGCCCCGTGAGCTGGGCGTACTGGAGGAGCTGCTGGCCGCCGACGGCGCCCCGGTCGCCACCGAGGAGCTGCGGGCCCGGCTCTGGGACACCGCCGTCGACCCGGCCACCACGGCCGTGCGGGTGACGGTGCACGCGCTGCGCCGCAAGCTCGGCGAGCCGCCGCTGATCGTCCACGACCCCGGCTTCGGGTACCGGCTGTGAAGCGCGCCGACCGCCCTTCCCGCGCCGGCCGCCTCCCGCTGCGCGGACGGCTGGCCCTGGTCACCACCGGGGTGTTCGCGGTGCTCGGCTGCGGGATGCTCGCGCTCAACTGGCTGAGCGCCCGTCAGCTCATCCAGGCCAACCGGGACCTGCTGCGGCCCCTGCCGGATCCCGTGCTCCCCGAGCCCCTCCCGTCGGGCGGCATCCCGGCCGCCGAGACCACCCCCGCCCAGGGCTTCGAGGACTTCCGCAGCACCATCCTCTCCGACCTGCTGAGCCGCTCCCTGCTCCTGCTCGCCGTCTTCACCGTGCTCGCCGCCCTGCTCGCCTGGTGGGCCGGGCGCCGCTCGCTGGCCCGGCTGCACCAGGTCACCGCGACCGCCCGCCGGATCAGCGCCGACCGCAGCCTGGACGAACGGCTCGCCCTGGACGGGCCGTACGACGAGATCCGGGAGCTCGGCGACACCTTCGACGCCATGCTCGACCGGCTGGGCCGGAGCTTCACCGCGCAGCGCCGGTTCACCGCCCACGCCTCGCACGAGCTGCGCACCCCGCTGACCGTGCAGCGCACCGCGCTGGAGATCCCGCTCGCCCAGGGCCGGGTGCCGGCCGACCTGCGGCCGGCCGTGGAGCGCGCGCTGGCCGCCAACGCCCGGACCGAGAGCCTCATCTCGTCCCTGCTGACGCTGGCCCGGGGCGAGAGCGGCACCCTCCGCCCGCGCCGCACCGATCTGGCGGAGGCCGCCTCGGCGGCGGTGCGCGAGCTGGCCGGGGAGGCCCGGGACGGCAGTGTCGCCCTCACCGTCTCCGCGGGGCCCGCGCCGCTGGACGGCGACCCCGAGCTGCTCCGGCAGCTGGCGCTCAACCTGCTGGCCAACGCCGTCCGCCACAACCACCGCGGCGGCACGGTGGAGCTCACCACCGGCTCCGCCGACGGCGCCGCCCTCCTGACGGTCACCAACACGGGCCCGGTGCTCGAACCGGAGGAGGTCCCGGCCCTGTTCACCGCGTTCCACCGGGGTCGCGGCCGGGCCGGCGGCGCGGCCGGCTCCGGGCTCGGCCTCGCCGTGGTCGAGGCCGTCGCCACCGCGCACGGGGGCACCGTGACCGCCTCCGCCCGGCCCGGCGGCGGCCTCACCGTCCGGGTCCGACTGCCCTCCTGACACGGCGACGGCCCTTGGGGGACCGCCGCCGGATCAGGGTCAGCGCCGGATCAGGGCCGGCGCCGGATCAGAACTGCTGGACGTAGTACGGCTCGACGGTCATCCAGCCGTTGCCCCGGGCACCATTGAGGCGGCCCGAGCTGCTCCGGGCCAGGGTGTACCAGGACTCCACGTAGTCCGGGTCGTCCACCCACCAGGAGGCGGGCATGGCGCCCAGCACCGCGTTCACCAGCGGGATGTACGCGCCCTGGTCGGCGATGGTGAGCAGCACGGCGGCGATCGCCTGGGCGAGGGCCAGGTAGTTGGTGTCGCCGTCGTCCTCCATCAGGACCACGTCGGCCAGGTTGTACTTGTAGTTCGACCAGTTCACCAGGATCTGGTTCGGGTAGTAGGTGGAGCCGTCGTACTGGAGGTACGGCATCGCCACCGAGTCGACCCGGACCTTGCCGTCCAGCCCGAAGCCGCTCACCAGCGCGAACATCTCGGCCGCGCCCTTGAACCAGGGCTCCTCGTCGTCCGACACCCGCACCGACGTGATCTTCGTGCCCCACCAGCCGGAGGCCAGGGACTGCGCGGTCTCCGCCGGGGCGATGCCGCGGCTGCCCAACTCCCGCTGCAGCACGGCGATCCCGGCCGTCAGGGTCTTGGCCGAGTCCAGGTCGACCAGGTACACCGGGCGGGTGGGCAGCCGGTCGGTGGCGAGCTCGTGGGCCCTCCCGGCGCTGTCGTAGGCGCGCACGGTGCGGGCGTGGTCGTCGGTGACGGCGGTCGCCACCAGCGGCGCGGTGCCGGCGGCCAGGGCCGGCCGCATCGAGGGGTCGGCCAGCTGGACCCGCAGCAGCGGGCCGAGGTCGGCGCCCAGGCCCTTGGCCGAGGCGATGCCCCGGTCCGCCGTGGCGGTGGCCTCGGCCAGTCCGCGGGCGGCCGGGCCGTCCGCGGCGGCCGCGAGCGGGGCCAGCGCGGCGGGGGTGTCGGTGGCGGCGGTCGCGGCGCGCAGCCGCTCCCGGACCGCCGGGTCGGCGAGGGCGGCGGCCAGGGTGCGGGCGACCCCGTCCTCGATCGCCGCGACCCGGGAGGCGGCGGCCTGGCCCGCCGGGGCGTGGGCGGGGAGCGGTGCGGGGGCGGCGAGCGCCTGGCCCGCGCCGAGGGCGAGCAGGGGCAGGGCCGCGAGGGTGGCGGCGGCGCGGCGCAGGCGGGTGTGACTGCGGGGCATGCGGGATCTCCAGACTCGTCGGGTGAGGGCGTCGGAGCGGAGGAGCAGCGCCGGGGATCAAGAACGTCGGCGACATGACAAGTGAAGGGCCAACCCCGCCCGGGTTCAAGCCCCAGGACGGCGAACGCCCGTTCCGTAACACGTGAACGCGCATAGACGCGCAGTCGACCGGGCGCCCGTCCGGGCCGGCCGGACAACCCTCCCGTTGTCCGGCGCGGAGCCCCCGCGACCGCCCAGAGCCTGTCTGACAATTCGCGTCGGATCAGGCCGGGTCGTCCGGTGCGTGCGATCGGCGTGCGGCCGGGACGCCCTCGTAGCGGAGCTACTTGGGCGTCCCGGCCGTGCGGCGAGCGTGCGTGCCGGACGGGCCGGACCCGGCGGGAATTGTCAGACAGGCTCTAGCATCCCCGCCATGAGCATCAACGGGTACTACGCGCGCCTGTCCCCCACCGACCTCGGCCGGGCCCTCGCCGACCCGGACGCGGCACGGGAGTTGACCGAACCGCAGGACTCGGCGCCCGACCGCCGGCACGGCGTCGGCCCGTACTGGGACGCCATCGCCTTCCTGCTCCGCCGCCGCGGCTTCCCGGTGGACCTGGTCCGCGGCGGCACCGAACTCCCCGGCGCCCCGGACCTCGGCTACGGCCCGCCCCGCTACCTGACGCCCGACCAGGTCCGCTGCATGGTCGAGGCCCTGGAGGCCGTCACCCCCGACACCCTCGCCACGGACGTCACCGCCGCCGACCTCACCGCCGCCGGCGTCCACCCCCTCGGCCACTGGTCCCGCGACGGCTCCCTGGACTCCGCCGCGGCCGCCTACCAGGACCTCCTCGCCTTCCTCCGCACCACCGCCCGCTACCGCCAGGCCGTACTCTTCTGGACGTCCTGACCACCCGTCACCCCGTCCCGGGAGGCTCCGTGGAAGACCCCGAGTTCACCGTCACGGTGGACCGCGCACCGCCCTCGGGCACCGCGCCGCTCCTGGCCGTCCGGGAGATCACCGACCTGTGCCTCTGGCAGGGCCGGCAACTCCTGGACGGCCCGCTGCCCGCTCCCCTGCTGCCCCCGGTCCCGCTGGACACCGCCCTCGACGCCGCCCGCCGCCTGCGCGCCACCGGCGTGGAGGTCTCCGTCGACTGCACCGCCTGCCACCGCACCGTCCCCGCCGACGGCGCCCTGCTCGACCCGGGCCCCTGCGCCGAGCAGCCGTGGCTCATCACCGCCCACTGCCGCGCCAACTCCCTGACCTCCTGCGACTGTTCGTTCTGCGCCGACTACGGCCCGCTGAGCGGCTACACCGCCTGACGCCCGCCCGGGCAGGCCCGCCGGGGCCGGAACCCTCCGCCGCCCTGGCGGGATCCGGAGGCCTGCTGGCGTCCACGGCCCTGGCCCGGTACGGCGGTGGCCCGCCATGATCGGTCCACCGCCACCCGCCAGGAGCCACCAGATGCCCGCCACCGCCGTCCCCCACGTCCGCCGCGCCCGCCCGGAGGACCTGCCCCGGATCGCCGAACTGGCCGCCGAGCACGCCGCCTACGAACGGGCCGCCCCGCCCCCGGCCGACCTCCCCGGCCGCCTCGCCCGCCTGCTCTTCGACGGCCCGTCACCCCGCCTGCGCTGCTTCGTCGCCGACCCGGGCGACGGCGACGCCCCGATCGGCTACGCCACCTGCGCGCCCGAGCTCTCCACCTGGGGCGGCACCGAGTACCTCCACCTCGACTGCCTCTTCCTCCGCGACGGCCACCGCGGCCACGGCCTCGGCGCCCGCCTGATGGAGGCCGTCCTCGCCGAGGCCCGCGCCCTCGGCCTCGCCCAGGTCCAGTGGCAGACCCCGCCCTGGAACACCGACGCCATCCGGTTCTACGACCGCCTCGGCGGCCGCGCCACCACCAAGCAGCGCTACGCCCTGCCGGTCACCTGACCCGGCGTCAGTCCGTCCGTCCACGGAACGCCGCAGGTCACCCCCCTCACGACCCCCGGAGGGCGGCCAGCTACCCTCTCCGCGTGACCGCACTGACGACCCTCTCCCGGGGCTACCTCCCGCCCGTCTCCTTCGACCGCGCCTTCGGCCGGGACGCCCTGCACGAGGCCGCCACCGCGCTGGCCGAGCGCGGCGACTGGCAGCCGGCCCGGGCCCTGCTGCGGGCCTCCGAGGGCGACTGGGCCCTGAAGGACCATCAGGTCCAGTACCTGGGCGACCGGACCGACGGCGCCGCCGCCCTGGAGGCCTGGGCCACGGCCGAGCCCGGCGACCCGGACCCGCTGAGCGTCCTGGCCCTGGTCGAGGTCGTCCGGGCCTGGGAGGTGCGGGGCAACGGCAGTGCGCAGCACGTCGAGCAGGACGCCTGGCCGGTCTTCCACGCACACCTCGGCCAGGCCGACCGCCTCACCGCGAAGGCCTCCGCGCTCGCGCCGCACGACCCCACCCCGCTGGCCGTGGCGATCCGCACGGCCCGCGGCCTCCAGGTCTCCCGCGGTGAGTTCGACCACCGGTGGGCCGCCCTGACCGCGGTCGACCCGCTCCACCTCTCCGGCCACCGGGACGCGCTGCAGTACCTGTGCGCCAAGTGGTACGGCTCCCAGGAGGAGATGTTCGCCTTCGCCCGCGACGCCGCCGACCGCGCGCCCGCCGGCCACAGCCTGGTCCTACTGCCGCTGCTCGCCCACCAGGAGCAGCTGCTGGAGGACCACACCTGGATCGAGTCCCCGCAGATCGGCATCGACATGGCCGCCGTCCGCAAGCGCTGGCGCGAGACCACCCCGCTCGCCCACTCCCGCCTGTCCGACGATCACTCCCTGCTCGCGGCGTTCCTGGGCATGACCCACCGTCATGCCCAGGCCGCCGTCCACTTCCGGGCCATGGGCCGGCACGCCTCCACCCTCGGGTGGAAGTACTCGCTGACCCCGCGGTTCTCCTTCCTGCGCGCCCGCGCCAAGGCCCTGCGGGCCTCCTGAGCGGTCACCCCGCAGGGCGCTCCAGGCGGCAGCTGCCACCGTCGCACTGCCGCTCCAGCCTGCCCCGCGAGACGGTCTGCACCAGGCCGAGCACCCAGCAGGCCGGGCACCCCCGGAGTGCCAGCAGCCCGGCCGGGAGGAGCAGCAGGGCGACCCATCCCACCACCGGCAGCAGCGCGAACGCCGCCGCCAACGCCCCGAACCCGACCGCCCCGCGGAGGAGGTGCGCCGGCACGGACCGGCTGGCGTACTCGGCTCCCGGACTTCCCTTCACCCGCACGTCGCCTCCTCCGGTGCCTGCTCCAGGCTCTCCCGCTCCAGGCTCTCCCGCACTGCGGCCCGGGCCCGGTGCAACCGGGACTTCATGGCCGCCGTGCTCAGGCCGAGCGCGTCGGCCACCGTCCGGCCCGGCAGGCCCTGCACGTCCCGCATGATCAGCACCCGGCGCTGGTCGTCCGGCAGCGCCGCGACCGCGGCGGCCACCCGCTCGACCTCCAGGCCCGCCAGCGCGTCCTCCTCCGCCGAGGGCACGAACGCCTCCGGCGCCGCGTCCGCGCTGTGGACCAGGTGGCGGGCCCGCCGCAGGCACTCGTTGCGCACGATCCGGAACATCCAGGAGGCCAGCGCCGCACTGGCCCGCAGCGTGCCCACCTTCCGGAAGAGCACGATCATCGCGTCCTGCGCCGCGTCCTCCGCGTCCTGGCTGCTGGCGCAGAGCGAGAAGGCGAACCGCCGCACGTGCGGGTAGGCCCCGGAGACCAGCACCGCGATCGACGCCTCGTCACCCTCCTGCGCCGCCACCACCAGCCGCTCCTCCGGCCACGCCCCGGCCCCGGCCCTAACCACGCCGCTTCCTCCGTGCCCGCAGCACCACCGTGCACGTGCACATCAGCACCGCCAGCACCGCCACACCCACCACGACTCCGGTCATCGGACCTCCCGCGTTCCGGCGGTCCCGGTCGGACCGCTCGACCATAAGAGGCCCACCGCGCGAAAAGGATTCGGGCCCACGACGACCGGTTTCACCGGCCGGGCCCCGTCAGTAGTAACCCTTCATCAGTTCCGTGGCCCAGCCGGGCTGCCGGGCCTGCTCCCCGCGCGGCCCGAACTCCGCCATCCAGGGCTTGATGTCCAGCACCGGCGTGCCGTCGACCGCGTCGAGCCCGGCGACGTGCACGTCCAGGCCGTCCACCCGCAGCAGCGTGCAGCGCGAGACCCCCAGCCGGTTGGGCCGGTTCTTGCCGCGCTGGGCGAAGATGCCCACCAGGGGCCAGTCCTGGTTGCCGCGCGGGTGCCGGGCCCCGGTCTCCACCCGCTCCGGCGGGACCCGGTCGAAGTGGAAGACCACCTCCAGGTGGGAGAAGCCGTCGAGCCCGTACAGCGCCTCGGGCCCGAACCGCTCGGCGTCCAGCCGGATCACCGCCTCCACCCCCGCCCAGTCGTCGTCCTCCACCGGCACCCGGCCCCCGACCACGTACCCGACCGGCTCGACTCCGATCACAGCCGCCTCCCCCGCTCTTCCCGAACACGATCACGATCACTTCCTGCGCCCCGCACCCTACGACGCACGGGCCCGGACCGCAGCCCCCGGCCGGAGCAGGCGGCCGGCGTCCAGCTCCAGCCGCTCCCCGCCGAAGCGCTCGCGGAAGCCCCGGTCGTGGGAGACGGCCACCACCGCTCCCGGGTAGGCGGCAAGGGCGGCCTGGAGGTCCTCGACCAGGTCGAGGGCGATGTGGTTGGTCGGCTCGTCGAGGACCAGGAGGTCGGCCGGGCTGGTCGCCAGGACGGCGATCTGCAGGCGCCGCTGCTGTCCGGCCGAGAGGGCGGACACCGGCACGTACAGGTCCTCCTCCCGGAACAGGCCCAGGGAGAGCAGCAGGTGGGCGTGCTCCTCCGGCAGGCCGGGCCGGCCGGCGGCGAAGGCGGCCAGCAGCGGGCGGCGGGTGAGGCGCACTGGCAGCTCCTGCGCGAGGTACCCGATCCGGGCCGGGCGGCGGACGGTGCCCCCGTCCGGCTCCAGGTCACCGGCCAGGACGCGCAGCAGGGTGCTCTTGCCCGCCCCGTTCTCACCGGTGACCAGCAGCCGGCCGCCCTGCGGGACGGTCAACTCGCCTTCCAGGTGGAGCCGTTGGCCGACCCGGACCTCGGCGAGCCCGACGACCGGACCCTCCCCTCCGGCCGTGCCCGCCTCCGGCCCCGGCCCCGACACCGGCACCGCCGCGAACCGCAGCGGCACCGGCGGCTCCGCCACCGGATGGCGCCGCAGCCAGGCCAGCCGCTCCCGCGCCGACCGCACCTGCCCGCCGAGCTTCGCCTCACTGGAGCGCCGGTGCTTGCCGAACCCCTGCTTGGGGTCCGGCGCCGTGGTGGCGAGCCGCCGGGCCGCCGCCGCCAACAGCTCTTCCGTGCAGGCGAGTTCCTCCACCCACTCCGCGTACCGCTGCTCGGCCCCACGCCGGGCGGCGGCCTTCGCGGCGCGGTAGCCGGCCCAGCCGTCGCCGTAGCGCCGCACGGTGCGCTCGTCGCGGTCGACCTCCAGGATCGTGGTGGCGATGCGCTCCAGGAAGCCCCGGTCGTGGGTGACCGCGACCACGGTGCCCCGGTGGGCCCGCAGGTGCTCCTCCAACCAGTGCACGGCCGCGGCGTCGAGGTGGTTGGTCGGCTCGTCCAGCAGCAGCAGTTCGGGGGCGGCGGCCAGCACGCAGGCCAGCGCGAGCCGGGACTGCTCCCCGCCGGAGAGCGAGCCGAGCCGCCGCTCCCGGGTGATCCGGGCCAGGCCGAGCCCGTGCAGCGCGGCCTCCACCCGGGCGTCGGCCGCGTACCCGCCGCACTCCTCGAAGGCGGTCAACAGCTCCCCGTACGCGGCGAGTTCGTCCTCGGAGGCGTCGGCGAGGTCCTCCTCCGCCGCGCGCAGCCGCCGCTCCATGGCGCGCAGCTCGGCCAGCGCGTGGTCGACGGCGTCCTGCACGGTGCAGGACGGATCGAGCGTGAGGGTCTGGGCGAGGTGGCCGGTGCCGCCGGGAAAGGCGACGGTCACCTCGCCGTCGTCCGGCGCCTCCGCCCCGGCGAGCAGCCGCAGCAGGGTGGACTTGCCGGAGCCGTTCTCCCCGACCACGGCCGCCTTCTCGCCCGGACGGACGCTGAAGGAGACCTGGTCGAGGACGGTACGGGCGCCGTAGGACTTGGTGACGTCCCGGACGGACAGCTGCGCGACGGCAGCGGACACGGGCGCGGTGGGCACGGCGGAACGGGCGCGAGGGCGCATGGGTGCTTTCCTCTGGGTCTGCGGAGGTACGACGGGCTGCGGAAGCGGCGGGATCGCCGTGCCCGGACTCAGACGAAGAAGAGGAAAGCCATGGCCTCACCGTAACAGGACGGACCGTCCCGCCTCGATCCGTTTTTTCCCGCCCGTTCCTCCCGTCGGCCCCTCAGGCCCGCAGCTCGTACCAGGGGCGGGTGTCGTGCTCGGCCGGGGTGCCGTCCAGCACGTGGGCGGTCCGTGCGGCCGGATCGAGCAGGACGGTGGCCAGGCTGGCCCAGCGGTGGCCGAGCGGACTGCCGGGGGCGGGCAGGCAGGTGACGGGCGGTTCGCCGGGGCCGGTGACCAGCAGGCGCAGCAGGTCCTGGCCGGTGGTGGCGGCTGCCTCGCGGGCGAGGCGTTCGCGCAGGAAGGCGTGCCGCTCCCCGGAGTCGGGCTGGTAGAGGTGGGTCTTCTCCTCGGCGGCGGGAGCGGGGGTGAGGAAGTGGTTGGTCCGCAGCCAGGTGCCGTCCGTGAGCGCCGGGGCCTCGAAGACGCCGACCGGGCTGAGGTCGAGCAGGACGGCCCGCTCGCGGTCGAAGAGCATGAACGAACCGGAGGAGGTGACCGGCGCCGCGCGCAGCAGCTCGACGGCGTGGCCGACGCTCTCGGCCTCCTCCAGCACCAGCGCGGCCAGCACGTGGACGGGGACGCCGCCGAGGCGGTCGGCGCGGTGGCCGAGGATGTTGAAGTGCAGGGCGAGACCGGCGCTGTTGACCCCGATCTTGGCGAGGATGCCGTGCTCGGTGAGCCCGGCGTAGTCGTGGGCGGCACCGGCGGAGTTGACGGTGTGCCAGTACGGGCTGAGCTCCACGTGCCAGTCCCAGGTCTGCACGCCGAGGTGGGTGCGGCCGGTGCCGCCCGGGCCTGCCGCCCGCCGGACCACGGTGGAGCACTCGCCCGGCGGGACGGTCCGCGAGCGGGCCAGGATCTCGGTGCGGGCGTTGAGCGCGCCGACCTGCCAGTCCGCCATCCCGGCGCCCTCCGCCACGCCCTCGATCTGCTCGCGCAGGCCGGGCCGGTGGGCGCCGACGGCGTCCAGGGCGCGCAGGCCGTCCTCGCGGATCTCGGCGGGCGTGATGCCGGAGGCGGCGAACAGGCGCCCGTACGCCTCGAAGGCGCCGGGGAGGGTGGTGGCGAGCCGACCTCCCCGGGCACGGCCGCGCTCGCGCGGGTCGGTGCCGGTGGCGGCGACGTGGGGACGGTGGTCGGGGCGGGCGAAGGGCTCGGTCATGCGGTCACTCCCGGGGTGGGGCGGAGGGTGTCGTGGTGCGGCGGGCCGCCGTGCGTCGGCGCGAGGCCGGCCGGCGGCACGGGGTCCGTGGGCAGCGCGAGGCCGACCGGCGGCACGGGGTCCGTGGGCAGCGCGAGGCCGGCCGGCGGCGCGGGGTCTGTGGACGGCACGGGGTCCGTGGACGGCACGGCGTGGAGCTCACCGTCCGCCACCGGCGCCGCGTGGAGCTGCGGGCGGCCGTCGACCAGGGTGGCGAGGACGGGGTTGACGGCCTGCTGAGCGGGCGTCAGGTCGAGCGGGTCGGCGGCGAGGACGGTGAGGTCGGCCAGGTACCCGGGGGCGATCCGGCCGAGGCGGTCCCCGGCTCCGGCCGCCAGTGCGGGGGCGCTGGTCATCCCGGCGTAGGCCTCGCGGGCGGTGACGGCCTGGCCGGGCTGGACGGGGGCGGTGTCCGGGCTGTCGACCGGGCGGCGCAGCTGGGCGTCGGCGAGGGCGGCCCGGGGGTCGCCCTCGCCGATCGGCCAGTCGGAGCCGAGGGCGACGACGGCGCCGTGGTCGAGCAGGTCGCGGGTGCGCCAGCCGCGGGCGGCGCGTTCGGCGCCGAGCCGGGTGGACCAGCCGTCGCTCCGGTCGGCCTTGGTCATCCGGGTGCCGTGGACGGGCTGGAGGCCGGCCACCACGCCGAGCTCGGCGAACCGGCCGAGCAGGTCGTCGGGGACGGACTCCAGGTGCTCGATCCGGTGCGGGCCGCCCTCGGCCGGGCCGGCCGCCTCGATGGCGTCGAGGGCGTAGCGGACGGCCCGGTCGCCGATCGCGTGGGTGGCGGTGGGGATGCCGAGGGAGGTGAAGTACGCGACGGCGCGGCGGTAGGCGGCGGGGTCCTTCCAGAGCGGGGCGTGGTTCTGGCCGTGCACGTCGGGGTGCTCGAACCAGGCGGAGCCGTTGTCCGCGGTGCCGTCGAGCATGAACTTCACGCCCTCCACCCGCCAGCGGCGCCCGCCCCGCCCGTGCAGGGCGGCCGTCCCGCGCCACACCTCGGGGGTGGAGTCGGCGGGGACCAGCGGGGAGCAGCGGATGCGCAGCGGCAGGTCGCCGGTGCGCTCGATCTCCCGGAAGACGGCCTCGGAGGGGTCGGCGAAGTCGAGGGCGTGCAGGCCGGTGAGGCCGTGGGCGGCCATCCGGTGCAGCTGCTCGGCGACGTACCGGGCGGCCTGTGCCGGGGCCACCTCGGGGTAGTGGGCGAAGACCAGGTCCATGGCCTGGAGTTCGACCACGTAGCCGGTGGGGCGTCCGTCCGGGCCGACGGCGATCCGGGAGGCGTCGTCGAAGGTCTCGGCGCCGGTGAGCCCGGCCCGCTCCACCGCGGCGGGGCTGATCACCAGGGCGTGGGCGTCACGGGTCATCAGGGAGACGGGCACGCCCGGGAACCGACGTCCCAGCACCGCGCCGTCCGGCTCGCCGTCGAAGACGTCGGGGTCGAGGTCGTAGCCGGTGACCCAGCTGCCGCCGGTCGTGACGGTGGCGATCCGTTCGGCGAGGGCGGCCAGCACCTGGTCCAGGGTGGTGAGGCCGGCCAGGCCGAGTCCGTTGCCGGTCTCGACGGCCCCCCAGACGGGGTGGGCGTGGGCGTCGGTGAGACCGGGGGTGACGGTGGCGCCGGGGAAGTCTAACAGCTCCGTGGCGGCGCCCAGGTGACGGGCCGACACCTCCTCGCCGCCGACGGCCAGGATGCGGCCGTCCCGGACGGCGACGACGTGGGCCCGGTCGGTGCCGGTGTCGAAGTTCTGGACCCGCCCGACCCGGAGGATCAGGTCGGCTTCGGTTTCGGGTTCCGTGTGCATGGGGGCCTTTCGGTGGTGGTGCGGTTCGGGCGACAGAGCAGTTCGGTGTGCGAATCGATTCACCGGGCAGAACGGTTCACCGTGCGGCGGCGGGCAGTGTCCCGAAGGCACGGGCCAGCAGCGCGTACGCGGCCGCGCCGCCCAGCACCCCCACCGGCACGGCGAGGTTGACCCCGCCGAGGGCCTCCGCCACCGGGCCGGACCACGTGCTGGCCCCGGCGCAGAGCACCGCCGCCCCGATCCCGGCCACCGTGGCGAGCACCCCGGCCGGGTTGATCCCGGCGCGGTACCAGTAGGGGCTTCCGGGCCGCTCGTCCAGCAGCGCCCGGCCGTCGTACCGGCCCCGCCGCAGCAGCACGTCGGCCGCGAAGACACCCATGCACGGCCCGGTGACCACGACCACCAGCTCCATCATGGTGTTGACGGCGGTCAGGAAGTCGAAGACCAGCACCGCGAAGAGGGTCAGACCCGCCCCGACCGCACCGACCACCAGCACCGCCGCCGCCCGGGGCAGCCGGATGCCGATGGACTGCACGGACAGGCCCGCGCTGTAGGCGGTCATCGCGTTGTTGGCCACCATGTTGCCGACCACCCCGAGCGCGAACACCGGCACGAACCACCCGGGCATCACGCCCTCCAGCGCCCGCTGAGGGTCCGTCATGTCGAGGCTGGTCGCGGCCAGCACCCCGACCACGGTGAACACCACACTGGGCAGGTACGCCCCGGCCGCCGTCCAGAGCGCCACCGCCCGGGGGCTGCTCTCCCGCGGCAGGTAACGCGCCAGATCGGGGCTGTTGGCGTAGGAGAGCGGCGCGGAGGCCACCAGCGTGAACCCGGCGGCGAGCGCCGCCAGGTGCGCCGTACCGCCGAGCGGCTCGGCGGGCGCGTACGACCAGTCTGCCCGCAGCACCACCAGCACCGAGACCACCACGAACACCAGCGTCAGCAGCACGGTGAGCGCCGGGTAGAGCCGGACGATGGTGGCGTGCCCGAACAGCGCGACCAGCACGGTGACCCCGGCGATCCCGCAGACCACCACCGCCTCCACGGCCGCCGAAGCGGGCAGCCCGACGAGTCCGGGCAGGCCGAGGGCGGCGACCGAGGCGGCCGACCAGTTGAGCGCCAGGTAGAGCGAGGAGATCAGCCACCCGGTGAGCGCGACCACCGCTCGGTTGGCCCGGATCCCGTACATGGCACGGGAGATCACCGACCCGGCCGTCCCGGCGGACGGTCCGCTGACGGCCACGTACCCGGTGAGCAGCCAGAGCAGGTTCCCGGCCAGCACGACGGCGACGGCCTCTCCGAGCGGCAGCCCGAGCAGCACCAGGGCCGCGCCGACCACGAAGCTCAGGTAGCTGACGTTGGGCGCGGCCCAGACGGCGAAGAGTTCGGACGGGCGGCCGTGCCGCTCGCCGTCCGGCACCTGGTCGATGCCGCGGGTCTCGACCCGGCCCGCGCGGTCACGGCCGGCGCTTGGCGCGGGGCCGGGGCCCGCTTCACGGGTGGCAGGGGTGTGCGCCATGGGGGTGGCTTCCTTCACTGGGAGGGGAAGACGGCGGTGTCTCCGGTGCCGCCGCGCCGCGCTGGGGGTGCGGCACGACGGCAGGGCCAGGCTTATTGGTCACAGCACCAATAGCCTGTTGGTGCGTCATCCAATAGGCTGCTCGCCATGACGTCAAGCCCCCGCGGCCGGCAGCCCTCCTCCGCCCCGCGCACCCGCAAGGCCCCCGCCGAACGCCGGGCCGAGATCCTCGACACCGCGGCCCGCCTGGCCCTGACCGAGGGCCTCGAACGCGTCACCATGCACCTGGTCGCCGACCACCTCGGCGTCCGGCCGGGCCTGATCAGCCACTACTTCCCCGCCGTCGAGACCCTGCTGTGCGAGGCCTTCACCCACGCCGCCACCCGCGAACGCACCGCCCTGCTCCCGCCCTCCGAGGCGGACCTCTCCCCCCTGCGCCGGATGGCCCTCTTCCTCCACCGCGTCAGCGGCCCGGCCTTCACCGACCTCGACCGCCTGTGGCTCAACGCCCGCCACCTCTCCCGCTACCGCCCCGCCCTCCGCGAAGCCGTCGCCACCCAGGAGGCCCGCACCCGCACCGACCTCACCCGCCTCATCCAAGAAGGCGTCACCACGGGCGAGTTCACCACCGACGACCCCGAAGCCGCCTGCCTGCTCATCCTGGTGGTCATCGACGGCCTCGGCTCCTACGCCAACGACCCCGCCGACTACACCCACCCCGCCCTCGGCACCCTCGTCCGCACCACCGCCGAACACCACCTGGGCCTCCCGCCCGGCGCCCTCGTCCCCTGACCGCGCTTCAACTCCCGGAGACCGGGCGGGGCGGCCGTAGAATTCCTGCGGGCCGAGGTCAGACCCGTTCCGAGAAGGAGTCGTGAGCCGATGCCAGCAGTCACACCGCCAGGTGAGCCGCCGGTGGTCCGTGCCGAGGTCATCGTCACCGGCGAGGTGGCGGAGGCCATCACCGCCCTGGCCAGACTCCTCGACCGGACACCCGAGGAGCTCGCGATCGAGCACGCCGCCGGGATCTTCCCGATCCCGGACGGCCCCAACAACCTGGACTGGGGCCTGTTCGACAGCGGCGAACTCACCGCACAGGAGCGCTCCACACCCCTGCTCGGCCTCCAGGCCACCGCCCGCGACCAGATCGACGGGGATGCCGAGTGAGCGGTCACCTGTTGGCCGTCGCCGACACCTCGGTCCTGTATGCGGCCTTCGACCGGCGTGACCCCGACCATCCGGCCGCCAACTCCGCGATGGCGGCAGCGCGGATCCTGCTGATCTCGCCCATGGTCCTGGCGGAGCTCGACTACCTCCTCACCACGAAGGTGAGCGAGCGGATCGCGATCGAGGCGACCAAGCGGATCAACGCCCTGTCCCGCCTGGGCATCGTGCGCGTCCCCGTCATCACCACCGACCTGCAACGCCAGGCGGAGGAACTGATGGTCCGGTACGAAGGCCACGCGATCGGCCTGACCGACATGACGAACGCCGCCCTCTGCTGGCAGCTCCCGACGCCGGTCATCCTCTCCCTGGACCGGCACTACCGCGACGTGATCGCCCCGCGGAAACCAGGAGAGAAACCGCTGGAGGTCCTCCCCGCCCGCTGACCCGCGCCACCGCCGAGGTCGGCACCGAGGACACCGCGACCCGCCCGGCCGCCGAGAAGCCACCAGCGGCGGGGTCAACCGACCGGTCCTGCTCCGGTGGCCGCCTGCGCGGCTCGGCGGGCCAATGGCCCCGCCTCGCACGTGCTGGCATGCTCCACACCGTGAACACGCGCGAATGGACCCCGGAGCACACCACCGGCGGCCCTCTGGACGAGGCCTTCCGACTCGTCCGTGCCCGGATGGCGGACGTGGTGATCGAGCGCCGGGTGGAGCAGGACGGTGCGGACGACGACCTGTTCTTCATCCGCATCGTGACCAACCCGGACATGCTCGAACTGGAATGCCGCCCCGGAGGCCGGCCGCCGTTCGTCGTGTCGGACGAGCACTCCCAGATCGACGCGCTGGACTCCGCCGCGGCCGCCGCGGCCGTCCACGAACTCCTGCGCGCGTAGGACCACGTGCCCCTACCACCGTGGGCCGTTGCGGAGGCGGGCGGTGCCGAGGCGGCCCTTGGGATGCGGGCATGACGGAGCATCAGGGTTTCGGCACGATGCTGGCGTGGCTGCTGGAGCACCGGCACCTCGGCGTGCGGGAGCTGGCCGGCCGCGCGGGATCGGCCACCGGCGAGGTCCGGGCGGTGCTCGCGGGGGCGGCCCCGGGCGAGGGGCTGCTGCGGCGGCTGGCTCCCGCGCTGGGCTTCCGCGCCGTCGACCTGTTCGTCCTCGCGGGGGTGGCGGTCCCGGAGGACCTGGCGCCGACGGACGTCGCCGCCCAGCAGTGGGTGCCGTACGTCGTGATGGACGGGCTGCACCTCCCGGCAGCCGGACGGCGCGAACTCCTGCGGCTCGCCCGCTCGCTCCCGCAGGCGGAGCGGAACTCCCCCTTCGCCCCGAAGCTCCTCGCGCCCCTCGACGGGGGCCCAGGCTCCCGCGTCATCCGCATGCTCCAGTACCGCAACCTCACCTGGCCGGGGATCGCGAAGACGCTGGGGGTCGCGACCCCCACGTACCTGTCGGCACCCACCTACGGTGTGATCGGCAAGGACCTCAAGGAGCTGACGCCCCGTCTGGTCACCGACTTCGCCACCCTGTTGGGGATCGACGCCCGTGAACTGGCGGGACTCACGGGCGTCACGCTCCAGGAAGCGCCGCCTCCCCCGGCCCCCGAGGCCGCCGATGCCGCCGAGCTGCTGTGGGCGGCGCGGCGCCTGTCCGCCGCCCAGGCGCGGCAACTCGCCGAACTGGCGCGCTCGATGCGCGAGGAGCCCCGCAACGGGTACACCCTCAACCTGCCCGGTGCGTGACCGGGCGCCGGACCGCCTCAGGGCAGGTCGAGCAGCACGATGCCGTCCGGCTGCGCCACCGCGAGCCGCGAACCGTCGGGGCTGAGCGCGGCGGTCGGGGTCGGCAGCGAGCCCTCGAACGGCCGGTCCTTGGCCGGGACCTCGATCCCGGGCCATTCGGCGAGCACCGCGCCCGTCGCCGCGTCCAGCAGCCTCGGGTGCCCGCAGAGCGCGACCAGCTGCTCGCCCCGGGGGATCAGCAGACCGGGGGCGAGCGGCAGCCGGCTCCGGTGCAGCCAGCCCGCCCCGGCCATCGACCAGACGCCCAACCGCTCGGTGCCCAGCTGGTCCTCCCCGTCGTCCCCGGTGCTGTCCCGGCTGGTGGCGAGCACCAGCCGGTCCGCGTCCAGCCAACAGGCCGAGATGACGTCGGCCACGTCCCACATCTCCAGCGGCAGCACTCCCGGGCCGCCCAGCAGCGACGGATCCGCCAGCACCGCCGCCGTGTCGTACACCTGCACCAGCCCGTACGGGCCCCAGACGCAGGCGTGTGACAGCAGGTACCGCCCGTCCGGCGAGAACGACAGCCGCGAGTGGAACAGCCCGCTCTGCTTCCGCTCCCCCGGGGTCAGCTGCTCCCCGGTCGCCAGGTCCACCAGCCGCAGCTCGTCCCGGCGCTCCGGACAGTGCGCCAGCAGCTCCCGCCCGTCGGCCGTGCAGCCCACCGCGACCGGATGGTCGAACGAAGTCGCCTCGTAGTAGCTCCGGTTGAACTCCCGCAGCGGAAGCCCGTCCTCCAGCACCAGCCCCTTGGTGCCCCGCTCCGCGTACAGCACCCGGAACCGCCCCGACGGCGACACCACCGCCCGGTCGAACAGCGGCCCGTACGCGATCCCGCTCGGCCGCTCCACCCCGTCCACCGACCACCGCCGCCCACCCGCGACGGCGTCCGACAGCCCGTCCCCGTCCCAGTGCAGCGATCTGACCCCGCCCTTGACCGCGAGGAACTCCGTACCCACCATCGACTCCCCTCCGAGCACACCGTGCCGCCCCGCCAACGATCAAGGCGCCGCCGGGGTGCCCGGCTGACAGCGCATCAGCACCGACCGGAACCACCGCGACCCGTGGCCGACAGCGGTCTGCCCACCCTCATCGTCTGCGCGAAGGACCGGGCCGCAGCAGTCCGGTCGCGTCGCCCGAGGTACTAGAGGTAGTCAAAGTACCGGTTCCACCAGGTCTCGAGGCCCGGGACCACACCGTCGTACCGCCGCCAGAGCAGCCTCTCCGGCAGGACGACGTAGCCCAACTCGGCCAGGACCTCCTCCACCCGGGCCAGGTCCGCCGGATCCAGCGCACCCGCCTCGACCGCTTCGCCGGTGTCGAGGTGGATGCCCGGGTTCTCCGCCGCGATCACCGCCATCGACCCGAAGTTGCTCACCTTGACGACGATCCGTTCACCGGCGACGGTCGCCTCCCCCGGCACGTCCAGCCGCCCGTGGAAGGCGGCGTCCTGCACCTGCCGGTCCACCTCGCAGCGGGAGCCGAACGAGCTCTCCAGACCGGCCACCAGGCGCTCGAACAGCGCCCTGGTCCTCGCGTGGTGGTACCCCGACGGGACCTCCAGGTGCTCCGGCTCGTCGTACTGCCCGAGCAGTGCGGTCAGGTCGTCGTCCATCCTCATCCCCCGTCGTCGACGAAACGATCCGAAGCGTACCGACAGCAGCTCCCTGCCACGGACCGCCGCGGAGCCGCGTTCCGTCAGGCCGCCCGGGCACTCAGCGCGTCCCGTACACCGACCTGGTCCGCAGCAGGCCGAGCGCCAGGGAGAGCCCCAGGACGGACAGGCCCAGGAGCATCCCCACGAGCGCGGGCCGACCGACGAGCGGACCCAGGACCACCGAGGCGACGACGAGCCCGCCGCCGGTCTTGAGCCCGCGGTTGTCGAACAGCAGGACGTCGACGGCCCGGCTGTGAAGCACCCGGAGCCACGGCGAGTCGTGTTCGGGCGAGTCGTGCGCATCAGTGGTCGGCATGGCCGGATTGTAGGCGGAACGAAGATCGCCCGGTGGCCGGCCCCGTCCCCGACCTGGGCGCGGGCCGCGTCGATCAGCCGGAGCCGGACGTCCGCGACCAGCGGTGGAGTGCGGTGCCGTCGGCGGCGGCCGTGACCCAACTGCCGTCGCCGAGGCCGACCGGATGGCCCGCGACCGGGACGGGGTAGTCGATCCGGCCGAGCGGACGGAGCGTCAGCGCGTCCAGCAGCCAGTGCCGTCGGGTGTCGTCGTGCCGCGGGAGGTCGTAGGTGCCCGCGACGACGGTGTGGGGGTCGACGAAGCCGGCCACGTAGTCCCAGCGGGGCCGGTGCCCCGGCCCGGTGGAGAGGTCGTCGGCGTGACGCCCCGTCAGGGCGGTGCCGTCCGGGAGGCGGTGCAGGTGCAGCGGCCCGCCGGAGTGCGGGGTGCTGAGGAAGGCGCGCCCGCTGGGGTGCACAGAGGTGGGGATGCGGAAGCCGTCCCCCAGCTCCCGCACGGTGAGCGCCGTACCGTCCCAGTGGCCGAGGTACGCGGGGGAACCGTCCTGGCCCTGGCCGGTCGCGAGCAGCATCAGGCCGTCGTCGGGGTGCGGGAGGTGGTGGGAGCCCTGCGAACCGCCCTCGATGCGGGCCCGGCCCAGGACGGCGCCGTCGGTCGCGTCGAGGACGAGCCACTCCTCGTGGGAGTCGGCGTCCGGGTCGGAGTGGTCGAGGTCGGGGAGGACGTGGGCCCAGACCACGGTGCCGTCCGGGCTCATGCCGCAGGAGCCGTGCCAGGAGCGGCCCGAGCAGGGTTCCTCGCCCTCGTGCCGGTGCGGGCCGTCGGCCCGGCAACCGTGCCGGTGCTCCCACCGGGTACGCCCGTCCGCTTCGAGCGCGCGCACCGACCGGTGACCGGGGAGGACGACGAGGTCACCGCCCTCGGTGGCGGCGCCGGCCGGGAGGCGGTGGCCGGGCCACGGGTTCGGCACGCGCGCCAGGACGGCCTCCCGCCCGCCGAACGCCTCGACGAGGTCGAGCAGCACGAGGGCGTCCCCGTCCCGGAGGAGGGCGTGGCGGGCACCGGACGGGTGGGCGAGCAGCGCGTGGCCGCCGGTGACCGACGCCGCGTCGGGCAGGACGGCGGTGCCGGCCGCGTGAGGACGGATCATGACTCGGGACCGTAGCCGACGGACACGACAGCGGACGAGGAGCGGCCGTGCCGCCCCGGCTATTGAGGTGCGCCCCCACGGCACCGGCCCCGATGATGGGCGGATGTCCGACGACCCGTGGCCGCTCTACGGCCTGACCATCCGCACACCGCGCCTGGAGCTCCGCCTTCCCCGGGAGGCGGAGCTGTTCGCCCTCGCCCGGCTGGCGGGCGAGGGCGTCCACCACCCCACCGAACGCCCCTTCCTCACACCGTGGACCGAGGGCTCCCCCACCGACCGGGAGCGGAGCGTGCTGCGGGGCCACTGGGCCGACCTGGCCGCGTGGGAGCCGACCGCCTGGGGCCTCCGGCTCGCGGTCCTCCTCGACGGACAGCCCCTGGGCCTGGTCGCGCTCAACGGCCGCGCCTTCCCCGTGACCCGCGAGGTCACCACCTGGTCCTGGCTGGGCCTCCGGCACCACGGCAGGGGCTACGGCACCGAGGCCCGCACCGGCCTGCTCGCCCTGGCCTTCGACCACCTCGGCGCCCACGCCGCCCTCACCAACGTGTTCCAGGACAACCACGCCTCCCAGGGCGTCTCCCGCAAGCTCGGCTACCAGCCCGACGGCATCTCGGTCGACGCCCGCGACGGCGAGGCCGTGGTCTCCGACCGCCTGCGCCTCACCCGCACGCGGTGGGCCGCCCTGGACCACCCGGCGGTGCCGGTGACGGTGACCGGCCTGACCGCCGAGTGCCGGACGATGTTCGGCATCTGACGGGGCGTTCGGCGCCGCGGCGGGCGCTCCCCCGCACCGGACTACTCCGGCCGGACGCCCCGCAGGTCCACCAGCGGCTCCCGGTCGATCACCTCGACGTACATGATCCGCCCGTCCACCACGTCCAGGACGAGGTCGCCGTTCGAGGACCGGAGCGACACACAACGGTGCCCCGGGCCGAAGGGCCGCCCGGCCGGATACGGCTCCGCCTTGAAGCTCTGGCAGAAGTCGTCACCGCAGCCGCACTCCGCCACCAGGCGGAGATCCCGGGCACGGACGGCCAGTTCTCCCTCACCCTCCTCCTCCAGAAGGGCCGTCAGCTCGCTGACCAGCTCGGGAAACACATCACGCACGAGGGGGTAGTCCGATTCCACGGACCGAAACGGTACGCGACGCCTTCACACCGTCCGAACCGGACGGGGCCGACCGACCTGTGCCGCGAACAGGTGGGGCCGCGGCGGTCCTGTGCGCCGGCGGTGCCTGCCCGGGTGCCTCGGCTCGGCGGCCCCGGCTACAGCTGCGGCAGCCGGTCCCCCGCCACGGGGGACCGCCGCTCGTGGAGCCGGAAGAGGTAGACCCGCAGATGGTCGGCCAACTCGCCGTCCAGGTACGCCGCGTAGGCCTCGGCGGCGGCCGCCACCCCCTGCCCGGCCTTGGCGTCGTCGGCCTCCCAGTCCGTCCGGTGCGCCGACAGGTACTCCTTGACGCGGCCGCGGTCGCGCCACCACTCCCGGACGGCGGCCGGCGTCCAGTGGGTGTCGCCGTCGCAGGCGTAACTGGAGAAGACCTCCGCCCCGGCGGCGTCGACCAGGTCCTGGAGTTCCCGGGGCGTACGGGGCTGGCGGTACACGTACTCGGTGAAGCAGTCGGCCTCGTAGAGCACGAGGTCGGGTGCGTGGATGCGGCCCGTGCCGCAGGTGTCCGTGGTGGCGCCGTAGAACGGACCGGGCACGTTGAGCCAGTGCCGGTCCGCCCACGCGCCCTGGAAGAAGGCGCGCGCGTCGTCACCGATCAGCGGCACCGGATCGAAGTAGAGGTCCATGGCCGCAGGGTAACGACCACCCTCCGAGGAGGGGCTACCAGGCCGGGCGGCGGTCCTGACGCTCCGTCGAGTAGCCGCGCGGCACCGCCGCCCCCGACCGCCAGAGCAGGCCGGGCGCGGGGGCGTACTCCTCCGTCTCGGGTGCCGGTGGGTGGAGGCGGTGGTGACCGGGGACGGGGAGTTCGACGAGGGTGCCGTCGCGGAGCATCCACAGGCCGAAGCAGTCGTCCTCCTCGTCGTGGATCAGGACCTGGACGCTCTCCGGGTGCGGCCACTCCAGCGACTCCAGGTGCCGGAGCAGGCCCGTCCTCGTGTGGACCCGGTGGAACTCGGTCAGCCAGCCGTCCGCGAACATGGGGAGCGGCCTGAACTCGCCCTTCCAGCTGCGCGAGTCGTCCGGGCGGGTCAGCGGCTCCATCACCTCCTCCGCGGACTGGGCCAGTACGATCACCTGCGCGATTCTGCTCATGCGGAAGTATCGGCGCACGGCGGGGGCGGGCGGCAAACCATTTCGAGAACGGCGGGGCGGCGGAGGCCCCGCGGGCCGTGGCTGCACGCGCCCGCCGCCGCCATCCCGTAGGGTCGGCCAATGGCGAAGTACTTCGACGTGCACCCAGAGTCCCCCCAGCCGCGCACCATCGGCACCGTGGCGGACAGCCTCCGCTCGGGGGCCCTCATCGCGTACCCGACCGACTCCTGTTTCGCCCTCGGCTGCCAACTCGGCAACCACGAGGGGCTGGAGCGGATCCGGACGATCCGGCGGCTCGACGAGCGGCACCACTTCACCCTGATGTGCGAGGACTTCGCGCAGCTGGGGCAGTTCGTGCAGCTCGACAACAACGTCTTCCGCGCCGTCAAGGCCGCCACCCCGGGCAGCTACACCTTCATCCTCCCGGCCACCAAGGAGGTCCCGCGGCGCCTGCTCCACCCGAAGAAGAAGACGGTCGGCGTCCGGATCCCCGACCACGCCGTCACCCGCGCCCTGCTGGCCGAGCTGGGTGAGCCGCTGGTGTCCAGCACCCTGATCCTCCCGGGCGAGGAGGAGCCGATGACGCAGGGCTGGGAGATCAAGGAGCGGCTCGACCACGTCCTGGACGCGGTGCTCGATTCCGGGGACTGCGGCACGGAGCCGACCACCGTCATCGACTTCTCGGACGGCGAGGCGACGATCGTCCGGCGCGGGGCCGGTGACACCTCGCGGTTCGAGTAGGGGGAACCACAGGAGAATCAACAGGCCTGCACCGGAAGGGACTTGAGCCCGTTCTGGAAGTTGGAGACCAGCCGGACCGGCTCTCCCGCCACCTCCAGTTCCGGCAGGGCGGTGGCGACCTCCCGCACCAGGGCGCGCATCTGGACCCGGGCCAGTTGCGCGCCCAGGCAGAAGTGCGGGCCGTCGCCGAAGCTGACGTGGTCGTTCCCGTCCCGGTCCGGGTGGAAGCGGTCGGGGTCCGGGAAGACGGCCGGGTCGCGGTTGGCGGCGGCGTGGTAGACGACGACCTTGTCGCCGCGCCGCAGCAACTGCCCGCCCAGTTCCGCCTCCTGTGTGACGGTGCGCCGGAAGTCGATCACCGGCGGCCAGTACCGCAGCATCTCCTCGACCACGGCGGGGGTCCGCGAGGGATCGGCCCGCAGGCGCCGGTACTCCTCCGGGTGGGAGAGCAGGGAGAGCAGCCCGCCCGGCACCCCGTTGCGCAGCGTCTCGTTCCCGGCCACCGCGAAGAGGAAGAAGGTGGTCTCGAACTCCTCCTCCGTCAGCCCGCCCTCCACCATCCGCGCCAGGATGCTCCCGGCGGCCGGCCGCCGTGCCAGGCCGTGCGCGTACGCGAACATGTCGGCGAGCGCCGCCCGCGAGCGCGGGTTGACGGGCCGTCCGTCCGGGCGGACCAGGTCCTCCGCGCGCGGACGGACGGCCAGCGCGGCGCGCCCCAGTCCGCTCAGACCTGACGGAGCCGGGGCCGCTTCGGACTGGTCGGAGTCCTGGTAGCCGATCACCCGGTCGGCCCAGCCGGCCAGCAGCCCGCGGTCCTCCTCGGGCACGCCCATGATCCGGGCCAGCGTCCAGACCGGCAGGTCCGCCGCCAGTCGGACGAGGTCGAGGGAGCCCTCGGCGAGGAGCGGCCGGGCCGCGCGCACCACCGCCGCCGCGCGCTCCTCGATGCCGGCCGTCAACTCCCGTACCGCGCGCGGGGTGAAGGCGGCGGCGACGATGCGGCGCAGCCGGGAGTGGTCGGGCGGGTCCTGGTTGAGCATCATCGTGCGGGCGAAGGCCAGCTCGGCGGCGGTGTCGGGGTCGCGGATCTGGGTGGCGCCCAGGTGCGAGGAGTACGTCGCGGGGGTGCGCAGGACGTGCCGGACGTCGGCGTGGCGGAGCACCGCCCAGTAGCCGGGGCCGGCCGGCCAGTCCCCCACCGCCGGTTCCTCGACCCGGCGGACGGGGGTGGTCTCCCGGAGTTCGCGCAGGAGCGCGTAGGGCACTCCTTCGGCGTAGGTGGCGGGGAGGAAGATCCGGTTCACCTGTTCCTGGTCCAGGGGCACGGGGCCTGACGCTACGGCAGATCCGTCGATTGGTGAAGCACGTCACGGCTGTGCCCGGTCCCCAACACGGGCCCGGACGTGTAGGTTCCTGCCTCCAAGGGACACTCCGCGGACCACTCCGCCGGCGTGCCCCGTCGACTGCTGCGCCCGCGTCGAACACCGTCGAACACCCTTGTGCACCACTCCCCTTTCAGCGGCTCCATCCGACGAGAGAGAACACGAGAGATGTCTGCAGACGACTCCGCGCACCACCCTCCCCAGAGCATCGGCGTGGTAGCCGAGTCGACCTCCGGGGAGACCCGGGTCGCGGCGACCCCGTCCACGGTGCGCGGCCTGCTCGCGCTCGGCTACCAGGTCGTCGTCGAGTCCGGCGCCGGCACGGCCTCCGGGTTCACCGACGACGCGTACGCCGAGGCGGGTGCGGCCGTCGGCGACGCCTGGGCGGCCGAGGTGGTGCTGAAGGTGAACGCCCCCTCCGACGTGGAGATCGCCCGGCTGCGCAAGGGGGCCACCCTGGTCGGGATGCTGGCCCCGGCCCAGCGGCCGGAGCTGCTGGAGGCGCTGGCGGAGCGTCAGGTGACCGCGCTGGCGCTGGAGGCGGTGCCCCGGATCTCCCGGGCGCAGTCGATGGACGTGCTCAGCTCGATGGCGAACATCGCCGGCTACCGGGCGGTGATCGAGGCCGCGCACGTCTTCGGGCGGTTCTTCACCGGCCAGGTGACGGCGGCGGGCAAGGTGCCGCCGGCCAAGGTGCTGGTGGCGGGGGCGGGCGTGGCCGGGCTGGCCGCGATCGGTGCCGCCTCCAGCCTGGGCGCCATCGTCCGGGCGACCGACCCGCGGCCGGAGGTGGCCGACCAGGTGAAGTCGCTGGGCGGCGAGTACCTGCCGGTGGAGGTGGAGCAGGAGGCGAGCACCGACGGCTACGCCAAGGCGACCTCGGCCGACTACGACCGGGCCGCCGCCGAGCTGTACCACGCGCAGGCCCAGGACGTGGACATCGTGGTGACCACCGCGCTGATCCCCGGGCGCCCGGCGCCGCGGCTGCTGACGGCCCGTGACGTGGCGGCGATGAAGCCGGGCAGCGTCATCGTGGACATGGCCGCCTCGCAGGGCGGGAACGTCGAGGGCACGGTGGCCGGCCGCACGGTGGTGACGGAGAACGGCGTCACCATCATCGGCTACACCGACCTGGCCTCCCGGCTGCCCGCGCAGGCCTCGCAGTTGTACGGCACCAACCTGGTCAACCTGCTGAAGCTGCTCACCCCCGGCAAGGACGGCCGCCTGGCGGTCGACTTCGAGGACGTGGTCCAGCGGGCCGTCACCGTGGTCCGCGAGGGCGAGATCACCTGGCCGCCGCCGCCCGTCGCGGTCTCGGCCGCCCCGGCCGCCCAGGCCAAGGCCGCGCCGGTGGCGGCCGCGGAGCCGAAGGCGTCGAAGCTGACCCCGGCGGTGCGCTTCGGGCTGATCGGCCTCGGGATGGCCGCGGTGTTCGCCCTGGTGGCCTTCGCCCCGGCCCAACTGGGCCGGAACTTCACGGTGTTCTCGCTCGCCGTGGTGATCGGCTACTACGTCATCGGCAAGGTGCACCACGCGCTGCACACCCCGCTGATGTCGGTGACCAACGCGATCTCCGGGATCGTGGTGGTCGGCGCCCTGCTCCAGGTCGGGCACGAGAGCGTGCTGGTCACCGTGCTCTCGGCGGTGGCGATCCTGCTCACCAGCATCAACGTCTTCGGCGGTTTCGCCGTGACCCGTCGCATGCTCGGCATGTTCTCCTCCTCCCCCGAAAGGCGTTGAGCCCGATGACCTCCTTGACGGCCGCGAACGCCGCGGACCTGGTCGCCGCCCTGCTGTTCATCCTCAGCCTGGCGGGGCTCTCGCAGCACCGCACCGCCCGGGCCGGCGTCGCGTACGGCATCGCCGGCATGGCCCTCGCCCTGGCCGCCACCGTGATCGTGGCCTCCCGTTCGATCAACGCCGGGGCCGTGACCCTGATCGTGGTCGCGATGGCGGTCGGCGGGGCGATCGGCCTCTGGCGGGCCAAGCGGGTCGAGATGACCGAGATGCCCGAACTCATCGCCGTGCTGCACAGCTTCGTCGGCCTGGCCGCGGTGCTGGTCGGCTGGAACAGCTACCTGGAGGTGGAGGCGCACGGCGCGGCGCAGACCGCCGTCGGCGCGGACCTGCTGGGCATCCACCACGCCGAGGTGTTCATCGGCATCTTCATCGGCGCCGTCACCTTCACCGGTTCGATCGTCGCCTTCCTCAAGCTCTCCGCCCGGATCAACTCCCGCCCGCTGATGCTGCCGGGCAAGAACGTGCTCAACCTCGGCGCGCTCGGCGCCTTCGTCGGCCTCACGGTCTGGTTCACCGTCAGCCCGGGCCTGGGCCTGATGATCGCGGTCACCGTGCTGGCGCTGGCGCTCGGCTGGCACCTGGTGGCCTCGATCGGCGGCGGCGACATGCCGGTGGTCGTCTCGATGCTCAACAGCTACTCCGGCTGGGCGGCCGCGGCGGCGGGCTTCCTGCTCGACAACAACCTGCTGATCGTGACCGGGGCACTGGTCGGCTCCTCCGGTGCCTACCTCTCCTACATCATGTGCAAGGCCATGAACCGCTCCTTCGTCTCCGTCATCGCGGGCGGCTTCGGCGTCGAGGCGGCGGCCTCCGGCGGCGGCGAGGAGGAGGGCGAGCACCGCGAGGTGCAGGCCGCCGAGGCGGCCGAACTCCTCGCCGACGCCCGCTCGGTGATCATCACCCCCGGCTACGGCATGGCCGTCGCCCAGGCCCAGCACCCGGTGGCGGAGCTGACCCGCCGGCTGCGCGAGCGCGGCATCGAGGTCCGCTTCGGCGTCCACCCGGTGGCCGGCCGCCTGCCCGGGCACATGAACGTGCTGCTGGCCGAGGCCAAGGTGCCGTACGACATCGTCCTGGAGATGGACGAGATCAACGAGGACTTCGCGCAGACCGACGTCGTCCTGGTCATCGGCGCCAACGACACCGTCAACCCGGCCGCCGAGGAGGACCCCACCAGCCCGATCGCGGGCATGCCGGTGCTCCGGGTCTGGGAGGCGGGCGAGGTCATCGTCTTCAAGCGCTCGATGGCCTCCGGCTACGCGGGCGTGCAGAACCCGCTGTTCTTCCGCGAGAACAGCAGCATGCTCTTCGGCGACGCCAAGCAGAGCGTCGACCAGATCCTGGTCGCCCTCGACGCCCTCACCCCGGCCGGTGCCGGCCGCTGACCGCGCGTTCCCCCGTCCGCCCCTGCCGGGTCCCGGCAGGGGCGGACTGCATTCCGATTGTTCATGCGCAAGTCCTTTTCCCTTCGATACAGAGTCACATACGGCACCCGGGCTGATAATTGAAGGCAGCACGGCCCAGGATGGTGTAGAATCAGAAGCACAGCAGGCGATCCGGGGGAACCGGCATCGAGGTGATGCCAACGGACGCCGCTGGTCCTTGGGGGACGACATGACCTACAACCTCGCCACCGCTCAGGCCACCATCGACATGCGCCTGCAGGAGGCCCGCAGCTTCCGGCTCGCCCGCGCGCTCAAGCTCCGTGAACGCGCCAAGCGCACCAACGAGCGCGCCCGTCAGGCACTGACCAGCGTGAACGCATGAGCACCCCGATCCACGACGGGCCGTCACCAGCACCAAGGTGACGGCCCGTCCGCCGTTTCCGGCACCCGCACCTGGCAAGTGACCTGACGAAGCGCCACTAGCCGTGGCCGCGGTGCACGCAGTACAGCCGGCCGTCGAGCTCGGCCAGCGCCGGGTGGGAGCCACTGTGGTGCGCGGTGAACTTCCTGTCCGTGCTCCAGCCCTTCTCGGGCTCGAAGACCGTCCACCACAGACTGCTGTCCCCCGTCGGGCCCAGCGGGATCGGGATGAGCATCCCCGGAGCGATCCACGGCGAGACCAGCTTGCACCCGCTCGGGGTTCCGGCGGCCTTGATCCACAGCGCCCTGATCTTGCAGTAGATCTTGATGAAGGAGGAGATCGGCGCCAGTGGCGGGAACTTGGAGACCACCGTGCCGGTCAGGTCGGTGATCTGCGCGGCGAGCTTGGCGGCCTCCGCGTTCAGGTACACCTCGAAGCCCCACCAGGGGGTGACCGCGTAGACCTCCACCCCCTGCGCGGCCAGCCGCACCCGCTCACCGACTGACCACAGAGTGATCGCCCACCCGTGACGGGGAGACGGGCGAGGAGGACGTACGAACGGTCGGCGCCGCGGACCGCACCGACCGGCGCCCGCCCCTGACGGCGGATCAGGCCACGTCACACCCCGTCCGCCCCGATCACCCGAAAACAGTTCGGTTAGGCTAACCTAACTGCTGCGCCCGACCAGTGGACCGGCTTGCCCCGCCCTGCCCGTGCGCCGAAGCACCACCACCGGGAGAGGGACAGCGGCATGGCCGAGGACATACGTGAACTGGACGGCAGGATCGCCCTGGTGACGGGGGCCGCGCGGGGGATCGGCGCGGCCGTCGCCCGGGCGCTCGCCGACCGGGGCGCCCGGGTGGTGGCCACCGACATCCGCACCCCGCACGACGACGTGACCTACCTGGACGTCACCGACGGCGCCGCCGTCGAGGCGATGGTCGACCGGGTCGAGCGGGAGACCGGGCCGATCTCCATCCTGGTGAACGTGGCCGGCATCCTGCGCCCCGCCCCGGTGGTCGAACTCACCGACGAGGACTGGGCGGAGACCTTCGCGGTCAACACCACCGGCGTCTTCCACACCTGCCGGGCCGTCGGCCGCCGGATGGCCGCCCGCGGCTCCGGCTCGGTGGTCACCGTCGGGTCCAACGCGGCCGGGGTGCCCCGTACCAGGATGGCCGCCTACGCCGCCTCCAAGGCCGCCGCCGCGATGTTCACCAAGGTGCTCGGGCTGGAGCTGGGCCGGGACGGCGTGCGGTGCAACCTGGTCTCCCCCGGCTCCACCTACACCGAGATGCAGCGCCAGTTCTGGACCGACGAGCAGAGCGAGCGCCGCGTGCTCGACGGCGACCCGGACAACTACCGGGTCGGCATCCCGCTCGGCCGGATCGGCGCCGCCGAGGACGTCGCGGAGGCCGTCGCCTTCCTGGTCAGCGACCGCGCCCGGCAGATCACCATGCACGACCTGTACGTCGACGGCGGCGCCACGCTGCGGGCCTGACACGGCGTCACCCCACCGCACGTCCCATCCCCTCCCCGCCTCCGGCACCGAAGCCGCGCCGGACGAAGAACGGAGCAGCATGACCACGGCCTACCAGGCCCCCGCCGCCACCGAGCCCGCCGCCGCCCCCTCCCCGAGCGGCCTGCTGGCCGGTTACCGCCCGGGCCCGGAGCAGGCGTTCCTCGCCGGCCCGCACTCCACCCTGCTGGCCCGCGGCGCGCTGCGCCACGTGACCGATCCGGCCGAGGCCCCCGAGGCGCTGCGGGAGGCCCGCCGCGCCCTGGGCGGCACCCCGCTGCTGGTCGGCGCGATCCCCTTCGCCCCCGGCCGCCCGGCCCGTCTGTTCGTACCCGCCGAGGTGCACCGGGGCGGCCCGGCCGCCGAGGACCCGGCCTTCCTGCTCCCGGCCCGGCGCGGTACCGCCGCCACCGGCCCGGCCTGGGCCCAACGCCCGGTCCCCGAGGGGCCGTTGTACGCGGAGGCGGTGGCCGAGGCGGTCCGCCGGATGCGGGCCGGGACCGGTCCGTCCAAGGTGGTGCTGGCCCGGACGCTGGAGCTGACCGCGCCCGGCGGGGCCGACCTGCCCGCGATGCTGGCCCGGCTGATCCACCGCGACCCGGGCGGCCACACCTTCGCCGTCCCGGCCGGGGGCTCCGCGACGCTGGTCGGCGCCAGCCCGGAGCTGCTGGTCTCCCGCCGGGGCCGCACCGTGGTCTCCAACCCGCTGGCCGGCTCCGCCGCCCGCAGCACCGACCTGGCCGAGGACATCCGCCGGGCCGCCGCCCTGCTGGACTCGCCCAAGGACCTGGCCGAGCACGCCTTCGTCACCGACGCGATCCGCCGGGTGCTGGAGCCGTACTGCGAGGAGCTGACCGTCCCTCAGCAGCCCACCCTGGTGCGGACGGCCGCGATGTGGCACCTGTCCACCACCATCACCGCCACTCTGCGCGACCCGTCCGTCTCCGCCCTGGAGCTGGCGCTCGCACTGCACCCCACCCCGGCGATCTGCGGCACCCCGACCGACCGGGCGCGGGAGCTGATCTCCGAGCTGGAGCCCTTCGACCGCGGCCTGTACACCGGCGCGGTCGGCTGGGGCGACGCGGACGGGGACGGCGAGTGGGTGGTGACCCTGCGGTGCGCCGAGGCCGAGGGGGACCGGCTGCGCCTGTTCGCGGGGGCCGGTGTGGTGGAGGCCTCCGACCCGGCGGCCGAACTCGCCGAGACCACCGCCAAGTTCGGCACCTTCCTGCACGCCGTCGGCCTGGGGGACGCCACGTGACCGGCACCGGGGACGACACCGACCTGCTCGGCTCCTGGCCGGCCGACACCACCGCCCGCTACCGGGCGGCCGGGTACTGGACCGGCGAGCGGCTGGACGGGATGATCCGCCGCCACGCCGGCAACCGCCCCGGCCGGATCGCCCTCACCGACGGCGAACGGCACTGGAGCTACGCGGAGTTGGACCGCCGGGCGGACCGGATCGCCAGCGGCCTGCTCGCCCGCGGCTTCCGTCCGGGTGACCGGGTGGTGCTCCAGCTCCCCAACACCGCCGAGTTCTTCGAGGTCTTCTTCGGCCTGCTGCGGGCCGGGGTGGTGCCGGTGATGGCGCTGCCCGCGCACCGCCGCGCCGAGCTGACCTACTTCTGCGAGTTCGCCGGGGCCAGGGCGCTCTTCGTGCCGGAGCGTCACGCCGGGTACGACCACCGGCAGTTGGCCTCCGAGGTGCTGGCCGCCCTGGCCGAGCCGATCGAGGTCTTCGTGGTCGGCGAGCCCGGCCCGCACCTGCCCCTGGACGAGCTGCGCGCCGAGCGGCCACGGCCGGTGGCCGACCCGCCCGCCGCCACCGCGCTCGCCTTCCTCCAGCTCTCCGGCGGCTCCACCGGCCTGCCCAAGCTGATCCCCCGGGCCCACGACGACTACCTCTACAGCGTCCGCGAGTCGGCCCGGATCTGCGGGCTGGGCCCCTCCTCGGTCTACCTGTGCGCCCTGCCCGCCGCGCACAACTTCCCGCTCAGCTCGCCGGGTTCGCTCGGCACCTTCTTCGCCGGGGGCCGGGTGGTGCTCGCCCCTGACCCGAGCCCGGGCACCGCGCTGGCCCTGATCGCGCGCGAGCGGGTCACCCTCACGGGCGTGGTGCCGCCGGTCGCGCTGGCCTGGGCGGACGCCGCCCCGCAGGCCGGGCACGACCTCTCCAGCCTGGAGCTGCTCCAGGTCGGCGGGGCCAAGCTCAGCGAGGAGGCCGCCCGCCGCCTCGGCCCGGCGCTCGGCTGCCGGCTCCAGCAGGTCTTCGGCATGGCCGAGGGGCTGGTCAACTACACCCGCCCCGAGGACGACGAGCTCACCGTCCTGACCACCCAGGGCCGCCCGATCAGCGACCTCGACGACGAGGTGCGGATCGTCGACGACCAGGACCGCGACCTGCCCGACGGCAGCACCGGCCACCTGCTCACCCGCGGGCCGTACACCATCCGCGGCTACTGGCGGGCGCCCGAGCACAACGCCCGCTCCTTCACCGCCGACGGCTTCTACCGCACCGGCGACCTGGTCCGCCGCACCCCCACCGGCCACCTGGTGGTGGAGGGCCGGGCCAAGGACCAGATCAACCGGGGCGGCGAGAAGGTCGCCGCCGAGGAGGTGGAGAACGTGCTGCTCGGCCACCCGGCCGTGCACGACGCCTCGGTGGTCGCGGTGCCCGACGAGTACCTGGGCGAGCGGACCCTGGCGTACGTGATCCTGCGTCAGGGGGCGGACGCCCCCCGCCCGGCCCTGCTGCGCGCCTTCGTCCGGGCGGCCGGGCTGGCCGACTACAAGGTGCCGGACCGGATCGAGTTCGTCGACGCCTTCCCGCAGACCGGGATCGGCAAGGTCAGCAAGAAGGACCTGCGCTCCACCGCCGCCCCGTGGTCTCCGGCCGACGCCCCCGAGTGAGGACCCTCCCCGCCATGGCACTTCCCACCATCGCCCCCTACCCGCTGCCCGGCCCGCGGGACGTCCCGGCACCCCGGGTGCCCTGGACCGTCGACCCGGCCCGGGCCGCCGTGCTGGTCCACGACCTCCAGCACCACTTCCTCTCCCGCTTCGCCCCGGAGGCCGAGCCGCTCGCCCCGGCCCTGGCCAACACCGCCCGGCTGCTCGGCCTCGCCCGGGCGGCCGGGGTGCCGGTGCTCCACTCGCACCAGCGCGGCGGCCAGAGCCGCGAACAGCGCGGCCTGCAGTACGACTTCTGGGGCCCCGGCATGCCGGACGACCCGGTCGCGCTCGCCTCGCCCGAGGCCGTCGCGCCGCGGCCCGGGGACGGGCACGTGACCAAGTGGAAGTACAGCGCCTTCGCCCGCACGGACCTGGCCGAGCAGCTGGCCGCGGCCGGACGGGACCAGCTGGTGATCGTCGGCGTCTACGCCCACATCGGCGTCCAGATGACCGCGGCCGACGCCTGGAGCCACGACCTCCAGGCCTTCGTGGTGGCCGACGCCACCGCCGACTTCGGCCGGGAGCAGCACCTGGGCGCGCTCGCCTGGATCGCCGGCCGGTGCGGCGTGGTCACCACCACCGAGCAGCTCGCGGCGGCCCTGCGATGACCGCCCTCGCCGCCCCGGTCCGGCCTGCCGCCCCCGCCGCCCTGCGGCCGCGTCCCCGGCGCGCCGTCCCGGCCGACGCGGGCCAGCTCTACGCCCTCTCCCGGCCCTTCATGCGGACCGGCGAGCTGCGCCTGCGCACCCCGCGCGAGTACCGGCTGACGGCAGCTCAGTTCCTGCTGCTGACCGGCCCCGACGGCTCCACCGTGGACGGCTGCGCGGCGCTGCGGACGCTCCCGCCCGAGCCGGGCCGGCCGGCCACCGGTGTCCTGCACAACCTCTGCGTGCGGCCCGGCCGCCAGGGCGCGGGCCTGGGCAGCGCCCTGGTCGCCGCCGTCCTCGCCGAGGCCCGGCGGATCGGCCTGCACACGGTCTGCACCGCCACCACCGGCTCCGGCCTGCTCTTCGAGCGGCACGGCTTCACCGAGGTCCCGCCCGCGCTCGCCCCCTCCGCCTGGACCGGCACGCTGGACCCGGCCCGGGGTTCCCGCACCTACCTGCACGCCCCGCGCTGACGGAACCGACGCTGGACGGGGGATGACGTCCGTCATCCCCCGTCCGTCAACTCCCCTACGGCCCTACCGTGAACGCCATGACGAACACGGGGAACTGGGGCCTGGTCAGCGTCGACCGCGGCTGACCGCCCATCAGGCGCCCGCCCCGTCCACGTCCAGGGGAAATGCGCTCGTGGGACACCACGGGGTCTGGAAGGATTCCGCCATGAACGACACCCGCGCGCCCATCGTCCTCGGCATCGACGACCTGCGGCCGCTCCCCCGGGCCACCCGGATCGCCCGCACCAGCCGCGAGGGCGTCCGGCTGCTGGAGGAGCACCGCGAGGTGTACGTGGACGAGCTCTGGCTGGACCACGACCTCGGCGGCGAGGACGACATCATGCCGGTGGTGACGCTGCTGGAGGAGGCCGCCTTCCACGGCCGTCCGTTCCGGATCGGCACGGTCCACGTCCACAGCGCCAACCCGATCGGCGCGCAGACCGTGGTCCGCTCGTTGGAGCGCTGGGGCTATCCCGTACGCCGCTCCACCGCCTGAGCGGTCGTCGGACGAGGCGCCACCGCAGGGCGAAAGCGTTCGCCCTGTCCCGGGCCGCCGCGCTAGCCTGCGGCGCATGCCGCTGACCCAACTCGTCCTCAACTCCGGCCGCACCGTGGAGCTCCACTCCGTCACGCTCTCCTCCACCTACGGCGGGTTCCTGGAGGGCTACCCCTGTGGCCGCGTCAACGACCTGAAGCTGGCCGGGCTGCGCAGGCAGGCCGTGACCGGCGGGCGCCCCGGGTACCTGGTCGAGCCGCCGCGCGAGCTCACGGGCGATCCGGGCCGCGCGTTCGGGCCGGTGGAGCTGCTGCCCGCCGTCACCTGCGTCGGCCGCTTCACCTCCGAGCCGGTCGACCCGGAGCTGCCCCGGTACCTGCACGAGTCCGGACTGACCGTGATCTGGTTCCAGCCCACCCCTGAGCTCCCGTCAGGAACGGCGGCCGTCCCGGGTCTGCTGGACGTCCCGTGGGACGAGTTCGCCCGGGACGAGGAGCTCTAGCGGTCCCGGGACCAAGCCGGGACTCCGGCCTCATGTGCGGTGTTTATCCCGCTCATACCTTGGAGGAGGCAGTCGGGGGGACGGCCGAAGAGCCTCCCCCCGGCTGCCGGTCAAGGAAGCACGCGCGACGAAACGTTGTGAGGCACAGATGACCAGACTCCGGATCGGCCTCGGCATCGCGGCCGGCTTGAGCTCCCTCTCCATCGCCATGGTGGGCGGCACCACCGCGGAGGCGGCGGTCGCCCCGGCGCCCCCGGTCGTGGGCAGTTCCGCCCCGTCGGGCCTGGCCGCCACCCAGTACCGCACCACGGCCCTGACCAGCGGCTACAACAACCGGTGCCTGGACGCCGACCTCAACACCATCAACTACAACGGCACCAAGGTCCAGCTCTGGGACTGCAACGGCTGGTCGAACCAGACCTGGATCTGGACCCCGGTCTCCGGCCAGCCGGTCGGCTACTACTGGATCCAGACCGAGAAGAACTACAAGTGCCTGGACGCCGACCTCGGCACCATCGGGGGCAACGGCACCAAGGTCCAGCTCTGGGACTGCAACGGCTGGGACAACCAGATCTGGATCTGGGACGGTCAGACGCTGCAGACCAAGAAGAACGCCCGCGTCCTCGACGCGGACCTCAACACCATCCAGTACAACGGCACCAAGGTCCAGCTCTGGGACCGCAACGGCTGGTCCAACCAGCGGTGGATCTGGCACTGACACCAGGCCGGCACCACGCGGCGGCGGACTCCTCCTCACCGGGGCGTCCGCCGCCTTCGGCACGGGTTCACCTGACCAGCTTGCGCCCCGACTGCTGGGCGAGCTGGTCGGCCGCCTTGCGCAGCACCTCGGCCGGGTCGGCACCCTTGAGCAGCACCTTGGTCTGGGCGTCCGTCACCACCTTGAGGGCGCGGGCGTAGTCGGAGGTGTAGTTGAAGGCCGGGGAGGGGGCCTTGAGCGCCTCCAGGAAGACCTCGCCCTTGCGCTGCTCGCGGAAGAAGGGGGAGGTGGTGTGGAACACCGGGTCCTCGTAGGCCTTGAGCAGGGCGGGGGCGATGCCCTTGCCGCGGTAGATGGCGACCTGGGACTCGGGGCGGGTGAGCACGTACTCGATGAAGGTCCAGGCGGCGGCCTGCTGCTTGCTGCTCCCGTTGATCGCCAGGTGGGTGGAGTTGACGGTGGCGGCGGTGGAGCCGCCGCGCCGCATGGCCGGGGGCAGCCGGACCGCCCACTTGCCGGCCTCCTCGGGGACGGTCTCCTCGATCACGCCGCCGAACCAGGTGGGCCAGGGCAGCACGGCGGCGGTGCCCTGCTTGATGGAGCCGATCAGGGCGGTCCAGCCGCCGGCCAGGTCGGAGACCAGCCCGGCGTCGTTCATCCTCTTGATGACGGTCATCGCCTTGACGGCCTCGGGCGAGTCCAGCGTGATGGCGCCGTCGAGGTTGAAGTAGAAGGCGCCCTGGAGCTGGAGCAGCAGCTGGAAGAAGTTGGCGGCGTCGGCCTGCGAGGCGGGCTTGTCGATGCCCAGCAGGTACTTGCCGGTCCTGGACTTGATCTTCTTGCCGGCCTCGATCGCGTCGTCCCAGGTGTCCAGCGCGTTCGGGTCCACCCCGGCCTGCTCGAAGACGTCCGCGCGGTACCAGAAGCCGCCCGAATTCGCCTCCCAGGGAAGGGCGTTGACGCGCCCCTGGGGGGCGACGGTGGCCCACAGGCCCTGGGCGAACGCCTCCTTGTGGCGGGAGGCGCCGAGCGGGCCGAGGTCGGCCAGGCCGATCGGGAACTTCTCCACGTAGCTCGGCAGGTAGTCCACGCCGATGTGCAGGACGTCGGCCAGGCCGGCGCCGCCGGCCGCCATGCCGGTGTTGATCTTCTCCCAGATGGCCGGGTTGCCGATGTCCTGGACGGTGACCTTGATGTCCGGGTAGACCGCGTTGAACGCCGGCACCAGCGCCTTGAGTTGGGCGGCGGGGCCCTGCCAGCTCCAGACCGAGATGTCGCCCTTGGTGGCGGAGCCGGGATCGTCCGCGCTCGCGGCGGGCTTCGGGGTACCGGTGCCGGCACAGGCCGCCACACCGGACAGACCGAGGCCCACGGCGAGCGTTCCCCCGGCCCGCAGCACTTCGCGACGGCTTATGTCCATGTCAGAACCCCTTGACCACTTGCTCGGAGCCGGCTCCGTTGCCGACGGGGCAGGAGGCTAGCAACCTTGCAAAGTTGCTTGCAAGGTATTCATGGAAGCTTTCTGACGTATATGGCATCGCAATGTTGCAAAACTAGGGGAAGTCCTATCCGGACTGCTAGCGTCCGCCCATCGCCTTCCGCCCCCTCAGACCGGAGCTCCCGCATGCGCCCCACCCGGCCCGCGCGCCTGACCGTGCTCACCGCGCTCTCCCTGCTGGCGACCCTCGCGCCGCTGACCGCGACCGCCCCCACCGCGGCCGCCGCCACCCCGCCGCCCGCCCTGGCCAACCCCGGCTTCGAACAGGGCGCCACCGCCTGGAACTTCACCGCCGGCACCGGCACCGCCACCAACAACCCGCGCACCGGCGCCCGGCTCGCCTACCTGGACGCGGGCACGGGCAAGAAGATCTGGCAGACCGTCACCCCCAGCACGGCCGGCACCCTGGACTTCACCGCCTGGATCGCCACCGGCGGCGCGGGCGGCAGCTTCACCGTCCGGGTGAACGGGGCCACGGCCGGCACCGTGGCCCTGCCCGGCAACGCCGCCTACACCCGTTACACCGTGCCCCGGGTGGCCGTGAAGGCCGGCGACAGCGTGGAGGTCGCCTTCGGGTCCGGCACCGCCTGGGTCAACGTCGACGACGTCGCCGCCCACCGCAGCGCCCCGCTCACGGTCACCAACCCCGGCTTCGAACTCGGCACCACCGCCTGGAACTTCACCGCCGGCACCGGCACCGCCACCAACAACCCGCACTTCGGCACCCGGCTCGCCTACCTGGACGCGGGCGCGGGCAAGAAGATCTGGCAGACCGTCACCCCGATAGCCGACGGCAGCTTCGACGTCACCGCCTGGATCGCCACCGGCGGCACCGGTGCCTCCTTCACCGTCCGGGTGAACGGCGCCACCGCCGGCACCGTCGCCCTGCCCAGCCGCTCCACCTACGCCCGCTACACCGTCAGCCGGGTGCCCGTGAAGGCCGGGGACAGCGTGGAGATCGCCTTCGAGTCCGGCACCGCCTGGGTCAACGTCGACGACCTGATGCTCTCCCCCGCCGCCCCGGCCGACCCGGTGGTCACCTCCTCCGACCCCAAGGCGGCCGCCCTCTTCGACTGGGCCAAGCGCAAGGCCAACAGCTGGGTCCAGGTGCCCGGCACCAACGGCCCGCTCAACGTGGACGAGAACCACCCCTCCGGCGCGGGCAGTGCCACCTACGAGGCCTCCTACTGGGCCGGCTACGCCCACCGCAGCGCCTACTACTCCCGCGACATGGCCCACCAGGTGGCCGGCGCCTCGGTCCTCGGCCTCAACGACGAGAACCTCACCATGCTCCGCGCCTTCGCCGCCTCGGCCACCCCGGAGCACAAGTACTACCCGGTCTGGGCGCTCAACTTCGACAACCGGACCTACCTGTCCATCGACTACACCAACCCGGACTCCTTCGTCCGCGAGGTCCCCGCCGCCTTCGAACTGGTCGAGAAGGCCGACAAGGCCTACCGCTGGAGCGGCGACCCCTCCTACGTCGACGACACGGCCCTGTGGGACTTCTACCGGCACGCCACCAAGGAGTTCGTCGAGCTGCACGACTCCGCCAAGCCGAACGGCGTGGCCGAGGGCACCGGGCTCGGCATCTTCTCCGGCTCCGCCAGCTACGAGGAGCTCGGCGACGACCACTTCGCCGAGGCCGGCGACTCCATCGGCTCCCAGTACCAGGCCTTCCTGGCGATGGCCGCGCTGGCCGGGAGCAAGGGCGACTCCGCGCTCGCCGCGCAGTACGCCCAGAAGGCCGCCGACCTCAAGGGCTACTTCAACTCCACCTGGAGCGGCGCGGGTTCGGGCGCGGCGATGGTCCGCGGCTACTCCACCTCCGGCACGGCCTCGACCGGCTGGGGCAAGGAGAACAGCTGGTTCATGCCGATGAAGAGGATCACCGCGCCGGGCACCCGCAACGACGCCTACCTCGACTACGTCGACCAGCAGGCGAGCGGCGCCGGCAAGCCCGCCAACATCGAGGCGATCACCTACCTGCCCGACACCTACTTCGCCTACAACCGCAACGACACCGCATGGAAGTGGATGCAGTACGTCTACGACCGCCGCGACGACAAGCACCCCGTCGCCGCCCAGGGCAACAACGGCGACTACCCCGAGGTCTCCTTCACCTTGGTCAGCCAGACCGTCGAGGGCCTGATGGGCGTCGAGCCCAACGCCCCCGCCCGCACCCTGGCCACCGCCTCCCACCTGCCCACCGGCATGGGCTGGCTGCAGGTCTCCGACCTGTGCCTGGGCGCCAACTCCCTGACCCTGCGCCACGACGGCGCCACGAAGTCCACCCTCACCAACACCGCCGGCCCCGACACCTACACCTGGGAGGCCCGCTTCCCCGGCACCGTCTCCACCATCACCGTGAACGGCGTCGCCAAGCCCGTCTCCACCAGGACCGTCGACGGCACCACCTACAGCTACGCCACGGTCACCGTCGCCCCCGGCACCACCGCGACCGCCCAGGCCTCCTGACGCCCCCTCACCAACGAGGCCGGTGACGCCCCCCGACGAACGGAGGGGGCGCACCGGCCTCCCCGGTGACGGACCGACCCTCAACGGCCGCCACCAGCACGCCGCCCACGGCACCCCGACCGGCCGACACTCCCATGTGACGGCCGGGTGCGGCGGGGCCCGCGACGACAATCGAACGCTATCAAACTCAAACCACCAGACTCAAACATCCGGCGGAAGACGGGCCGCCCCCGGACGCTGCCGCCGCCGCTGCCGCGAGGTCCTCCGCCCGCAGCAGCCGGTGCCGCGCCCCACCCGATCTGACGCCCCATCACGCCGTCATCCCCACGGACGCCTGCGGGCCTCCGGCCCGTCATGTGGCGGCCATCCGCGCGGGCTAGTTTCGCGCGCTGTGGACGTGCCGGGCACCCGGCGGTGCGCCCGGTGCCCACGCTGCCGACGGAGGAACACCATGAGCAACGACGAGCCGGTCCGGCGGGACGCGGTCCAGGCGGCGAGACGCACCGCCGTGGCGTCCGAGAGCGGCGGGAGCGGTGCCGGTCAGGGATTCCAGGTCAATCCGGAGCAGTACCGCGCGGCGGTCTCCCCCCTCCTCGCCGCCGCCGAGCAAGTCCGGGCGCTGTACGCCGGGTTGAGCGCCTTCCTGCCGCCGGCCGAGGCGACCAACCCCTGGGGCAACGACGACTCCGGGAAGAAGTTCGCCGAGGGCGACGAGGGCTACCTCAAGTTCAGCAAGGACACCCTCGAGGTCGTCAAGAGCCTGCCCGACGCACTCAAGGGCATCGCCGAGGGCATGAAGGCGATGGCCGAGGGCTACGACGGAGCGGAGGAGGGGATCGTCTCCACCTTGGAGACCCTGGACGCGACCGAAATCGCGATACCCGCGGCACCGGCCCTGCAGGACGCCCCGGTGAACAACCCCGTGCACATCCCGGCGACCGCGCGGACCTCGCAGAGCGGAAGGCACTGACCCGATGGCCGTCGAACTCCCCGAGCCCCTCCAGTGGGTGCTCCTGCTGCTGGCCGGCTGCCGCTGGCCCGAAGCGGACGAGGACCTGCTCCGCGACATGGCCGAACGCTGCCGCGACGCCGCCGCGGACCTGACGGACGCCACGGGGAGTTCCGACGCCGCGGTCAAACGCGCGCTCGACGGACAGCAGGGCCCCGCCGCCGAGGCCCTGGCCGCGTACTGGGCCCAGTACGCCACCGGGAAGGGCACCCCCGAGGAGCCCGGCTTCCTGCCCGGCGCGGTCAACTCGCTCAACGGCATGGGCGACATGCTGGAGCAGATCGCCAACTCGGCCGAGACCGCGAAGATCCAGATCATCGCCCAACTCGGCATCCTCGCCTTCGAGATCGCCACTGCCGAGGCCGAGGCCCCGTTCACGGCGGGCGCCTCACTGCTCCAGGTGCCCGTGATGGTGGCGGCCAGCCGCACGGTGGTCAGCACCATCCTCAAGACCCTGCTCAAGGAAATGATCGAGATGGCGGCCAAGCAGGCCGCCCAGATGGCCGCGATCAACCTGCTCGCCCAGACCATCCAGATCGCCGAGGGCCACCGCAAGGGCCTCGACATGAAGGAGCTCGGCCAGAACGCGCTCGGCGGCGCGGTCGGCGGGGCCTCCGCCCACCTCATCGGCAAGGGCATCGGCGGAGCCGGCGCCAAGCTCGGCGCGGAACGCGCGCTCAACTCCACCGTCGGGAAGGTGGCCACCGGCGCGGCGGTCGGCGTCGGCGCGGACGTCTCCACCCAGCTCATCACCACCGGCAAGGTGGACAGCGAGTCCCTGCTCGGCTCCGGCCTCTCCGGCGGTGCGGGCGCGGGCCTGCACGCCGGCTCCTCGGCGATCAAGGGCCACCTCAACGCCCCCAAGGCCGGCGACCTCCCGCACGTGGACACGGCGGGCACCCGCTCCCTCGACGGCGACGACGGCCGGCCCACCTTCGCCAAGCCCACGCCCCGCTCGGTGGAGGGCAGTTACCACGGCCCGAGCGGCGAGGGCGGCGGTGGTAGCGGCGGCGGTTCGACCAGCCGATCGCTGGACGGCGGCAACGGCTCCACCTCGGGGACAGGTACGGGCACGGGCACGCACGGCACGATCGAGGGCCGGCCGAGCAGCAGCCCCGGCACCACCTCGGGCGAGTCGCGGGTGAACGGCCTGACGCCGTTCGGATCGAGCCGCTCCCTGAGTGAACCCTCGTCACCGACGTTCTCCCGCACGGAGGTCGGCCGGCACACGCCCGCCGCCGAACACACGGTGAGCGGCACGACGCGCTCCCTCGACCCCACGGCCCAGCACTCGGTGCCCGCGGAGCCCACCCAGATGCACGCGGCCGTGCCGCGCCAGGAGTCGGTGACCACCCGCTCGGACTCCCCCGTCACGACCCCGCGCGAGCAGGTCCAGGCGCACGAGCCGACCCTCCAGCGCAGCCACTCGGAGCCGACCCTCCGTCAGGACCAGCCCACCACCGTCCACGAGCCACAGCTCACCCGCACCGACAGCACCCCGGTCACGGCCCACGAGCCCGCCCTCCAGCGCAGCCCCGTCGAACCGACGGTCCGCCAGGAACCCCTGCTCACCCGCACCGACAGCACCCCCGTGACACCCCAGGAGCCCGTCCTCCAGCGCAGCCACTCGGAGCCGACCCTCCGTCAGGACCAGCCCACCACCGTCCACGAGGCACAGCTCACCCGTACCGACAGCGCCCCCGTGACGTCCCAGGAGCCCGCCCTCCAGCGCAGCCCCGTCGAACCGACGGTCTCTCACGACCCGGGCCCTCGCCCGTCCGTGCAGGAGAGCACGCCCCAACCGGTCCACCAGCCCGTCGCGGAACGCGGCAGCTCCGAGACCACCGTGCAGCGGCAGGAGCAGCCGGCCGAGCCGACCGTCTCCCGGCCCGCCTCGCCCGTGCACGAGCAGTCCGTCCCCACCCCCGCGCCCGTCGCACACACGGCCACCCCCGTACGCGAGTCCCTGACCGAGTCCTCGGACCTGTCGTCGCAGCAGCGCGTCGGCTCCCCCTCGGTCCCCAACCTCGCGGGGGCCCTCGGCGGTGGTCACACCACCCTCGACGGCGGCACCCGGATCTCCGGGGGCCAGTCGCCCACCCGCAACGAACCGGAGCCGGTGGTGACCGGCCGGGTCACCCCCGAACCCTCGCCGTCCACCACCTCCCAGAACCCCGCCGTCACCCCGCCGGCCCCGGGCGGCTTCGTCACCGGACCGGTCGGCGGCCACGGCACCGGAACGACCGGCAACCGGGGCGGCGGTAACACCCGCCCCGCCGAACCGACCCCGGCCCCCTCCCGGCCCACCACGCCCACGACCACCCCCACCACCACGCCCTCCGGCGGCTCCCTCAAGCCGGGCCCCGAGCGCACGCCGCGCCGCCCCGCGCCGACGGACGATCAGGTGTACGACGGCTTCCGGGAGTTCATGGGCCGGGTCGATTCCGAGGCCCCCGCCACCCCGGCACCGACCCATGCCCCGGCCCAGGAGCACCAGCCGGCGAAGACCGCCGAGGAGACCCCGGCGACGACCACGACCACCAACTCGACCGCCACCCCCGAGACCACCCACGTCCCCCCGGCCGCCCCGCCCGCCACCTCCGACGCCACCTTCCCGCCGCCCGGCCCCCGGGTGCCGGTGACCGGCGACGGCCTCTGCCTGCTCAACTCCCTGGCCGTGAGCGCCCCCGGGCTGCCGGGCACGCACGGCACGGGCGCGGTGAGCCCGTCGCGGCGGCTGCAGTCGGCGGTCGACCGGCACTTCACCGACCTGCCCCGGGACCAGTGGCCCCCGGAGGTGGTCGCCAACTACCGCAACCACCAGCTCGGCCGCCCGGACCTGACAGCGAACGAGTTGCTCGACTACCTCCCCCGGGACGTCCGGGACGGCTACGTCGGGATGCCGCTCGACGACCTGCGGCAGATCGTCGGCGACCACCTCGCCGAGAACACCCCGCCGCCCACCCCCGAGGAGCGGGACGCGCTGCTGCGGACCGTCCGCGACTGGCGCAACCGCTGGCTGACCACCGAGGGCGAGATGCTGCCCGCTGCGGCGGCCCATGCACTCGACCTCCGGATGCGGGTGCTCGACCACGACGGCATCCCGCTGGCGATCTTCGGCCCGCCCGACGGGCAGCAGGTGACGGTGTACCACCGGGGCAACCACTACGACGGCAGCGAGCCGCCGCCCGTCCACGCACCGGCGGTCCCCCCGACTCCCAACCCCACCCCCGAGGTCAAGGCCGAGGACCCCACCGCCGAGCAGAAGAAGGACGAGCCCACTCCCCCGAAGGACCCCGCCCCCGAGGTCAAGGAACCCGAGACCAAGGAGCCGGAGGCCAAGGAGCCGGAGGTCAAGCCCGAGGAGCCCGGCGAGAAGCCCGCCACGCCCCCCGAGGCCGAGCCGAAGACGCCCGCCGCCGAAACCCCCGGCCCCCGGCCGATCGCGGGCAACGACCTGGTGGTCGGCCTCACCGGCAACGAGGCGGCCGTCCGGCAGAAGGTGATCGACGTCCTCACCGGCGTCGTGCCCGGTGACCGCGCCGCCGCCCGGGCGTTCGCCGACGCCCACTTCGGCCCGGCGACCCTGCGGCCGATGCTCAGCGCCCTCTCCCGGGGCGAGACCTGGACGGTCCCGCTCGACGGCAACGGCTGGAGCGGCAGCATCAAGCTCCGCGGGGAGGTCACCGAGTCGACCCACCTGCGCACCGAGAAGATCGAGTTCGAGAACGGCGCCGACCGCACCGTCGCCCTCGGCGGCGGCCGGGACTCGCAGTGGCAGTTCAACATCGGCGTCCAGACCCGCCAGGCCGGTGCGGGCGCCGAGGGTGCGGAGCTGGCCTCGTACTTCCACGACCGCGGCCAGGGCGAGGTCAACCTCGACCTCGGCGGCATGGTGGCGCGCTCCAAGACCTCCGAGCCCGCCGACGTGTTCGAGACCAAGATGGCACTGGAGCTCGACTTCGGCTCGCTGCGCCACGACCACCAGCCCGTCACCACCGACTCCTCCGGCAGGCACACCGAGAAGGTGGACCTCAGCCTGAACGTCGCGGTGCCGCAGCGGCCCGACGGCGACGCGGTCGGCGAGCTGCGCACGCCCCCGCAGCGCCTGCTCGACGGCCGGGTCGGCGGCCAGGAGATCGTGCTCGACCTCTCCCCGCACGGTGGCGGCCCCAGCGGCAAGCAACCGGTCGAGGCGCTGCTCGACCAGGTGGAGAAGGCGGCGCAGCAGGAGTTCGGCAAGAACTGGCCCGCGATGCGGGAGAAGGTCCTCTCCGAGGTCGACTTCCCCCGGCTCCAGCGGGACTTGAAGAGCATGACGGCCGGTGAGCCCAGCACCGTGACCCTCAAGGACCGGCACGGCAGGACCATCGGCTCGGTCGAGATCAGCGCGAAGGTCGGCGACCTGCGCCAGACCGGCACCACCAAGGAGACCGAGTTCAACATCGGCACCTCCGTCCAGCAGGTCCGCAGCACCGCGAGCAACCGCGGCAACGCCGGCCAGTTCGGGCTCGCGGGTGCGCTGCGGCCGGGGCCGGCCCTGTTCGGCGGAGGCGGCGCCGGGCGGCTCGGGCGGGACCACGTCGAGATCTCCGGTGACAGCCGGACCTCCCAGCTGACCAGCAAGTCCAAGGTGCCGGGCGTCCGTTACGAGGGCCCGGTGCAGTTCGAGATGACCTTCAACGGCAAGCCCGAGACCCACACGGCGGGCACGGCGGACGTCAAGCTCCTGGTCGACCGCGCCGACACCACCACCCCCGCCCCCAAGACCGAGGACACCACCCCCGCACCCAGGACCGACGAGAGCACCCCCGCGCCCACCCACGAGGTCACCAGCCCGCCCGACTCGGTCTGGCGCGGCGGCAACGGCCGCGGCGGCCTCGGCGAGACCGTGGTGGTCCGCGACCTGGAGAGCACCGCCGCGCTGCGCCAGGCGGTGGACGCCCAGGGCCGGGAGCGGTTCGGCAAGGACTGGGACTCCGTCAGGGAGCAGGTCCTGCAAGGGTTCAGCCAGCCCAACCTCGCCGCCAAGCTCACCGGCATGACCCGGGGCGAGCCGCTGGAGATCAAGATCCCGGGCAAGGAGGACCTGGTCGTCACCGCGACCGCCCGGGTCGACTCGATGACCTACCGCCGTGAGGACGGCAAGGCCGAGCTCAACACCGTGAACGAGACCGGCAGTTTCCACGTCGACCGCCAACTGCTCTCCCGCACCGCCCTCGTCAACGGCCAGTTCGGCGGCACCGTCGCCCGCCCCACGCCCGGCGCCCCCGGCGCCGACCTGATCGGCGGCGTCAACGGCCAGCAGCGCGACCGGGCCGGTGCGCAGGGGCGGCAGGCCGACCGGGTGTACGCCAACGGCAAGTACTCGGCGCCGCAGGTGATCTACGGCGCCGGGCTGACGGTGGACGTGCACTTCGGCCGGCCCGGCGAGATCTCCGGCGGCAAGTCCGACACCTCGGCCCCGCTCAAGGTCGAGGTCGGCCTGGACGCCCGGGACACCGTCAAGGTCCAGGCGCCGCGCACCGAGGACGGCACGGTCGACTTCAAGCGCCCGGCCGAGCCCGCCGGGGGGAGCAAGCCGCCGGCCGAAGGGGTCAAGCCGGCACCGCCGGAGGCGACCCACCTCGCGCCCCGCCGGATGCGCGAGCAGCACGAGCTGAACGCCTCGTACGTGGTGCACAGCCTCAACGGCGCCGACAAGGTGCGCAGTTCGGTCGAGGACGCGGTCCGGAACAAGTACGGCGAGCCCTCGGACGAGGTGAAGCAGAAGCTCGACGCGTCCCTCGACCGGGTCGCGCTCAAGACCAAGCTCTCCCAGCTCACCCGCGGCGGGCAGATCACCGAGACCGTCTCCGGCACCACCTGGAAGGCCGAAGTCACCGTCGCCGCACGGCTGCAGGACTCGACCTACCACTCCAAGGCGGACAAGTACGAGTTCGAGTCGGGCAGCCGCTCCTCGCGCGGACAGGGCAACCTGCGGGACGGCCGCGAGCGCCTCGACGGCGGCGGCCTGCTCCGGATGCGGGCCCCGATCGTGGACGTCACCGGTGGCTACACCTACCGGATGGACCGCACCTACGGCCACGGCTCCGAGACCGTCGGCTCGGCCTCCAACCGCGGCAAGCACGTCGAGCCGGCCGTCTTCTTCGACGTCAACACCGCCTACGACGTGAAGGTGGAGTTCACCCGGCTCGGGGTGAACGACGGCACGCACGTCCAACAGGTCGACACGGTGGCCCGGGTGGCCGTCCCGACCCGCGACGCCGAGCCGGTCTCCGGCCCGGTCGACCGGCCCACCACCACCCAGCCCAAGGGCTTCGTGGAGGGACGGCGCCTCGACTCCTCCGCGATCGTCACCGACGTCCACGCCCTCCCGGACCCGACCCCCGCCAAGGCCGACACCACCACGGACGGCAAGGCCCCGGCCACCCCCGCCCCCCGGCCGACGCTGGGCGAATCGCTCCTCACCCAGGTGGAGTCCGGCTGGAAGCCGAACTCGCTGCTCCCCTCCTTCGGGAGGTCCGACGGCGGGCCGAAGGTGGGGAGCAACCCGTTCGGCAGCGACTGGCCGGGCCTGCGCACCAAGCTGGACGCCGAGCTCACCCCCGACAAGCTCCAGGCCCGGCTCAAGGGCATGACCGCCGGCGACGAGATCGTGGTGCACCACGGCCGCACCACCGTCCGGGTCGGCGCCGTGCTCCGCGACCGGATGGAGCACCTCGGCGACTCCGGCACCACCGAGTTCAACACCGGCACCGACGTCCAGCGGACCTTCGCGGACAGCAAGGGCACCGCCCACGGGCACCAGGGCCTGCTCGGCGTCACGGCCGCGGTCCCGGTCCCGAACACGCCCGTCTCGGTGACGGCCGGTCTGACCGGCACCGGCGGCCGCGGCCAGGAGCACACGGACGGCAGCACCACCAGCACCTCGGCCGGTTCCGCCACCAAGGCCAAGCTGCCCGGCAGCGCCTACCGGGGCGAGGCGGAGCTCCAGTTCACCATGACCAGGCGGCCGTTGATCGGTCCCTCGGTGCACCAGCAGCGCACGGCGGCGATCGGCTTCGAGACCATCGTGGAGACGGGCGAGACCGTACCGGTCGGCAAGCCCGCCACCGAGGACGCGACGACCGCCCCCGCGAAGCCGCCCCGGACGCTGTCACCCGACGCGCCCGCGACCACCGAGGTCCGCGTCCCGCCGGAGCGGGTCTGGGAGGGCGGCCTGAAGGACGGTGACGTGCTGCGGTTCCTCGGCGACGTCGGCGGGGTGCAGGACCTGGCACGGCTGCGCGGCCCGGAGTTCTTCGGCAGGAAGACCTGGGACGAGATGGCACCGCTGGTCGGCGGGGCCACCTCGCACAGCCAGCTCTCCGCGCTGTTCACCACCGCGACCCAGGGCACCGAGGTCTCCGCCACCGTCCCGACCAAGCGGATCACGCTCGGCGGCGGCAAGGGGGTCGAGGTCGGCATGAAGATCGTCTCCCTCGAACACCTGGACACCGACAAGGCCTCGGAGTCCAGCCCGGCCAACTCCCTCTCCTCCGGCACCGTCCACTCGGACCCGTCCGCCAAGAACGCCGGCGCCCAGGGCCTGGTCGGCGCCCGGATCACCGGGGACGTCACCCACAACCCGGCCCTCACCGGCGGGGCCCAGCGGTTCTGGCGCGAGGGCGGCACCCACGGCGACGCCGGCCAGGTGATCGCCAACGGCAAGTACCCCGTCCCGATGGCCCGTTACCAGGGCCACGCCGAGGTCGAGCTGACCCTCTTCGACGGCAAGCAGAACCCGGTCAAGGAGACCGGCATCATCCCCTTCACCGTCGACGTCCCGCTGGCCGACACCACCAAGGTCGACCTGCCGTCCGACTCCTACCTCGCCTTCACCCCGGACCACCACGGCGGCGAACTCCGCTCCACCGGCGACTCCGGCCTGCTCGACGACGTGCACCGGACCCTGTCCGGGGGTGACGGACCGTTCGACCACACCACCGCCACGCCCGCCGAGCGCGAGCGGCTGCTGGGCACCCTCCGGGTCGGACAGGCCGCCTACGGCGGGGAGTTCACCACCGCCACCGAGAGCGGCACCGCGCACGTACGGGCCGCCGACCGGCTGGTCCAACTCTCCGGCGGCTCCTCGACCGCCACCTCCGCCCTCCTCGGCGACCTGCTCGGCAAGCCGTCCGGCACGCCGCTCAAGGGCGAGGAGCTCCGCCAGGTCCTCGACTACGTCGAGCGGAAGTCCGCCCAGGGCCCCGTCACCCTGGACGACCTGGTCGCCGGGGCCCAGGACGGCTGGCCCGCCCAGGACCCGTACGACGTCCACCGGGAGACCTGGACCGACACCGGCCCGGCCAACGAACTGGTCACCGCCGCCATGGCGGAGGCCGCGGCCGCGGCCCGCCCCCTCCTCCAGGAGGGGCTCCCGCCGGTCGGCAAGCTGCACCTCACCGTCTCCGGCGAGGGCCCGGGCCTGCCGCTGCGTCAGTCCTTCGACCTCACCGGCGACCCCGAGCAGCAGCTGCGCACCATCGAGGAGTCCACCTACCTGGGGCCGGGCAACCGCCCCACCGAGGTCGGCGTCCGCCTGGCCGCCTCCCCCGAATCCGGCCGGGCCTGGGACTACCGCATCACCGCCCGCCCCGAGGGCAGCCGCGAACTGACCGTCCGCCGCCCCCTCCCCGCCGCGGAGGAGCCCCAGGAGTGACCCGGAACCGGCCCGCGCGGCGACCGGCACCCGAGGGAGCCGGAAACGATCAAGCCACTCTCGGACTCGGCCCCGTGTGCGCCGCGTGATCGCGATCGGCCACCGGCGGCGGGGGCCGATCGGCACACCACTCCTTCACCGGCCCTCCACTGAAGCTTCGTCAGCACCCGTCCCATGGCCGACCGCCGCCCCGGCGCCGGAGCCGCCCGGAGCGACCCGACACGGACCGTGACACTCCTCGCACCCCGCCAGCGAGGATGCAGACGCGGTGGCTGAAATTCATTCTGGCTAACATCGGGCGCCTCTGCCAGTGTTTCCGCCGCACCCCCGGACAGCCTGGCGAACCCGGCGGTGGACGGCCCGTGGGGCGAGAACGCCTCCTGGCTCCAGGACCCGTGCTGACGCCCCGTCACGCCCCGGTCGCAACCTCCGTCGTCCCGACACCTCACCCGGGGGGAAGAAGACCATGCACGTGACGCAGACCCTCGGCGTGCACTCCACCGCGTACGTGAACGCCACCGAGCCCACCGGCGCCGTGCCGTCCACCTCCTGCTGATGGACGACCGCTCCACCACGACGGCCGTGCGGTGGGTCCTCCCCGTCGCACCGCCGCTCGACGCCGCCGCCGTCCCGCCCGCCGACCGCCGGGCCGCGCTCGACGCCCTGGCCGAACTGACCACCGCCGTCCGCGCCCACCTGACCAACCCCGACCTCTTCCACCGACCCCGGCTGCGGCCCAAGCTCCACCTCCAACGCACCGCCGGCATCGCCCCGGAACGGCTGGCCGAACTCCTCGCCGCCGCGGCCGAGACCCGCACCGCGGCCGGCCTGGCCGCCGTCCACTCGGTCCGCGCCGAGCTGCACGAACACCCCGGCCGCCGCCCCTGCTTCACGCCGGAGTCGCTCGCCGAGCTGCACGACATGCTGATCCAGGGGGACCCCAACATCACCCACCCGGGCGGCTTCCGCCAGGGCACCTCCACGGTCACCTGGCCCGACGGCGAGAAGTTCACCATCGCCACCGCGGCCGGCCCGCAGCTGCGGCAGCGGATCGCGCACTGGTACCACTGGGGCACCCGCACCACCGCGCACCCGCTCGACGCGGCCGCGCTGGCCATGGCCGGACTGCTGACGATCCATCCGTTCCCCGACGGCAACGGCCGGATGGCCCGCCTGCTCGCCCAGTGCGACCTGGTCGGCGCCAACCTGCTGCCGGGCCTGCTGCTCGACCTGGAGGCCTGGTCCGAGCAGCACCACGCCGCGCACGACACCGCGCTGGTCGCCGCCGCCGACGGCGACCTCACCCGCTGGGGCTCGCTCTTCGCCCGCGCCGTCACCGAGACCGCCCGCCACCGCACCACCACCGTCACCGCCTACGGCGCGGTCCTGGACGCCGCCCTCGCCCGGGTCACCGACGACCCCGCCGCCATGGCCGTCCTCACCCACCTCCGCGCCGCCCCCGCGGTCTCGGCCGCCTCCCTCCGCGGCCACCTCCCGTTCGACCCCCGGCCGGCCCTGGGCCGCCTCCGCACGGCCGGCATCCTCGCCGACCACCCCCGCCTCCCCGGAGCCCTCCACCACCCCCGGCTCCTCGAACTCCTCGACACCCCGTACAGCCCCACCACCCCCGAGACCGGCTGATCCCCCGTCAGCCGCCGGAGGCCGTCGCCCCCCAGGCGACGGCCTCCACCCCTCCGACACGGCCCGGCACGAGCCGAGCCCACCCGGGCCCGGGCCGACCGTTCACGGCTGCCCCGACCTCACTGATCCGGCCGATGATCAAGCCACTTCTCGCCCCCGGGTCCGTGTACGCCGTGTGATCGCGACCGGTCACCGGCGACCGGCGCCCCGCCTTCACCGGCCCTCCACCGAAGCTTCGTCAGCACCCGTCCCGTGACCGGCGATCGCCCTCCCCCCGGGAGGCCCGGCACGGACCGTGACACCGGCCGTGCCGCATGAGCGGAAATGTGGGAGCGGTGTCCGAAATTCATCCTGGTTAACGTCGCACGGCTCTGCCAGTCTCCTGGGTCGAGGACCGGTGCTGACGACCCGTCATGCCCCGGTCGCGACCTCCGTCGTCCCGACACCTCATCCAGAGGAGAACACCATGGAACTCAGGAAGTTCGCGGCGGCTGCCGCACTCGGCACCACCGTGCTCACCGTCGTACCGGCCCTCGTCGTCCCGCAGGAGGCCGCCGCCGGCTGCTGGGGCCCGTCCTACTCCGACTGCACCCCCGACGACCCGGGCCCCGGCGACTCGTTCGGCGGTGACGGCTACGCCAGCATCAGCTTCGGAGACGTCGGCGACTGGCTCTCGGGCGGCCAGTCGGTCGTCATCACCGGGCGCAGGGAGCAGGCCGTCGACTACCCCGGCGACCCGTACCGCCCGGCCGAGTACTGGGGCAGCGGCAGTGGAGGCGGTGGAGGCGGCGGCGAAAGCGTCTTCGGCGGCCACGGTCTGACCGTGGGTGCCGTCGTCCTGGGTGCGGGCCAGACCTGGAACGAGCGCCAGAACTGCTACAAGAACCCCAACGACGTGCCCACCAAGATCAACCAGAGCGTCAGCTACCAGGTGTCCTACAAGGGCAGTGCGAGCATCTCGGCCAAGGCGCACGAGATGCTCACCGTCCACATCGGTGCCGAGATCAACACCTCGAAGACCCTCACCTACGCCCTGGAGATGACGCTCAACCCGGGGCAGACCTGGGCGCTGAACGTCGAGTACCAGACCGTCGCCTACGCGGTCAGGACGGCGAGCTTCGGCGTGTACACCACCGAGTACCTGAACGTCACCAAGCCCACCGGCACCGTGTCGTTCACCTCCTGCTGACACGGGCCCGCACCGCCGCCCGACGTGCCGGTCGGACCGGTCGGGCCGGCCGCCCTCAGTCCCGGCCCGCCGGCCCGCTCCCGCCGGGGCGGAGGTGCTGCTGCCGGTAGTCCCGGGGCGCGCAGCCGTAGGCCGCGCGGAAGGCGCGGCTGAAGTCGGCCTGGTGCCGGAATCCCCAGCGGACGGCGACGGCGCGGATCGGCAGGGCGGCGGCGCTGTGGTGGGCGAGGTCCCGGCGGGCGTGTTCGAGGCGGCGGCTCCGGATCCAGGCCGCCACGCTGGTCCCGTCCCGGTGGAACAGCCGGTGCAGGTAGCTCCGCGAGATGTGGTGGGCGGCGGCGACGGCCGTCGGCGTCAGTTCGGGGTCGTGGAGGTTGTCCCGGATGAAGGCCTTGGCCTGGAGCAGCAGCACGTCCGGGCCCGCCCCGGCGGCCGGACCGTCCTCGAGCGAGGCCGTGAGGAGCGCGGAGACCACCTCGGTGATGATCGTCGAGAGCCGGGGGCCGTCCGGGCTCCGGTAGCCGTCCGCCTCCCGGACCACCTGATGGAGCATCCGGGCCAGGATGGCTCCGTATCCGTCGCCGGCCGGCAGCGGACGTGCCGCCAGCCTGGTGACCCCCTCGACGGACAGCGGCAGGCGGTCGCGGGGGATCTCCAGGCTGATGCCGGAGTGGGTCACGCCGGCCCGGACCGGCCGCACCTCGAAGGGCCGTGAGGTGCTCAGCACGTACAGGCTGCCCGGCGGACAGGTGAGTCCGGTACCGGCGTGCGTGATGTCCACCGGCCCGGTGAGCGGGAGCGCGAGGTGGACGGCCTCCGGGTCGGAGAGGCGGATCAGCCTCGGGGTGCGGCGGATCCGCGCCGGTTGGAAGGCCGCCGGCCAGACGGTCACCCCGCCGAGCGGGATGAGGCGGTGCGAGGCCTCGAAGACCCCCGGTTGGCAGGCCGTCACCTCCATCGGAGCGTGCGCCCGCCGCACCAGGTCCCGCCAGCGTTCGAACTGCTCCTCCGGAGCGAGGTTGTGCCGCCGGTGCACGGTCTGCTCAAGCACGGTCCCCCCAGACCCTCGCCGCGTCGTGCGTGCCGAACCACCGTGGCAGCAGTTCAACGAATCGTCAACGTCCCTTCGGTGGAAGCCCGTTGGGGTCGGTGGACGCTGGGGAAAATGCAGTGCACGGTACGCCAACGACACCCGGGCGACGGGGCGGCAGGGTGGTGGCCACCTGCCAGTCCCCGACCCGGGAGGACCGAATGTCCCTCAGCAAGGTGCACAAGTTCCTGGCCACCGCGGCCGCCACGGCCGCGCTCGCCGGTGCCGCCGTCGTCGCCGCGCCGGCCGCCCAGGCCGCCGGCTACGGCTGCTCCGGCAGCCATGTCTGGTCGGGCACCGTCTACGCCCTGAACGGCAGCGCGGCCGGCACCGTCCACACGTACTACGACGGCACCTACAACTGCTCGTCGTTCGTGAAGTCCGCCTACTACGGCACCCCGACCTACACCAACATCGCGATCCAGAACGGCAACGACCAGTACTGGAACTGGTCGGACGCCTCGATCCAGCAGTACAAGTACTGGGCCGGACCGGCCAAGGTCTACGCCCCGGGCCAGTGCGTGCGCGAGCGCGTCGTGGAGTACGACCCCTCGGTCAACCTCTTCGTGGACTACTACTCCCCCTGGCACTCCTGCTCCTGACGCCGCGTCACCCGCTCGGCCGATGCGCGTATCCGATGGCCCGGCGGACGCGTTGGCAGTGCACCCGTTCGGCGGGGCGGCACGCAGCCGCCCCGCCGGCACCGACAGCAGCAGAAGAGGGCGGCATGCTCCAGATCTCCGTCGACGACTCCGAGATCGGCCCGGGTGAGGCCCACCGCTGGCACCTGGTCCCGCTGACCGGTGCCGACGGCCCCGCCCCCCGCCGGATGACCGGTTACAACCAGGCGAAACATTTCACCGTCGCCCAGTACGCGCAGAGCGTCGACGCACCGGTCCGGTCCTACGTCGCGGCGAGCTTCGAGCTCCCCGGCCGGGTGGACCTGGACGCCCTGGCCGCCGCGCTGCTCACCCTGGTGCACCGTCACGAGGTGCTGCGGGCGGTGTACCAGCCCCTCGCCGGGGACCTGGGCTGCGAGGTCCTCACCCCCGACGAGGTGGCCCTCAAGCACGTCTACGAGGGCCCGTTGGAGACGCCCGAGGAGGTCACCCGCCACCTCCACGAGGCGTTCCGGGAGGTGGACACCCTCTCCTGGCCGCTGATCACGACGGGCGCGGTGGTGCGGCCGGAGTCGACCACCGTCTGGTTCTCCTGCGACCACCTGGTCACCGACGGCCTCTCCACCGCGATCGCCGTCAACGACGTCACCACGGCCTACCGGAGCCTCACCCGCGACGGGGCCGCGCTGCCGGACGCCCCTGCCGCCACCGACGCCACCGACGACGGGGGTCCGCGGCCGGGAAGCTACCTCGAGTTCGGCCGCGGCGAGCGCCGGGCCAACCGGGCCATGCGGGCCGACGACCCGCGGCTGGACTACTGGCGGGCGTTCCACGAGCGCAACGGCAGCCTCTTCCCGCCCTTCCCCCTCGACCTCGGGGTCGAGCCCGGGCGGCTGTACGCGCCGGTGACCAGCACCGAACGGCTGCTGACCGCCCGGCAGATCGAGGAGTTCGGCGCCGCCTGCCGCGCCTCGGGCGGACGGCTGTCCATGGGGCTGCTCGCGGGTCTCGCGGTCGCCCTGCGGCAGCTGGGCGGCCCGGCGGACCACCGCGCGCTGATGCCGGTCAACGAACGCGGCCGGGGGGTCTACGCGGAGTCGATGGGATGGTTCATCAACACCCTGCCGATCGAGTTCGCCGTCGGGCCGCGGGCCGGCCTCGCCGACGTGCTCCCCGCCGCCGAGGACGCCTACGGGCGGGCGCAGGCCCATGCCGCGGTGCACTTCGTCAAGGCGTGGAAGCTGCTCTCCCCCGCCCAGTACGCGAGCCTGCGCTACTGGCCCTACGCGGTGAACTTCTTCTCCTACATGGACTGCCGCCGGCTGCCCGGCGCCGACCGGCACGCCGCCCAGCGGGCCAGGATGCACGTCTGGGTCTCCGGCTGCAACGGCATCCTGCACTGGCTGCACCGCACGGACGAGGGCCTGTTCGTCAACACCATCCATGCCGACACTCCGGTGGCCCGCACCACCAACCGGGCACTGCTGGACCGTTTCACCCGGGTGCTCACCGACCTGCCGCCCGCGTGACGCCGGCCCCCGGCGGCTGGTCGCCCGTCAGCTGGTCGCCCGTCAGCGGCGGCGCCACTGACGGGCGATCAGCCAGACCAGGTAGAGGCCGCCGACCACGCCGGTGAGGACGCCGACGGGGAGTTGGGTGGGGGCCAGCAGGCGTTGGGCGGCGAGGTCGCTCAGGGCCAGCAGCACCGCGCCGAGCAGGGCGGAGGCGAGCAGGTTGGGGCCGGTGGCACGGGTGAGGCGGCGGACGGCCTGGGGGGCGATCAGGGCGACGAAGGGGATCGGGCCGGCCGCCGCGGTGGCGGCGGCGGTGAGGGCCACGCCGACCAGGACCACCCCCGCGCGGACGGGTTCGGCGCGGATGCCGAGGGCGGTGGCGGTGTCGTCGCCCATCTCCAGCAGCCGCAGCGAGCGGCCGAGGACGAGGGCGGTCGGGAGGAGCAGCAGCAGGACGACGGCCAGCGGGCCGCAGTGCTCCCACCCCCGGGCGTTGAGGCTGCCGGTGAGCCAGACGGCCGCGCTCTGGGCATCGGTGAAGGAGGCCCGGGCGATCAGGTAGGCGTTGAGGGAGGCGAGCAGCGAGCTGACGCCGATGCCGACCAGCACCAGGCGGTAGCTCTGGGCGCCGCCCTTGCGGGCCAGCAGGTAGACGGCGGCCGAGGTGAGCAGGCCGCCCGCCACCGCTCCTCCGGCGACGGTCGCCGCGCTGCCGCCGATGACCAGGATCACCGCGAGCGCGCCGGTCGCCGAGCCGACCGTGAAGCCGATGACGTCCGGGCTGCCGAGCGGGTTGCGGGCCAGGGTCTGGAACAGCGCCCCGGCCAGCCCGAGGGCGGCGCCGACCAGCAAGGCGGTCAGCACCCGGGGCAGCCGCAGCTCGGTGACGACGTACCGGGTGCCCTTCGGCCCGGAGCCGAGCAGCGCGTCGACCACGCCGGAGGCCGGGACCGGGAAGTCACCGACCGTCAGGGCCCAGACGGCGCAGGCGAGCAGACCGAGGGTCAGCAGGAGGCAGACCGCCATGGCGCGCGGGTGCAGCCGGAGCGAGAGGCCGCGCGGCAGGCGCAGCGAGGTGGGGGTGTTCACAACTGGGCGATCCTCCGGCCCCGGACCAGGGCGATGAAGAGCGGGGCGCCGAGGAAGGCGGTGACGACGCCGACCTGGAGTTCGGCGGGGTGCAGGGCGAGCCGGCCGAGGATGTCGGAGCCGAGCAGCAGGACGGGGGCGAAGACGGCGGAGAGCAGCAGCACCCACCGCTGGTCGGCCCCGGCCACGTACCGGGCGAGGTGTGGAACGGCCAGGCCGACGAAGGCGATCGGGCCGACGGCGGCGGTGGCCGCGCCGCACAGCAGGGTGATGGCGAGCAGGCTGAGCAGCCGGGTGCGCAGCGGCCGGGCGCCGAGGGCCTGGCCGGTCTCGTCGCCGAGGGCGAGGGCGTTGAGCGGGCGGGCCAGCGCCAGGCAGAGCAGCGCGCCGACCGCCAGGAAGGGCAGCACCTGGCGGAGCACGGCGGCGTCCAGGCCGCCCAGGGTGCCGACCTGCCAGAACCGGAAGCGGTTCAGGGTGAGCGGGTCGAGCAGGATCAGGCCGTTGACGAAGGCGGTGAGCACCGCCGTGACGGCGGTGCCGGCCAGGGCCAGCCGGGCCGGGGTGGCGGAGGCCCGGCCACCGGAGCCGAGCAACTGGACCACCAGGGCGGCGATTCCGGCCCCGGCGAGGGCGAACCAGACGAAGGAGTGGAAGCCCCGCAGGCCGAACAGCGCCGTCCCGGCCGCCACCGCGGCCGCCGCGCCGCCGTTGACGCCGAGCAGGCCCGGGTCGGCCAGCGGGTTGCGGGTGACGGCCTGCATCAGGGTGCCGGCCAGGCCGAGCGCGGCGCCGATCACGACGGCGAGCAGGGTGCGGGGGATCCGGGCGTGGTGGACCACGATCCAGTCCTCGTCGGTGGGCTGACGGTGCAGCAGCACGTCGACGACCCGGGCGGGCGGCACCCAGCGGGCCCCGACGGCGATCCCGGCCAGCATCAGCAGCGCGAGCAGGACCAGCCCGCCGAGCAGCCAGCCGACCCGCCGCCCGGTGGACTGCCCTCGCCGGGTGGCCGCCTCCCGCCGCAGCGGGGGCGGGGCGGTGAGGGTGTCGGTGCTCATGGGGGTCCTCAGGAGGAGTGCGGTCGGACGACGGGCTCAGGCGTGCTCGTGCTCGTCGTCCTCGTGGTGGTCGTGGTTGGCGGTGCCGCGCTTCCAGTAGCCGTCCACGTCGACCTGCTGCTTCAACAGGCCGCGATCGTTGCGCAGGTGACGGCGGATCGGCTTGAGGGTGTTGGCCTCGCCCGCCACCCAGCAGTAGCCCATGCCCTCGGGGAGGACGGCGGCGCGGATCGCCCGCTCCAGCAGGTCGGTGGTGCCGGCCGGGGCGGTGCCGCGGTGCAGCCAGGTCATGGTGAGGTCGGTGGCGGTCTCGAAGACCTGCTCGTCCTCGGGGCCGGGGACCTCGGCGAAGGCGAGCACCTTCACCCCGGCCGGCAGCATCTCGATCCAGCGGGCGAGGGCCGGCAGGGCGGTCTCCTCGGCGGCCAGCAGGTACCAGTCGTGGACGAAGTCGATCACCTCGGAGCCGCGCGGCCCGAAGACGCCGAGCTTCATCCCCGGCTCGGCGGCGGCCGCCCAGGAGGATCCGACCCCGGTGCCGTGCAGCACCATGTCGATGTCCAACTCCTGCTCCGCCCGCCGGTAGTGACGGATGGTGTAGTCCCGGGTGAGCGGCTCGGACATGCCCTCGGGGGCGTCCACCCAGGTGTCGTCCACCACGACGGGCTCGACCGGAGCAGCAGCCCCCTCCTCCGCGAAGCAGAGCTTCACGTGGTCGGTGGGCTGCTGCTCGCAGAAGCCTTCCAGGGCCTCGCCGCCGAAGGTGACCCGCACCGTGCCCGGGGTGACCCGGAGCACCCGCTTCACTTCCAGGAAACGGTACTTGAGCGGGTGCCGGACGATCCGCAGCCGGGGCGGAACGGTCACGGCGGGCACGGCGGCTTCGGTGGTCATGGTCGGCCCGTTCGGTGCGGAGGCAGAAAGGTGATCAAGTGAGCTTAGGCTAGCCTAACTTCACTGCAGAACACCAGCCGCCTCCGAATCCGCCACCACCCGGCCGTCCGCCATCCGCACCACCCGGGGCAGCCGCGCGATGGTCTCCGGCCGGTGCGCGATCACTATCAGCGTGCAGTCCGCCCGCAGCTCGTCCAGCGCGTGCTCCAGCCGGGCGGCCGTCGCCGGGTCGATGTCGGCCGTGGCCTCGTCCAGCACCAGCACCGCCGGATCGGCCAGCACCGCCCGGACCAGGCCCAGGATCTGACGCTCCCCCGCCGACAGGTTCCCGCCCCGCTGCCCGACCTCGGCGTCCAGGCCGCCGGGCAGGCCGGCGATCCAGTCGGCCAGGCCGAGCCGCTCCACCGTCCACTCGATCTGCGCGCGGGTCGGGGCGCCCTGCACCAGGGCCAGGTTCTCCGCCACCGTGCCGGTGACCATCCGGACCTCCTGCGGCACCAGCACCACCCGGCGCCGCAGTTCGGCCTCGGGCACCTCGCGCAGGTCGGTGCCGCCGAAGCTCACCGTTCCGCCGTCCGGCGGGTAGAGGCCGCAGAGCAGCTTGGACAGGGTGGTCTTGCCGGAGCCGGTCTCGCCGACCACACCGGTGCGGCTGCCGGCCGGGAAGGAGAGCGAGACGGCGTGCAGGGTCCGCCGGTCGGCGCGGTAGTGGTAGTCCACCGCCTCGCAGCGCAGCTCGCCGTGGTCCGGCAGCGAGGCCGGACCGGCGGGCCCCGACGGGGCGGTGGCGTCGAGCAGTTCGAGCAGCCGGGCCAGGCCGGTCTTCGCGCCCTGCACCTCGCCGACCAGCTGGGAGAGCTCGGTGAAGGAGTCGAACAGGTTCCGGCTGGCCAGCACGAAGACCACCACCGTGCCGAGGCTCATGGTGTCCTGGGTGACCATCCAGCCGCCGACCGCGAGCAGCACCACCAGCGCCAGGCCCTCGACCAGCGAGACCAGGTCGATCCGGTTCTCCACCAGCAGGGCCCGCCGGGCGGCGGTGACGGCGTGGGCGTTCTCCCGGTCGAAGCGCCTGCTCCAGCCGGACAGTCCGCGCGAGGTCTGCAGCGCCTCACGGGCCGTCAGGGTCTCGGTGAAGGTGGCCGCGACGGCCGCCTCCGCCTGGGCCTTGCCGCCGAAGGCGGCACCGGCGTCGCGCTGGAACCACCGGGTCACCAGCAGGGTGAGCGGCAGGAAGACGGCCAGCTGCACCAGCAGCATCAGCCAGGAGTACCCGGCCAGCAGCACCACGGTGAAGAGCAGGGTGGCCCCCGAGGAGACCAGGTTGCGCAGGTGCAGCCGGACGAAGGCGGCCAGCGCGGCCACCTCCCCGGTCGCCCGGCGCAGCAGCTCGCCGCTGCGGTGGGTCTCCAGGAAGCGCAGCGGGGCGGTGGCCAGGTTCTCCACGGCCCGCTCGCGCAGCGTGCGGACCACCTCCTCACCGGACTTGATGAGCAGCAGCTCGCCGGTGCGGGCCAGCGCGAGCTGCGCCACCGCCACCACCACCAGCAGGGCCACCGCGAGGCCGAGCACCCCGCGGTCGCCGTCCGTCAGCGCGTCGGTGGCCAGGCCGACCAGCGGCGCGACGGCCACCAGGGCGGCCGAATCGGCCAGCCCGACGCCCAGCGCGATGCCGAGCTTGGTGCGGTGCGGCCGCAGGTACGGGGCCGCGCGGCGCAGCACCTGCTTCTGGTCGGCCTCGTCCTTCAGCACGGCCTGCTCAGCCACGGGACACCTCCTCGGTACGGTCCTCCGCCTCGGCGGAGTGGAGCGGGGCGGCCAGCGTGACCACCCGGTCGGCGGCGGCCAGCACGGCGGAGCGGTGGGTGCAGAAGACCACGGTGCGGTCCTCGGCCCAGACCTTCAGGCGCTCCAGCACCAGCTGCTCGGTGCTGGTGTCCAGGGCGGAGGTGGAGTCGTCCAGCAGCAGCACCTTCGGATCGCCGAGCAGCGCCCGGGCGATGGCCAGGCGCTGGACCTGACCGCCCGACAGGGCGGTGCCGCCCTCGCCGAGTTCGGTGGCGTAGCCGTCCGGCATCGCGGCCAGCTGGTCGTGGATGCCGGCGGTGCGGCAGGCCTCGACCAGCGCCTCCTCGGGCAGGTCGCGGCCGAGCCGCAGGTTGTCGGCCACCGTGCCGGAGAGCAGCACGGGGCGCTGGGCCACGTAGGCGATCCGGGTGCGGACCTCGTCCAGCGTCACCTCCCGCAGGTCGGTGGGGCCGTAGCGGACGGTGCCGGTGGCCGGGTCGTCCAGCCGGACCAGCAGCCGGAGCAGGGTGGACTTGCCGGAGCCGGTGGCCCCGTCGAGCGCGAGGAACTCGCCGTGCGCGACGGTGAGGTCGAGCGGGGCCAGCACGGTGCGGCCGTCCCGGACGGCGCTGACGCCCGTCAGGGTGAGCGCCCCGGTGGCGGGCAGCGGCTTCGCGGCGCCGGGGGCGGGCTCGACCACGGTGGGGAGGATGGAGAGCGCCTCGTCGATCCGGGCGGCTGCCACGTCGGCCTGGCCGCGCTCCAGCAGCCGGTCCACCAGGACCCGGGTGGCCAGGGTGATGATGGCCATCCAGGAGATGAAGGCGACCAGCGCGCCCTTCTTCAGCGAGCCGTCCAGGACGGCCAGGCCGCCGATGCCGACCCCGGCCGCGACCGCGATCCGCGGGACGAACGGCGCCGCGGCCGCCCAGCTCGCCTCGACCCGGGCGGCGATCACGGTCCGCCGCTTGACCTCGGCGCTGGCCAGGTGGTGACGGTCCACCAGGGGGCGGTGGCCGCCGGTGCCGCGCAGGCCGGTGCCGACCTGGAGCAGGTCGGCCACCGCGTCGGCCCGGTCGCCGTGCGCCGTGGCCAGCTCGCCGCTGGCGGCGGCGAAGCGCTTGGGGAAGTACAGGTTGACCCAGACCAGGAACGGCAGGGTGGCCAGGGCGACCAGCAGCAGGCTGACGTCCGTGGCGGCGAGTGCGGGCAGCACCACCACGAAGGTGGTGGCCAGCACCACCCAGATCGCCAGGCCGTGCACCCACTCGCGGACCAGGTCGGTGTCCCGGGTGGCCCGCATCGACAGGTCGCCGTGGCCGCGCGAGGCGAGCGCGCCCCGGTCGAGCGAGGACAGGTGGCGCAGCAGGCGCGAGCGCAGGTCGGCGCCGACCTTGCAGTCCGCGTAGGCGGAGAGGAACTGCCAGCCGAACAGGCCGGCGAACTGCACCACGGCGGTGGCCAGGGTGGCCACGCTCCAGAACAGCAGGGTGCCGCTGTCGTTCTTCTCCAGGCCCTCGTCGATGGCCTGCTGCACGCACCACGGCACGGCCAGCAGGGCGAGTTGGCGGATCGCGGCGGCCACCATCGCGGCGGCCACCAGGCCCCGGTGCGGGCGCAGCGCGCCGCGCAGCAGGGCGCGGGCCCGGCGGCGGCGCTCGGGCGAGAGCGCGGCGGGGTCCAGGTCCTCGTCGGCGAGGTCCTCGGCGGTCAGCCCGCCGGGGTCGGCCGGGGCGATCTGATCGGTGCTCAACTGGTGTCCGTCTGTTCGGGAGCGGAAGTGGTCCGGGGCGGGGGCGGTGGCGCGGGGCTCACCGCCCCCGGATGCCACGGATCAGGCGGAGGCGGCCTCGGTCCGGGCGATCAGGCTGGCCGGGCGCATGTCGGTCCAGTGGGCGTCCACGTAGTCGGTGCAGCCCTGGCGGCTGTCCTCGCCGTGCACGACGGTCCAGCCGGCCGGGACCTCGGCGAAGGCGGGCCAGAGCGAGTGCTGGTTCTCCTCGTTGACCAGCACGTAGTACTGGGCGGCGTCGTCCTCGAAGGGGTTGGTCGAGCTCATGGGGTTCTCCTCTGGGGTGGGGAAGGTGAGTGGGTGTCAGTCCTGGCAGGTGGGGGCGTCCGCCACCGGGCCGGCCAGGAGTTCGGCGAGGGCGGCGACGGTGGGCCGGGCGAGCACGTCGCCCAGGCAGAGGCCGTCGCCCTCGAAGTCGGCCCGCAGGTGCTGGAGCAGCGCCATCGCGAGCAGGGAGTGGCCGCCGAGGTCGAAGAAGTTCTCGTCGATGCCGAGGTCCGGCAGCCCGAGCACGTCGGTGAAGGCGGAGTGCACCAGTACCTCGGCGTGGGTGCGCGGTGCCCGGACGGGGCCGGTGGCGGTGAAGTCCGCGCCGGTCGGCGCGGGGAGCGCCTTGCGGTCCAGCTTGCCGTTGACGGTCAGCGGGAGCGCGTCCAGCACCACGAACGCCGAGGGGACCATGTAGTCCGGCAGACGCTCCGTCAGCATACGACGGACGGCGGCGGTCTCCACCCGCGCCCCGGCAGCCGACACCAGGTAGGCGGCCAGGCGCTTCACACCCGGAGCGTCCTCCCGCACCACCACGGCGGCCTGAGCCACCGTCGGGTGCAGGGCGAGGGCGTCCTCGATCTCGCCGGGCTCGACCCGGTAACCGCGGATCTTCACCTGGTCGTCGACCCGGCCCAGGAAGTCCAGCAGCCCGTCCGGCCGCCAGGCCACCACGTCGCCGGTCCGGTACATCCGGGAGCCCGGCTCGCCGAACGGGTCGGCGACGAAGCGCTCGGCGGTCAGCCCGGGGCGGTTGAGGTAACCGCGGGCCAGGCCGACGCCGTTGACGTACAGCTCGCCGGGGACGCCCACCGGCACCGGGCGGAGCGAGCCGTCCAGCACGTGGGCCCGGGTGTTCCAGATCGGACGGCCGACGGTCGCGGTGTCCGAGTCCAGGGTGCCGCCGCCCAGGGTGTTGATGGTGTACTCGGTCGGCCCGTAGAGGTTGTAGCCGAGCAGGCCCGGGGTGTCCCGCAGCTTGGACCACAGGGTCTCGGCGACGGCCTCGCCGCCGAGCAGGACGAGCACCGGGCGGTGCCGGTCCTCGTCCAACAGGCCCTGGTCGACCAGTGCCTGGGCGTACGAGGGGGTGACGTTGATGACGTCGACGGCGTGCTCGGCGCAGTAGGCGGCGAGCGCCTCGGCGTCGCGGCGCAGCGCCTCGTCCATCACGTGCACCTCGTGGCCCTCGACCAGCCAGAGCAGCTCCTCCCACGACATGTCGAAGGAGAACGACACCGTGTGCGCGATCCGCAGCCGGCGGCCCGCGGCCAGCGCCACCGTCGGGTCGAAGATCGCCTCACGGTGGTTCAGCTGCATGTTCGTCAGACCCCGGTACGGCGTGACCACGCCCTTGGGGCGGCCCGTCGATCCCGAGGTGAAGATGACGTACGCCGGGGAGTCCTGATCCACCGTCACGCCCAGCGGGCCGACCGGCAGGGCGGCCAGCTCGGCTGCCACGGCCGGGTCGTCCAGCAGCAGGCGGGGCACACCGGGGGCCTCGGGCATCCGGGGCAGCGCGGTGGAGTCGGTGACCAGGACGACCGGGGCGGTGTCCTCGACCATGAACTCCAGGCGGTCCTTCGGGTAGTCCAGCTCCAGCGGCAGGTACGCCGCCCCGGAGCGCAGCACCGCGAACAGCGCCGCCACCATCTCCAGCGAACGCGGCAGCCCCAGCGCCACCACCGTCTCCGGACCGGCGCCCCGCGCCGTGAACAGCCGCGCCAGCCGGTCGACCTGGGCGTCCAGCTCGGCGTACGTCCACGAGCGCTCGCCGGAGACCAGCGCGGTCTCCGTCGGCACCAGCGCGGCCCGCTCGGCCAGCAGGTCCGCCACCGTGGCGTCGGGGAGCTCGCGGGCGGTTGCGGCCCACTCCCCCAGCACCAGCTCCTGCTCACGGACCGTCAGCACGTCCAGTGACCCGATCCGGCGGGCCGGGTCGGCCGCGACCTGGGCCAGCACCGCGAGCAGCCGCTCGACCAGGGCCTCGGCGGTGCTCCGCTCGTAGAGGTCGGTGGCGTACTCGAAGGCGATGTCGATCTGCTCCTCGGAGGAGACCTCCTCGAAGTTGAAGTCCAGTTCGAACTTCACCGCGCCCAGCTCGAAGGGCAGGATGCGGCTCTTCAGCCCGAGCAGGCTGCCCTCTCCGCCGGCGCTGTGCTGGTAGCCCAGCATCACCTGGAAGAGCGGGTGACGGCCGGGCACCCGGGGCGGGTTGACGGCCTCCACCAGGCGGTCGAAGGGCAGGTCCTGGTGGGCGAAGGCGGCCAGGTCGGTGTCCCGGGTGCGGGCCAGCAGCTCGCTGAAGGTCGGGTCGCCGGCCAGGTCGTTGCGGAGCACGACCGTGTTGACGAAGAAGCCGACCAGCCCGTCCAGGGCACTGTCCGAGCGCCCTGCCACCGGGGCACCGAGCGGGATGTCGGTGCCGGCGCCGAGGCGGTGCAGCAGGGTGGCCACGGCGGCCTGGAGCACCATGAAGGTGGTGGTGCCGCTCGCCTGGGCTGCGGCCCGCAGGCCGCGGTAGACGACCGGGGGCACCTGGGCGTACACGGTGTCGCCCGCCAGGCGGGCGGTGGGCAGCCGCGGGTGGTCGGTCGGCAGCGGCAGCTCCTCGGGGAGCCCGGCCAGCGCCTCGCGCCAGTAGCCCGCCTGACGCTCCGCCAGACCCGTGGCTCCGTCCAGCAGCTCCTGCTGCCAGAGGGTGTAGTCGGCGTACTGCACCGGCAGCGGCGCCCAGCCGGGCTGCCCGCCGGTCAGGTGGGCGGCGTACGCCTGGTTCAGGTCCTCGATGAACGGGAGCATCGACCACTCGTCACCGGCGATGTGGTGGAACAGCAGCACCACCACGTGCTCGGCCTCGCCCAGCTCCAGCACCGAGACCCGGAGCGGGAGTTCGGCGGCCAGGTCGAAGCCGTACCGGACCTCGGCCTCGACGTCGGCGGTCAGCGTCTCCTCGGTGGAGCGGCGGACGTGCACCTCGCCGGCCGGGGCCAGCACGGTCTGGAAGACCCCGCCGTCCCGCTCGGTGAAGACGGTGCGCAGGCTCTCGTGCCGCTCGGTGACGGAGCGGACGGCCGCCCGCAGCGCGTCCAGGTCCAGCGCGCCGCTGACCCGGACGACCAGCGGCACGTTGTACGTGGCGCCGGAACCGTCGAGGTTCTGCAGGAACCACATCCGGCGCTGGGCGTGCGAGAGCGGCAGGTCGGCCGGGCGCTCGCGGCGGGCCAGCGCCGGGCGCGGGTCGGTGGTCTCGGTGCGCAGGGCCAGCCCGGCAGGGGTCGGCGCCTCGAAGAGGTCACGGACCGTCAGGCGGGTGCCCAGCGCGGCCTTGACCTTGCCGACCAGGCGGGTGGCCAGCAGCGAGTGGCCGCCCAGCTCGAAGAAGTGCTGCTCGGGGCCGACCTCGGCCAGACCGAGCACCTCGGCGAACAGGCCGCAGAGCAACTCCTCGCGGGCGTCGCGCGGGGCCCGCCCGGTACCCGTGCCACCGCTCTCGGGGGCGGGGAGGGCAGCGCGGTCCAGCTTGCCGTTGACGGTCAGCGGGAGCGCCTCCAGCACCACGAAGGCGGCGGGCACCATGTACTCGGGCAGCCGCGCGGCGAGCTCGGCCCGGACGGCGGCCACGTCGATGCCGGCCTCGGTGGCCGGCACCAGGTAGGCGGCCAACCGCTTGACGCCCGGGGCGTCCTCACGGACCAGCACGGCGGCCTGAGCGACCGTCGGGTGGAGGGCGAGGGCGTCCTCGATCTCGCCGGGCTCCACCCGGTAGCCCCGGATCTTCACCTGGTCGTCAGCCCGGCCCAGGAAGTCGAGCAGGCCGTCGCCGCGCCACCGCACCACGTCGCCGGTGCGGTACATCCGGGAGCCCGGCTCGCCGAACGGGTCGGCGACGAAGCGCTCCGCCGTCAGCCCGGGGCGGTTGAGGTAACCGCGGGCCAGGCCGACGCCGTTGACGTACAGCTCGCCGGGCACGCCGACCGGGACGGGACGCAGGAAGGTATCCAGCACGTGGGCCCGGGTGTTCCAGATCGGACGGCCGACGGTCGCGGTGTCCGAGTCCAGGGTGCCGCCGCCCAGGGTGTTGATGGTGTACTCGGTCGGCCCGTAGAGGTTGTAGCCGAGCACCCCGGGGGTGTCCCGCAGCTTCGACCACAGGGTCTCGGCCACCGCCTCACCACCCAGCAGCACCAGCACCGGACGGTGCCGGTCCTCGTCCAAGAGCCCGCAGTCCACCAGGGCCTGGGCGTACGAGGGAGTGACGTTGATGACGTCGATGGCCTGCGCGTCGAGGTAGTCCGCCAGGCCCTGGGCGTCACGGCGCTGCGCCTCGTCGAGGACGTGCACCTCGTGGCCCTCGACCAGCCAGAGCAGCTCCTCCCACGACATGTCGAAGGAGAACGAGACGGTGTGCGCGATCCGCAGCCGTCGGCCACCGGCCAGCGCCACCGTCGGGTCGAAGATCGCCTCGCGGTGGTTGAGCTGCATGTTCGTCAGACCCCGGTACGGCGTGACCACGCCCTTCGGGCGGCCCGTCGAGCCGGAGGTGAAGATGACGTACGCCGGGGAGTCCTGATCCACCGTCACGCCCAGGGCCTCGGAGGACAGCCCGGCCAGCTCGGCCGCCACCGCCGGGTCGTCCAGCAGGACGGTCGCGGCGTGCTCCGGCATCAGACCGGCCGCCGTGGAGTCGGTCACCAGCACCACCGGCGCGGTGTCCTCGACCATGAAGCCGAGGCGGTCCTTCGGGTAGTCCAGCTCCAGCGGCAGGTACGCCGCACCCGTGCGCAGCACCGCGAACAGCGCCGCCACCATCTCCAGCGAACGCGGCAGCCCCAGAGCCACCACCGTCTCCGGTCCGGCACCCCGCGCCACGAACAACCGCGCCAGCCGGTTCACCGTGGCGTCCAGCTCCGCGTACGTCCACGACCGGGCACCGAACACCAACGCCGTCTCGGACGGCACCAACGCCGCCCGCTCCGCCAGCAGATCCGCCACCGTCGCCTCCGGCAGCTCCCGCGCGGTCTCCGCCCACTCCCCCAGCACCAGAGCGCGCTCACGCACCGTCAGCACGTCGACGTCACGCACCCGCAGGCCCGGGTCGGTCACCAGGGCGGTGAGCAGGGCCACCATCCGCTCGGCGTGCTGTTCGACGGTCTCCCGGTCGAAGACGTCCGGGCGGTACTTGAACTCGAAGTCCAGCACCTCGCCGGGGTTGGTGATGAAGATCAGCGGGAGGTGGGTGGCGTCCACGTCGGCGATCTGCTCGACGCCGAGCGCGGCCCGGATGCGGTCCCGCAGCTCGTCGTCGGCGGGGGTGTTGCGGACCACCTGGAGGGTGTCGAAGAGCCGGCCGAGGCCGGTGTCCCGCTGGATCTCGCCCAGGCCGGTCTGGTGGTGCGGGAGCAGCTCGGTCTGCTCGCGCTGGAGTCGGGCCAGGAGGTCGGCGACCCGCTCGCCGCCGTCCAGCCGGGCCCGCACCGGCACGGTGTTGAGGAACATGCCGATGGTGGCGTCGATGCCGGGCAGCTCGGCCGGGCGGCCGGAGACGGTGGCGCCGAAGACCACGTCCTGACGGCCGGTCAGTCCGGCCAGCAGCAGCGCCCAGGCGCCGGAGACCACGGTGTTCAGGGTCAGGCCCTGGCCGCGGGCGTACGAGGCCATCCGGGCGGAGAGCTCTGCGGAGAGCCCGAAGGTGACCTGCTCGGGCAGCAGGGCGGCGCGCTCGCGGGCCTGCGGGGCCAGCAGGGTGGCCTCCTCCAGGCCGGCCAGCGCGGTGCGCCAGACGGCCCGGCCCTGCTCCTGGTCCTGGGCGGCGAGCCAGCGCAGGAAGTCCCGGTAGGGCAGGCCGGGCTCGGGGAGCGAGGGGCCGTCGGCGGTGCCGGTGAGGCCGAGGTGGCAGCGGGTCAGCAGCTCCTGGAGCACCAGGCCGGCCGACCAGCCGTCCCAGAGCAGGGCGTGGTTGGTGAGAAGGATACGCTGGCCGCCGTCGGGGGCGAGCACCGAGACCACCCGCAGCAGCGGCGGATTGGCCAGATCGAAGCGGGTGTGCGCCTCGGCCTCGACCAGGCGGTCGAGTTCGGCCTCGAAGGCCGGTGCGTCCAGCTCCGAGAGGTCGGTCTCGGTGAGCGGGACCTCGACCTCGCGCGGCAGGAAGGCGACGGGGCGCTCCAGCGCGTCGGCCAGGAAGCCCGCCCGCAGGTTCGGGTGCTGCTCCAGGAGTCCGGCGAGCGCGCCGTGCAGCACGGCGAGCGGGACCCGGGTGGAGAGCGAGATGACGTCCCGTGAGGTGTAGACGTCGATGCCCTGGTCGTCGTACCCGGCCTCGAAGAGCAGGCCCTGCTGGAGCGGGGAGACCGGCCAGAGCTCGGCCACCTCCAGCTTGGGCACGGCGGCGGCCGCGAGCCGCAGCTCCGCCTCGGTGGCGGCCGGGAGTTCGGGCAGCTCGGGCCCGGCCTCGGCGCTCTCCCGCTGGTCCGCGAGGGCGGCCAGGGCGGCGGGGGTGCGGAGCTCGAAGACGTCGCGCGGGCTGAGCGCCAGGCCCTCGGCGCGGGCGGCGCCCACCAGGCGGATGGAGGAGATGGAGTCGCCGCCGAGGCGGAAGAAGTCGGCGTCGGCGCCGGTCTCCGGCAGTCCGAGCACCTCGGCGAACAGCTCGCAGAGCAGCTCCTCGGTCTCGGTCTCGGCGGCCCGGGTGCCGCTCTCGCCGGTGAAGTCGAGGGAGAGCGCGGCCAGCGCGGCCCGGTCCAGCTTGCCGCTGATGTTCAACGGGAGGGCGTCCAGCACGGCGAAGGCGGACGGCACCATGTACTCGGGCAGCCGGGCGGAGAGCGCCGCGTGCAGCTCGTCCGGGGTCGGCGCGGCCGCACCGGCGGCGGGCACCACGTAGGCGGCGATCCGGCGGACGGCGCCGGGGAGCACCAGCACGGCGGCGTGGGCGAGGCCGGGCAGCCCGGTCAGGGCGGCCTCGATCTCGCCGGGCTCGATCCGGTGACCGCGGATCTTCACCTGGTCGTCGGTACGGCCGAGGTACTCGATCACGCCGTCGGCGCGGCGGCGCACCAGGTCGCCGGTGCGGTACATCCGGCCCCCCGGCTCGCCGTGCGGATCGGCGACGAAGCGCCCGGCGGTCAGACCGGGACGGTCCAGGTAGCCCCGGGCCAACTGGGGTCCCGCCAGGTACAGTTCGCCGACCGCACCGGCCGGGGCGGTCCGCAGCAGGCCGTCCAGCACGTACGCGCGGGAGCCGCGCAGCGGGCGGCCGACCACCGGCTCGGCGGTGTCGGCCAGGTCGGCGAGCAGGGCGTCGACGGTGGCCTCGGTCGGGCCGTAGTAGTTGAGCGCGGTCAGGCCGGGCACGGCGCGCAGCTCGGTCCAGAGCGCCTCGGGCAACGCCTCGCCGCCGAGCAGCAGTACCGAGGGGCGGTGAGCGCCCGTCAGCAGGCCGCTGTCGAGCAGCTGACGGGTGTAGCTCGGGGTGTTGTCGAGCACGTCGATGCGCTCGGCGCCGACGTACGCCACCACGGCCTCCGCGTCGCGGCGGTCGGCCTCGCCGAGCAGGTGCAGCTGGTGACCGCCGAGCAGCCAGAGCAGCTGGTCCCAGCTGGAGTCGAAGGCGAACGAGGCGGTCCCGAGCACCCGCAGCCGGCGGCCGGCGGCCACCTCGGCGAACGGGCCGCCGAGGTGCTCCTCGGCGAGCGTGCCCAGGCCCCGGTGGGTGATCACCACGCCCTTGGGGCGGCCGGTCGAGCCGGAGGTGTGGATGACGTAGGCGGGGGTGTCCTGATCGACCGTCACCGCCGGGGCGGTGGCGGGCAGGGCGGCCAGCTCGGCGGTGACGGCCGGGTCGTCCAGCAGCAGCACGGTGGCGCCGGGGACGGCGGGCAGGCGGGGGGCCACCGCACGGGTGGTCAGCACCACGGCGGGACGGGTGTCCGCCAGCAGGGCGGCGAGGCGCTCGTCCGGGTGGTCCAGGTCCAGCGGGAGGTAGGCCCCGCCGGCCCGGAGGGTGGCCAGGATCGCGGTGACGGCCTCGGCGGAGCGGGGCAGCGCCAGGGCGGCGGTCCGCTCGGCGCCCAGCCCGTTCGCCAGCAGCAGGTGGGCCAGGCGGCTCGCGGCGCCGTCGAGTTCGACGAAGGACAGCTCGGCGGTGCCGCCCGCCAGGGCCGGGGCGACCAGCGCGCGGTCGTGCGGGGTGGCGGCGGCCTGCGCGGCCAGGCGCTGGGTGACGGGGCCGGCCGGGACGGCCAGCGGGCCGCCGGAGACGGCGGCGGGAAGCGCGGCGCGCTCGTCCACGGTGAGCAGGTCGAGCCGGGCCAGCGGGGTGTCCGGGTCGGCGGCGAAGGCGGCCAGCAGGGCGAGGAAGCGCCGGGCGGCGAGGGCGGCCTCGGCGGGGGTGAACAGGTCGGTGCGGTGGTCGAGTTCGATCCGCAGCTCGCTGCCGGGCAGCAGGGTCAGGCCGAGCGGGTAGTGGGTGGCGTCGCGGGCACCGAGGCCGGTGATCGCCAGCCCGGCGGGCGCGCCGAAGGACTCGACGAGGCCCTCGCCGCTGCCCTGGTAGTTCTCCACCACCAGCAGGGTGTCGAAGAGCGGGCCCTCGGCGGCGGCCTGCTTCTGGATCGCGGCCAGGCCGAGGTGCTGATGGGCCATCAGGGCGGCCTGCTCACGCTGTACCCGGGCGGTGGCGCCGGCCAGCGTGTCGGCGGCCGAGAGCCGGACCCGGACGGGCACGGTGTTGATGAAGAGGCCGACCATGCCCTCCGCGCCCGGCAGGTCGTCGGGGCGGCCGGAGACGGTGGTGCCGAAGACCACGTCGGCGGTGCCGGTGAGCGAGCCGAGCTGCACGGCCCAGAGGGTGTGGGCGAGGTTGCCGAGGGTCAGGCCGCGGGAGCGGGCGGCGGCGGTCACCGCGGCGGACAGCTCGGGCCCGGCGGCGAGCTCCACGGTGGCGGTCGGCGCGCCGGAGACGGCGGGGCCGACGGGGTGCGGCTGGTCGAACCCGGCCAGCGCCTCGCCCCAGGCCGCCTCGGCGGCGGCGGTGTCCCGGGTGGCGAGCAGCGCCAGGTGGTCCCGGTACGGGCGCACCGGCGGCAGGACCGCGGCGTCGCCGTGCGAGCCGTACAGCGCCAGCAGTTCGCGGACCAGGATCGGCATCGACCAGCCGTCCAGCAGCAGGTGGTGACAGGTGATCACCAGCCGCGCGGAGTCCGCGCCGAGCCGGGCCAGGGTGAGCCGCAGCAGCGGCGGCGCGGAGAGGTCGAAGCGGCGCTGCCGGTCCTCGGCCATCGCCGCGTCCACCGCGGCCGCCTGGGCCTCCCCGGCGAAAGCGGTCAGATCGGCCTCGCGCAGCGGGGTGGCCACGGTGCGCGGGACGAACTGGACCACCGCCTCCGGGTCCTCGTACCAGAACCCGGCCCGCAGGTTGGCGTGCCGCACGAGCAGCGCGTCCACGGCGGCGGCCAGCCGGGTGGTGTCGACGTCCCCGGCCAGGTCGAGGTGCGACTGCACCACGTAGACGTCCTGCGCGGTGTCGTCGTAGAGGGCGTGGAAGAGCAGGCCCTCCTGGAGCGAGGACAGCGGGTAGACGTCCTCCAGGTCGGACATGGCCGGCTGCTGGTCGGTCGGTTCGGCGGAGTTCGTCACGGTGCTCTCGGTGCTCTCGGGGTTCTCGGGGTTCTCGGTACGGACGGGGCGGTCGGGGGCGGTCACGGGCGGCGCCTCCGGCTCGGGCGGGCGCCGCCGCGCAGGCGGGCCTCCAGGCGGTCGATCTGGGCCTGCTTGAGGGTGACCAGGCCGAGGTCGGAGGGGGTCAGCCCGCCGGCCCCGTCTCCGGTGCCGTGCCGGGCCAGGGCGTCGAGGGCGGCGAACCAGGCGTCGGCCAGTGCCTCGGCCTGAGCGCCGGTCAGCAGGGCCTCGGGCCAGCTGAGTTCGACGGCCAGCTCGGGCCGGCCGTCCGGGCCGCCCTGCACCACGGCGTCGATCTCCAGCGGGTACCCGGCGGCCTGGGCGGCGTCCGGCCCGGCGGCGCCGGTGACCACCGCGCGCTCCTCGGCCGGAGCGAGCGGCCAGCCGCCGAGCGGGGCGCCCGCGCCGTCCAGTCGGCCCCGGTAGTTGAACAGCACCTCGGAGCGGCGGACTCCGGCCAGCACGGCGGCGGTCTGCGGGTTGAGGTGGCGCAGCAGACCGTAGCCCAGCCCCTTGTCGGGGGCGGCACGGAGCTGCTCCTTGACCTGCTTGAGCACCTGCCCGGCCTGCTCGCCGCCGCCCAGGGCGGCGGCCGGGTCGAGCCCGGCCAGGTCGAGCCGGACGGGGTGCACGGTGGTCAACCAGCCGACGGTGCGGGCCAGATCGGGCGCGGGCACCCCGGTCAGCCCGGCACCCCGGCCGTGGCCCTCCAGGTCGATCTGGAGGACGGGGGCGGCTTCGGGGTGGGCGGTCGCGACGCCGAGCGCGAGCCCGGCCAGCAGCACCTCGTCCACGCCCGCGTTGAACGCCTGCGGCAGCTCGGTGAGCAACGGCGCGGTGCGGTCGGCGGGCAGGGTGCGGCGCAGCGTGCGCAGGGTGGCGACGGTGTCCCGCTCCGGGTCGGCGGTCAGGTCGCCGAGCGGGCCGGCCGGGCCGGCCAGCGCGGTGCGCCAGTACGCCGCCTCGGCCACCCGGGGACGGCAGTGGGCCTCGGCGAGCAGGGCACGGGCCCAGTCGGCGAGGCCGAGGGCCTCCGGTTCGGCGGCGGGGGCGAGCCCGGCGGCGGCCCGGGCGTAGCCGGCGGCCAGTTCGGGCAGCAGGGTGCGCCAGGAGACGCCGTCCACGGCGAGGTGGTGGACCGTCAGCAGCAGGCGGCCGTCCTGCGGTCCGGCATCGAACCAGACCGCGCGCAGCACCCGGCCGCTGTCCGGGTCGAGCCCGGCGGCGGCCCGGTCGGCTTCCGCTGCGAGCGCGCCGAGTCCGGTGACCACGCGGAGCGTCGCCGGGTCGGTGGCGGCCGGGGCCTGGGCGGCGGGCAGCACCTCCTGGGTCCACACCCCGTCGGTGCGGTCCAGCTTGAGGCGCAGCGCCGGGTGGTTGCTGGCGAGGGCGGCCAGCGCGGTGCGCAGGGCGCGCTCGTCCAGGCCCGCCGGGACGGTGAGCAGCACGGACTGGTTGAAGCGGTCGATCGGGCCGCCGCGCTCGCGCAGCCAGTGCACCACCGGGAGCGAGGGCAGCTCGCCGTCCTGCACCACCGGGAGCACGGCCGCTGACGGTGTGTCGGCCACTCCGGTGGCGGCCGCGGCCAGTGCGGCCGGGGTCGGGTGGGTGAAGACGTCCTTGGCGGTGATCTCCAGTCCGGCCTTGCGGGCCTTGCTGACCAGCTGGATCGAGACGATGGAGTCGCCGCCGAGGGCGAAGAAGTTCTCGTCCTCGCCGACCGAGTCGAGGCCGAGCACCTCCGCGAAGACCCGGGCCATCGCGGCGGCGGGCTTCCCGCTCGGTGCGGCCGCGGCGACCGGGCCGCGCGACGGGTCGGGCAGCGCCTTGCGGTCCAGCTTGCCGTTGACGCTCAGCGGCAGCGCGTCCAGCACCGTGACCACGGCGGGCACCAGGTGCTCGGGCAGGGTGGCGGCCAGCGCGGAGCGGACGGCGGCCGGGTCGACGGCGCCGGTGACGTAGCCGAGCAGCTGCCGCGCCCCGCCCTCGGTGAGGGCGCGGGCGGTGACGGCGGCCTGGGCGACGCCCGGGACGGCGGCCAACGCGGCCTCCACCTCGCCGAGTTCGATCCGGAAGCCGCGGATCTTCACCTGGTCGTCGGTGCGGCCGAGGTACTCCACCTCGCCGTCGACCCGGCGGCGCACCAGGTCGCCGGTGCGGTACATCCGGCCGCCCGCCGCGAACGGGTCGGCGACGAACCGGCCGGCCGTCAGGCCGGGGCGGCCGAGGTAGCCGCGGGCCAGCTGGACGCCGGCCAGGTAGAGCTCACCGGGCACGCCGACCGGCACCGGCCGCAGCCGCGCGTCCAGCACGTACAGCTTGGTGTTCCAGACCGGGCGGCCGATCGGGACGGTGCCCGCGCCGGACCAGGCCCGGTGGTAGGTGACGTCCACGGCGGCCTCGGTGGGGCCGTAGAGGTTGTGCAGCTCGATCTGCGGCCAGAGCGCGGCGAAGCGGTCCACGGCTGCGGCGGGCAGCGCCTCGCCGGAGCAGAACACCTTCCGCACGCCGGTGAAGCCGTCCCGCAGCGCCGGGTCCTGCTCGGCCGCGGTGGTGAAGGCGGTGAGCATCGAGGGCACGAAGTGACAGGCCGTCACCCCGGCGGAGGCGGCCAGCCCGGCCAGGTAGACCGGGTCGCGGTGGCCGCCCGGGCGGGCGAGCACCACCCGGGCGCCGGTGACCAGCGGGAGGAAGAACTCCCAGACCGAGACGTCGAAGCTGGCCGGGGTCTTCTGCAGGATCCGGTCCTCGGCGGTGACGCGGTAGACCTCGGCCATCCAGTCGAGCCGGTTGACGATGGCCTGGTGGGTGACCAGCACGCCCTTGGGGCGGCCGGTGGAGCCGGAGGTGAAGATGACGTACGCGCCGTGGTCCGGGCCGGGGGCGGCGGGTTCGGCCTGCGGCCCGTCGGCGTCCACCGCGAGCAGCGGCGCCCCAGGCAGCGCGGGGAGCTCCACGCCCGGCACCGTGAGCACCGCGACGGGCGCGGCGTCCTCGACCATGGCGGCCAGCCGCTCGGCCGGGTACTCGGTGTCCAGCGGCAGGTACGCCGCACCGGACTTGAGCACGCCCACCAGCGCCACCATCAGCTCGGCGGAGCGCGGCACCGCGACGGCCACGATCCGGTCAGGACCGGCGCCCCGGGCGGCCAGCACCCGGGCCAGCCGCCCGGCCCGCTCGTCCAGCTGACGGTAGGTCAGCGTCTCGCCCTCGAAGTCCACGGCGACGGCCTCCGGCGTGGCGGCCACCCGCTCCGCGATCCTGGTCAGCAGGGTGCCGTCCCGGACCTCGCGGTCGGTGGCGTTCCACTCCCCCGCCAGGCCCCGGCGCTCCTGCGCGGAGAGCGGCTCGATCAGCCCGGCCTCCCGGCCAGGGGCGGCCAACGCGGCGGTGAGCACGGCCAGCAGGCGCTCGCCGAACAGGCGGGCGGTCGCGCGGTCGAAGAGGTCCTCGGCATGGATGACGGTCAGCTCGGTGCGGGAGCCGTCGGCGGATTCGGCGAAGTTCAGCGCCAGGTCGAAGCGCGCGGCGTGCACCGGGTCGGGCAGCAGCTCGGTGCGGGCGCCGAACAGGCCGGTGTGCCCATCGGTGGCCTTGCGGTGCTGGACCATCACCTGGAACAGCGGGTGGCGGCCGAGCGAGCGCTCCGGGTTGACGATCTCCACCAGCCGGTCGAACGGCAGGTCCTGGTGGGCCAGCGCGCCGAACACCACGTCCCGGCTGCGCTCCACGAGTGCGTCGAAGCTCGGGGCGCCGCCGAGGTCGTGACGGAGCACCAGGGTGTTGACGAAGAAGCCGACCACCGACTCCACCGCCTCGTCGGTGCGTCCGGCCACGGGGGTGCCGAAGGCGACGTCCGACGTCCCGGCCAGCGTGCCGAGCAGCAGCGCGGCGGCGGCCTGGGTGACCACGAAGGGGGTGACGCCACGTCGGCGGGCGTAGCCGAGCAGCTCGGTGTGCAGCGCCTCGGGCAGCGCCAGCCGGACGGCGCCGCCGCGCCCGCTCGGCTCGGCCGGCCGGGGCCGGTCGGTCGGCAGCGCCAACTCCGCCGGGAGGGCTTCCAGTTGCCGCGCCCAGTAGGCGCCCTGCTGGGCGGCCGGGCCCTCGGTGGCGGCCAGCAGCTCGGCCTGCCAGAGGGCGACGTCGGCGTACTGGAGCGGCAGTGGGGCGAAGGCGGGCTCGGTGCCGGCCTGTCGGGCCGCGTACGCCTGGTCGAGCTCGCGCAGCAGCACGCCCTCCGACCACTCGTCACCGGCGATGTGGTGCACCGCGATGCTCAGCACGTGCCGCTCGGGCCCGGTGGTGAGCAGGGTGGCGCGGACCGGGATCTCCTCGGCCAGCTCGAAGGCGTACGCCCCGGCGGCGGCCACCGCCCGGGACAGCCGGTGCACGGTGGTCTCCTCCACCGTGAACGGCACCCCGGCCTGAGCGGGCGTCAGGATCCGCTGGTACGGACGGCCGTCGCGGTCCGGGAAGACGGTGCGCAGCGCCTCGTGCCGGGCCAGCACGTCGCCGAAGGCGGCGCGCAGGGCCTCGGTGTCCAGCGGGCCGTCGATCCGCACCGCGCACGGGATGGTGTAGGCGGCGGTGGCGCCGTCCAGCCGGTACTGGAACCAGAGCCGGGCCTGAGCGGCGGAGAGCGGCAGCAGCTCCGGGCGCGGGCGGGCGGTCGGGCCGGGGCGCCCCGCGGCAGCCGTCGCGAGGCGGGTGGCGAGGGCGGCGGGGGTGCGGGTCTCGAACAGGTCCCGGACGGCGGTCTCCACGCCGAGCCCGGCCCGCAGGCGGCCGGTGACCCGGGTGGCGAGCAGGGAGTGGCCGCCGAGGGCGAAGAAGTCCTCGTCCGGTCCGACGGCGGGCAGGCCGAGCACCTCGGCGAAGACCGAGCAGACCAGGGCCTCGCGCTCGTCCCGGGGCGGACGGCCGCTCGGCGCCGCGTAGGCGGCGGCGTCCGGCGCGGGCAGCGCCTGGCGGTCCAGCTTGCCGTTGACGTTCAGCGGCAGCCGGTCCAGCGCCACGATCGCGGACGGCACCAGGTACTCGGGCAGGGTGGCGGCCAGCGCCTTGCGCAGCACGGCGGTGTCCAGCTGCGCGGGGGCGGCGTAGCCGACCAGGCGCTTGGCCCCGCCGGGAGCGGGCAGCACCAGCACGGCGGCCTGGGTGACCCCGGGCAGGGCGGCCAGCGCGGCCTCCGCTTCGCCGGGCTCGACCCGGAAGCCGCGGATCTTCACCTGGTCGTCGCCCCGGCCGAGGTAGTCCAGCGTGCCGTCGGGGCGGCGGCGGACCAGGTCGCCGGTGCGGTACATCCGGGTGCCGGGGGCGCCGTACGGGTCGGCGGTGAAGCGCGCGGCGGTCAGCGCCGGGCGGTTGCCGTAGCCGCGGGCCAGGCCGGGGCCGGCGATGTAGAGCTCACCGGCCACCCCGGCGGGGACCGGCCGGAGGCGGGCATCGAGCACGTAGACCCGGGTGTTGCCGATCGGGCGGCCGACGGACGGGGTCGGGCTGTCGGCCAGGTCGGCGCCGAGGGTGTCGACGGTGTACTCGGTCGGGCCGTAGAAGTTGTGGCCGATCACGCCCTCGGTCTCCCGCAGCCGGGTCCAGAGCGCCTCGTCCACCGCCTCGCCGCCGACCAGGAAGAGCAGCGGCCGGTGCGCCGGGTCGTCCAGCAGGCCGCACTCGACCAGCTGGCGGCCGAAGGACGGGGTGACGTCCAGGGTGTCGATCCGGTCGGCCAGCAGACGGGCCGTCAGCGCCTCCGGGTCGCGGCGCAGCTCCTCGCCGTAGACGTGCAGCGGGTGGCCGGTGAGCAGCCAGAGCAGCTGCTCCCAGGAGGAGTCGAAGGAGAAGGAGGCGGTGTGCGCGGCGCGCAGGCGCCGGCCCCCGGCCGCCTCCACCGCGCGGGCGAAGACCGTGCCGGCGTGGTGCTCCAGCATGTTGGCCAGGCCCCGGTGCGGCACCTGGACGCCCTTGGGGCGGCCGGTGGAGCCGGAGGTGTGGATGACGTAGGCCAGGTCGTCGGGGTGCGGGGCCACCGGCTCGGCCGACAGCGCGCCCAGACGCTCCGTCAGCACCGGGCCGAGGCCGTACGCGTCCAGGACCGGCAGGCGCTCGGCCACCTCGGCGGTGGTCAGGGTGAGCAGTGGCTCGGCGTCCTCCAGCATCAGCGCGACGCGCTCGGCCGGATGGTCCAGGTCGACCGGCAGGTAGGCGGCGCCGGACTTCAGCACGCCGAGCAGGGCGGCGACCGACTCGGCGGAGCGCGGCAGCGCGAGGGCCACCACGGTGCCGGGGCGGGCGCCCAGGGCCGCCAGGTGACGGGCGGTTAGCTCGGCGCGGGCGGCCAGCTCGGCGAAGGTCAGGCGCTGCTCGCCGCAGACCACGGCGAGCGCCTCGGGGGTGGCGGCCACGGTGGCCGCGAAGACGTCCAGCACGGTGCCGCCGGGCAGCGGGCGGGTGGTGGCGTTCCACCCGTCCAGCAGCTGGGCGCGCTCGGCCCCGTCGAGGACGTCCAGGGTGCCGACGGGAGCCTGCGGGGTCTCGGCGACGGCGGTGAGCAGGCGCAGGAGGCGGGCGCCGACGGCGGCGGCCTGGGCGTCGGTGAAGACGTCGGGGCGGTACTCGACGGTGAGCTGCGGGTGCTCGCCGGGGAGGGTGAGCACGGTCAGCGGGTAGTGGGTGGCGCCCCGGTGGGTGAGGCCGGCCACCCGGAGCCCACGGGCCGTCAGGGCGTCCGGGTCGACGGGGTAGTTCTCCACCACCAGCAGGGTGTCGAAGAGCGTGCCCTGCCCGGCGAGGGCCTGGATCTCGGCGAGACCGAGCAGCTGGTGGTCGAGCAGCGCGGACTGCGCGGACTGCAGGCGGGCCAGCTCCTCCACCACCGGCTCGTCCTCGCGCGGCTCGAAGCGCACCGGCACGGTGTTGGAGAACAGGCCGACCATCGACTCCACGCCCGGCAGGTCGGCGGGGCGGCCGGAGACGGTGGCGCCGAAGACCACGTCGGCGCGGCCGGTGAGGCGGGTCAGCAGGATCGCCCAGGCGCCCTGGACCAGGGTGTTGAGGGTCAGTCCGTGGGCGCGGGCGGTGGCGGTCAGGGCGGCGGCCAGCTCCGGGCCGATGGGCAGCTCCAGCTCCCGGCCGGGGGCGCTCCCGGCGGCGGGCGCGCCGAGCGCGTCGGCCAGCAGGGTCGGGCCCTCCAGTCCGGCGAGCGCCGCGCTCCAGGCGGCGGAGTCGGCGGCCTGGTCCCGGCCGGCGAGGCGCTCCAGGTGGCGGGCGTAGGGGGTGGTGGCGGGCAGCGCGACGATCTCCGTGCCGCCGTAGGCGGCGAACAGCTCGCGCAGCAGCACCGGCATCGACCAGCCGTCGATGACGGTGTGGTGACGGGTCAGCACCAGGTGGTGGTGGTCGGCGCCGAGGGCGACCAAGGCGCAGCGCACCAGCGGTGCGGCCGCCAGGTCGAAGCGGCGGGCGGCCTCCTGCTGCTCGATCTCGGCGAGCGCGGCGGCCTGCCCCTCGACGGGCAGGGCGGTCAGGTCGTGCCGGGTCCACGGGACGGTGACCTGACGGGCGATCAGCTGGACGGGGCGGCCGAGGGCGTCGGTGGTGAAGGAGGCGCGCAGCGCGGCGTGCCGGTTGACGACGCCGTCGACGGCGGCGGCCAGGCGCTCGCGGTCGAGCGGGCCGTGCAGTTGGAGGGAGGTGAGCGAGGTGTAGAGGTCGTCGGCGTCGTCGGCGCGCTGCTGCTCGGCGTGGAACAGCAGGCCCTCCTGGAGCGGGGAGAGCGGCAGCACGTCCTCGGCCCAGGGCTGGGCGGCGAGCAGCCGCTCGCGCTGCTCGGGGTCGAGCAGGGGGCCGTGCTCGGTCTCGACCGGCCCGGTCGCGGCCTCGACGGCGGCGGCGATCCCCGCCACGGTGCGGCGCTCGAAGACCACCCGGGGCGTGATGGCGTACCCGGCCCGGCGGGCCCGGCTGCCCAGCTGGATGGCGGAGATCGAGTCCCCGCCGAGGGTGAAGAAGTTCTCGTCCACGCCGAGTTCGGCCAGGCCGAGCACCTCCTTGACCAGGTCGGCGATCACCCGCTCGGTCTCGGTCCGGGGTGCCCGGCCCGCGGTCGCGCTGAGCTCCGGGTCCGGCAGCGCCCGGCGGTCGATCTTGCCGTTGGCGGTCAGCGGGAAGGCGTCCAGCACCACGAACGCGGCGGGGACCATGTACTCGGGCAGGGCGGCGGCGACCTCGGCGCGCAGCGCGGCCGGATCGACCTCGGCACCGCTGACGTAGGCGATCAGCTGCGGCCGCCCGGGGGACGTCTCGCGGACCACGGCGACGGCGCGGGTGACGCCCGGACGGGCCGTCAGCGCGGCCTCCACCTCGCCGAGTTCGATCCGGAAGCCGCGCAGCTTGACCTGGTCGTCCACCCGGGAGAGGAAGTGCAGGCCGCCGTCGGGAGTGCGGCGGACCAGGTCGCCGGTGCGGTACATCCGGGCGCCGTGGTCGAAGGGATCGGCGACGAAGCGGCCGGCGGTCAGGCCGGGGCGGCCGAGGTAGCCGCGGGCCAGCTGGCCGCCGGCGAGGTAGAGCTCCCCGGGGACGCCGGGCGGGACGGGCCGCAGGGCGCCGTCCAGGACGTGGGCCCTGGTCCCGGCGAACGGGACGCCGATGCCGGGCACTCCGGTGTGGTCGGGCGCCAGCTCGGCGGAGGTGGCCCAGACGGTCACCTCGGTCGGGCCGTACACGTTGGTCACCCGCCGGGTCGCCCGGGCCAGCCGCCCGGCCAGCTCGGCGGGCAGCGCCTCGCCGCCGACCAGCGCGTGCACCCCGGCCAGCGCCGGGAATGCGCCCTCGGCGGCCTCGGTCAGCAGCAGGTGCCAGAGCGTCGGCGTCGCCTGAACGGCCTTCGGCCGGTGCGCCTGCACCAGGGCGCCGAGCGCCGCCGGGTCGAGCACGGTGTCGCGGTCGGCGAGGACCAGGGTGGCGCCGGTGCTCAGCGGGCCGTGCAGCTCCAGTCCGGCGATGTCGAAGGAGACCGTGGTGACGGCCACCAGCGAGTCGCCGGGTCCGAGTTCGAGCTGCGGGCGCATCGCGGCCAGGAAGCCAGCCAGTGCCCCGTGCTCCACCACCACGCCCTTGGGCCTGCCGGTCGATCCGGAGGTGTGGATCACGTACGCGGGCGCGGCCGGGTCCGGGGCGGTCACCGGGGCCGGGGTCACGGCCGCGAGCTCCGCCTCGGTGGCCGGGTCGTCCAGTACGACCACCGGTACGCCCGCCGGCACCAGGTGGGCGACGGCCGCCGTGGTGACGGCGCAGACCGGGCGGGCGTCCTCGGCCATGTAGGCGAGGCGGTCGGCCGGGTAGTCCAGGTCCATCGGCAGGTAGGCGCCGCCGGCCCGGAGCACGGCGAGCGCGGCCACCGGCAGCGCGGTGGTCCTCGGCACCGCGAGCGCGACGAAGCGCCCCGCCGCGCCGCGACCGGCGAGCAGCGCGGCCAACCGGCCCACCCGCTCGTCCAGCTGACCGTACGTCAGGGTGCCGTCCACGGCGCTCACCGCGGTCGCCTCCGGCGCGGCGGCGGCCCGCTCGGCGAACAGCTCGACCACCGACCGGGCTCCCGCCGGGTGCCCGGTGGCGTTCCAGGCGGCCAGGGCCTCCTGCTCCGCGGCGGTCAGCAGCGGCAGGTCCCGCAGCGCCCGCCCGGGGGCCTCGGCCAGCGTCACCAGCAGCGCGGCGCAGCGCTCGGCGTGGGCGGCCAGCTCCTCGGCGGTGTACAGCGCGGGGTTGGCGTCGAACTCCAGGGCGATCACGTCGTCCGGGCTCTTGGTGACGGCCAGCTGGAGGTCGTCCACCGGGCCGGCCGCCAGGTTGACGGTGTGTCCGGCCACCCCGGCGAAGTCCAGTGCCAGGTCGAACGGCTTGATGTTCAACAGCGGCCCGTAGAGCCGCTGTTCGGTGCCGACCAGGCCCAGGTCGCGGCGCAGCTCCTCGCCCCGGTGGTGCTGGTGGCGGCGGGCCTCCTTGAGGGCGGCGGCGGCGCGGCGCAGCAGCGCGGTGAAGTCCTCGGTGCCGTTCACCGGCAGCCGCAGCGGGAGGATGTTGACGGCGGTGGCGGCCACCCGCAGGGTGCCGGGGGCGGTGCGGGCCATGAAGTGGGTGCCGATCACCGGCTCGGGGCTGCCGGTCATCCGGTGCAGGTACGCGGCGTACCCGGCGGTGGCCGCCTCGGCCCAGGTGGCCTTGGCGGCGTGGGCGGCGGCCAGCACCGCGGCCGACCGGGCGGCCGTCAGCTCCAGCCGGTGGCGGAGCACGGTGGCCGAGGCCGGGGCAGTGAGCTCGGTCAGCCCGGGGGCGCCGGGCAGGTCGGCGAAGCGGGCCGTCCAGTAGGCGCGGTCCTCGGCCGCCCGCGGGGAGGCGAGGTAGGCGGCCTCGGCCTCGGCGAGCACGGCCGGCGGGCGCAGCGGCGAGGGCCCGGGCTCCCGCCCGGCGGCCAGCTCGGTGTACACCTCGGCCACCCGGCGGGTGAGCATCGCCACCGCGTAGCCGTCCACCACCAGGTGGTGGAACCACTGGAACAGCAGGTACCGCTGCTCCCCGGTGCGGGCCAGCAGCGCGCCCGGCTTCGGCCCCTCACCGGTCAACTCGACCGGCCGGGCCAGCACTTCGCGGACCACCGCGACCGCATCGGCATCCGGGTCGGCGGCCGCCCGGGTGTCCAGGCGCTCCAGCCGCCACGCCTCGGCGTCGAAGGCCGGAGGCAGCCGGAAGGCGGCGCCGTCCCGTTCGGCGAGCCGGAAGTCCAGCCCGCCGGCCTCGGTGAGCACCTGCCGCAGTGCCCGCTCCAGCAGGGCGGCGTCCACCGGGCCGTCGAGCTCGACGTACTGGCCGACGTTGTAGCAGGGGTTCTCCGGGTCGATCCGCTGGGCGGCCAGCACGCCCGCCTCGGCGGCGGTGAGCGGCAGGGCGGCCTGCGCGGTGGTCTCCGTCGGCTGGTTGCTCGCCTCTGCCATGCTCGGTCTCTCCGGGGGTGCGGTGCGGGAGTTGCGGGGCGCGGCCCGGCCGTGGTGCGGGCGCGCGCGGGGGCCGGGCGGCCGCCACTGCTCGGCGGCCGCCCGGGGTCTCACCGGGGCTAGAGCCCCTTGAGGATCGTCTCGATCTGATTCAGCACGTCGATCGAGGTGCCGTAGCGGTCGGTGGTGGCGTAGCCGACCGGCACGACCTTCCCGGCCTTGACGGCCTTGAGGTTCTGCCAGGAGGGCTGCTTCTCCAAGTCCTTGGTGTCCTGCGGCACCTGGCCGGTGGCCACCGTCTTGGGCACCAGGATCACGTCCGCGTCGCCGAGCACGTCGAGCTTCTCGGTCGAGTAGGTGACCTCGTGCTCCTTGTCGTCGGCCGAGGCGGTGGAGAACTGGGCGCCGGCGTCGGCCAGCACCCGCCCGACCCAGCTGCTCCTGGTGTCGACCAGGAACTCACCGCCGCCGTAGGAGGAGGCGATGGTCCACTTCACCGAGTTGAGCTTGGCGGCGTGGTCGGTCCTGATCTTGGCGGCCTTGGCCTCGTAGTCCGACTTCAGCTTCTTGAACTCGGCCTCCTTGCCCACCGCGGTGGCGATCTTCTCCTGCGCGTTCAGCAGGTCGACCGGCTTGTCCACCGCGAAGTACAGCACCGGGGCGCCGAGGCCCTCCAGCTTCTTGATGCCCCAGTCGAAGGCGCTGGCGCCCTCGACCACGATCAGGTCCGGGCGGAGCGAGGCGATCTTCTCGATGTTGAGCTCGATGCCGGAGCCGATCGGCTCGATCTTCGCCGCCGCCTCCTTCTGCGAGGGCAGCAGCTCGACCGGGTTGTTCTCGTCCAGGGTGGACGTGCCGACCGGCTGGACGCCGAGGTCGAGCAGCGCGCCGGTGGCGTACGAGACGGTGACGACCCGCTCGACCTTCGCCGGGACGGTGATGGCGCCGTTGGTGGCCTGGACGGTCTTGGGAGCAGCGGCGGACGCCTTGGCGTCGCCGGACGTGCTCGCGTCCTCGGCGGCGTCGGAGCCGCAGGCGGCCAGCGAGAGCACCGCGGCGGCCGTGGCGGCGGCGGCGATTCTGCGGCTGGTCAGGACACGGGTGTTCATGGTTCTCCTAGAGAAGGGGGGTGCTGACGGCAGGTCAGGCCGCGAGGGCGGCGGCCCAGCCGGCCAGGGTGGGGGTGGGGGCCAGTTCGACCAGGTCGGCGAACCCGAGGGCGGCCCCGCGGGCCCGCCAGGTCTCCACCAGGCTCATCAGCCGGATCGAGTCCAACCCGAGGTCCCGCAGGTCGTCCTCGTCCCCGATGTCCTCCGGCTCCTCGCCGAGCACCTCGGCGAGATCGGCCCGCAGGCTCTCCAGATCGAGTCCGGGCATCACGTCATCCGTTCGTAAGCGGCGGTCACCCCGCAGGGGCACCGAAGGTTGCTGGTGGTCACCCCGGAGGCACCGGAGGTTGGCGGCGGTCACCCCGCGGGGCCGGAGGCTGGTGGTGGTCACCCCGGGGGCGCCGGAGGTTGGCGGCGGTCACCCCGCAGGGCCGGAGGCTGGTGGTGGTCACCCCGCAGGGCCGGAGGCTGGTGGTGGTCACCCCGGGGGCGCGGGGAACTGCGCGAGTCGGAAGGGGGCGGCCCGTGTGCCGGGTACGGAGAACCACTTGCAAGTGCAGGCCCGTACCCGACAGTCGGGCCACTCCCTTCCGCTGCGCGCAGTTCCTCGCGCCCCTGGGCACTGCCTAGTTGGCCATCGCGCAAAGGCGCCGCCGCAGCAGCAGCGAGTCGCTGATCTCGCCGGAGCGCACCGCGAGGGTGGAGAGCAGCGAGGACGTGATCCCGTGGGTGTGCTCGGTGCCACCCTGGAGGTAGATGCCGACCTCCACCTCGTCGGCGGTGAGCACCCGGTGGTCGCGGTCCACCCGCAGGCGCCCGCCCCCGTCCACCAGGCAGTCCGCCGCGAGCGGGCCGAGCAGCTCGCGCGGGTCGACGTGGGCGTACCCGGTGGCGAGCACCACGGCGTCGGAGTCGAGCCCGTACTCCTCGCCGGTGGCGAGGTTGCGCACCGCCGCCCGGGCCCCGTCCGCGATCTGCTCGACGCCGGCCAGCCGGGTGGTGTTGAGCATCCGCAGCCGCTCCCGCCCGGCCACCTTCTCCTGGTACACCGTCCGGTACAGCTGCTCGATCAGGTCGCCGTCGACCACCGAGTAGTTGGTGTTCGCGTGCAGGTCGAGCAGCCGCTGCTTCACCGGTTCGGGGGCGCCGTAGTAGTGGTCCACCGCCTCCGGGTCGAAGATCCGGTTGGCGAAGGGGCTGTCGTCGGCCGGGCTGTAGCCGTACCGGGAGAAGACCGCGCAGACCTCGGCCTCGGGGAAGGTGCGGTGCAGGTACTCGACCGCCTCGGCGGCCGACTGCCCCGCACCGACCACGGTGAACCGCCGGTGCCTCAGCTCCGTCAACTCCGGTGCGCGGTACAGCAGGTCACGCGTGTGCCAGACCCGCTCCCCGGCCGTGACGCCCTCCGGCAGGCACGGGGTGAGCCCGGTGCCGACCGACAGGTTGCGGGCCCGGTGGGTCCGCCGCTCGGCCCCTCCCGCCGCGGCCTCCGTCACGACCTCCACCGCCACCACCCGGCCCGCCTCGGCCACCGGCCGGACCTCCACCGCGCGGCGGCCGTAGTCCACCGCGTCGGTGAACTCGGCGGCGCACCACTCCAGGTAGTCGTGGAACTCCAGGCGGGTGGGGTAGAAGGACTTCTGGTTGATGAAGTCGGCCAGCCGGCCGCGCTCCTGGAGGTAGGACAGGAAGGTGAAGCGGCTGCGCGGGTCGCGCATGGTCACCAGGTCCTTGAGGAAGGCGACCTGCATGGTGGCGCCCTCCAGCAGCATGCCCCGGTGCCAGCCGAAGCGCTCCTGCCGCTCCACGAAGCGGGCGGAGAGCGCCTCCTGCGGGTTCCGCTCGTTGTGCGCGTCGACGGCGATGGCCAGCGCCAGGTTCGCGGGGCCGAAGCCTATGCCGATCAGGTCCTCGGCACCGGCGTCCCGCCCGGGGCTGGTCTCGCGCAGACGCGACATCGTGGTCCTTCCGTTGGAATCAAGGTCAGAAATGATTAGGTAAGGCTTACCTAATCAACCTCTCGCATGACTGATCGAGAGTCAAATTCGGTACGTGCACCAACTAGGGCAGCACGGTGGTGCCCGTGCCGGAGCCGCCCAGCGCCGCCAGCAGGCTGTGCCGCACCCGCCCGTCCAGCACCTGGGCCGCGCCCACCCCGGAGCGCACCGCCCGCAGGCAGGCCTCCATCTTGGGCAGCATCCCCCCGGCCAGCGAGGGCAGCAGCCCCTCCAGCTGGCCGGCGGTCAACTCCCCTATGACTTCCGGGGATTCCGGCCAGTTCGCGTACAGCCCCGGCACGTCCGTGAGCACCACCAGCACCTCGGCGCCCAGCGCCACCGCCATCGCGGAGGCGGCGGTGTCGGCGTTGACGTTGTAGACGTGACCGTCGGCCCCGCGCGCGATCGAGGAGATCACCGGGATCCGGCCGTCCGCGATCAGCGCCCGCACCGCACCCGCCTCGACGCTCACCACGTCGCCCACCAGGCCGATGTCCACCGGCTCGCCGTCCACCACCGCGTACCGCTTCACGGCCGTCATGGTGCGGGCGTCCTCGCCCGTCAGCCCCACCGCCAGCGGCCCGTGCCGGTTGAGCAGCCCGACCAGCTCGCGCTGGACCCGGCCGGCCAGCACCATCCGGACCACGTCCATGGTCTCCGGCGTGGTCACCCGCAGCCCCGCCGTGAAGCTCGACTCCAGCCCCAGCCGGTCGAGCTGGGAGCTGATCTGCGGACCACCCCCGTGCACCACCACCGGGTGCACCCCGGCCCGGTGCAGGGCGACCACGTCCCGGGCGAAGGCGGACTTCAGCTCCTCGTCCACCATGGCGTTCCCGCCGAACTTCACCACCACGATGCGGCTGGCCAACGGACACCCCTTCGAAAAGACTTAGGTAAGGTTTACCTTACTGTCTTTTCGGGGCATCCGTCACCACCCTGACCGCCCGTCACCCCGCCACGGCCGTTCCGCCCTTGCGGAACGGCCGGTGCCCCGGCGGACCGCCGAAGCGGACCACCGGGGCACCGGGGAGGTGGATCACCCGCGAAGGGCTCAGAAGTCGGCCGAGACGGTCACCCCCGAGAAGCCCTGCCGGGCCTGCAGGCTGAAGAACACGTAGCCGGCCGGCGGGTCGGTGACGGTCAGGGTCTCCGCGTTGTCCGGCCCGGCCGAGGCCGTGACGTAGGCGTTGTCGTAGGCCCAGCCGTACGGGTTGTAGCGCAGGTCGCCGTTGCCGGTGCCGCCGCTGGTGGTCACCCGCAGCTGCCTGGTCCCGGCCGGGACCAGGACGTAGAAGTGCGCGTAGTTCCCGGTGGTGGCCCAGACATCGGTCCGGGCGCAGTTCGCGCCCAGCTGCCGCCGGTCGCCGCCGCACTCCGCCAGCACCGGGCCGGTCGGCAGCACGGCGCAGGCCCCGGCCGCGCAGCGGTACAGCCACTGGTCGAAGTCCGCGTCGTAGCGGGTGCCGATGGTGGACTTCAGCAGGGTGCGGGCACCCTCCCAGTCACCGGTGCGGTACTTCGCCAGCACCGCGTCCGTGTCGGCCCGGCGCTGCTCCAGCATGTAACGGACCGCCAGGTAGCCCCACCGGTAGGTGCGGTCCTGGGTGGTGTTGGCGTAGGTGGTGTCGAACAGCTCGCTCAGCCGGTAGTCGTGCCGACCCGCCGCCAGGGTGATGGCGGCCTGGTTGACCTGCTTGGTGTAGGAGGTGGCGAGGTACTCGGCGAAGCCCTCGGTCCACCAGACCGTCGGGGTGACGCTGCCCTCCTCGAAGGTGCCGTGCATGGTGAACCGGGCGTCGAGGTAGTGGGTGTACTCGTGGTTGAGGTTCCACACCTCCCACTGCGGGCGCCAGTCGGCCTCGTAGGCCACGAACCGCGCCTCGTTGCCGGGCCTGGCCGGGTCGCCCTCCAGGTACATCCCGCCGTTGTCGGTCCTGATCCCGTAGATCGCCGCCGCCAGGGCGGTGTACTCCCAGGAGGTGTCGAAGATGACGACCTCCATCCGGGAGTTGAGGTCGTTCGCCACCGGGCCCTTGTCCCGTGCGATGGCGTGGAAGAAGGCGTCCTGGCCCGTCAGGCTGGTGCAGGCACCGGCCAGTTGGGCGGTGGTGGCAGCCTGGGCCCGGATGGCGATGCTCGGGCTGCAGGAGTGGGAGACGGTCAGGTTGGCCGCCTTGAGCCGCTCCGGCTCCTCGCAGGTGCCGTAGTAGCCGCAGTTCTCGGGGTCGGAGTAGCGGATCGAGGCGACCACGGCGGCCCGCTGGTAGCGGGTGTCGCCGGTGACCGAGGAGCGGTCCAGCAGGGTGCGCAGCATCGGCTGGAGCCGGGGCCGGAAGTCGGGATAGGCGACGAAGCGGCCCAGCTCGTTGACGGAGTGCCAGAACACCCGGCGGTCGGGGCCGCTGAGCAGCGCCTGGTTGCGCAGGGTGAAGCCGTACAGGGCGTCCAGCACGCCCCGGTCGGCGCGGACGGCGTCCACGAAACCGGGCTGCGCGTGGCCGGTGAACAGCAGGGTGAAGACCGGGTTCACGGCCCAGGCCAGGCCCTGCCGGTCCCAGGTGGCGCTGTCGTAGGCGTTCAGCAGCCGCTTGACGATCGGCAGGTAGCGGGTGCTCTCCCGCAGGCAGTCCAGCAGGACGGCGGCGCGGGTGAGCGGCTCGGCGTTGGCCGAAGTGACGTCCCCCGAGCGGGGGTTGGCGAAGAAGGCGTCCACCGCGGCCCGGACGGCGGTCCGCAGGGCGGGGCTGTAGGGGCCCTGCACGGCGGTGTTGTTGGACTGCCAGAAGTAGCCGGCCTGGAGGTAGTACATCAGCTGGACGATGCGCCCGCCGTTGTCGCCCCGGTAGGCGGTGGCGGCCTCGGCCGCGGCGTTGGCCACCGCGGTCATCTGCGCCTCGGCGAAGGCCAGCCTTCCCTCGGCCGGCGGGAGCACGAACAGGCCGTTGATGCACCAGAAGTCCACCGCCTTGACCTGTTGGACCAGGGCGGCCCCGGTCCGGCCGGTGAAGTCGGAGACGTTGCAGGCGGCGGCCTCCGTGTCCGCCGCTGCGGCGCCGAGGCCCTTCGCCGTCGCCGGCTCCGGTCGCGGCGGGGTGAGTTGGACCGGCGCCAGGCTGTCCGGCGCCAGGTGTTCGTCCCGGGCCGCCTCGCCCTGCACGGTGGGCGGGGCGGCGGTTGCCGGGCCGGGCATGGGGGTCTCGGCCCGGCCGTCCGGTGCGACGACGGCGGGGCCGGTCGGGGTCGGGGTCGCGGCCTGCCCGTTGGGGGCGGACAGGCCGACGGCCAGCAGCAGGATCAGGGTGGTCGTCAGGAGTCTTGCCGACTGCGGGAGTCGCCAAGGACGTGAGGTACTCACGTGGGGGTGCTCCGGTGTGCTCATCGGCCGCGCAGTGGGGTGCGGCCGGTGTGGGGTAGCGGACCGGCGAGCAGCGGTGACCCGTCGGCCTCCGGCGTGAACGCGGTGGGGAATGGTGAATACCATGGCACATGTCACACGCCGTTGGAATGCGGATTTCGGCCACGCGTGTGCGATCGCGTTCGGAATCGGTGCTTGACAGCCCGCTTCGGTTCGGATCCGGTGCGGAATCGTTCGGTCAACGGTGGGCGGGGCGCGGCCAGCTGTGGTGGTGACGGTCGATCACGTACCGGTGCCCGTGGGCGAATCCGCCCTCCTCCGGGCGCGCGTCGGCCAGGTGCGGGTGGCCGGGCGGCAGGTCGGTGTGCCGGTGCTCCAGCGCCTCGGGGTCACCGGCCGGCCAGAGCCGCACCGCCGCCACCGCCGCGCCGAGCGCCACCGCCCCCAGCACCGCCGCCGTCACCGGCAGCCCGGCCACCACCGCCGACCAACCGGCCAGCGGGTAGGTCAGCAGCCAACAGGCGTGCGAGAGCGAGAACTGCGCGGCGAACGCGGCCGGCAGGTCCGCCTCCGCCGCCGACCGCCGCAGCACCCGCCCGCCCGGCGTCAGCGCCGCCGAACCCGCCGCACCGATCAGCGCCCAGGCCGCCAGCAGCGCCGCCCAGGCCCAACTCCCCCGCCCCGCGCCGAGGATCACCACCACTCCCCCGAGCGCCACCGGCAGCGCCAGCGCGGCGGGCAGCATCACCGCCCGGTCGCTCAGCCCGGCCAGCAGGCGCGGCAGCAGCAGGGCCGCCACCATCGAGCCGGCCCCGAACGCCCCGAGCGCCAGGGTCACCGCCCCGGCCGGACGGTGGAAGTGCTCGCGGACCAGCACCACCGTGTCCACGTAGACCAGCGCCCCGGCCGCGGCCACCGCCAGGTCCAGCGCGAGCAGCGCCCGCAGCCGCGGTGTCGCCCGGAACAGCCGCACCCCGGACACCGCCCGCCCGTAACCGCCCTCCTCCCCCTGGGGGTTCGGCAGCACGACCGACACCACCAACGCCGCCGAGGCGACGAAGCCGAGCGCCGTCCCGGCGAACAGCCAGTGGTACGACACCACCGTCAGCAGCACGGCCGCCAGCGCCGGACTGAACAGCGCCTCCAGGTCGTAGGCCAGCCGGGAGAGCGACAGCGCGGTGGTGTACTCCCGCTCCTCCGGCAGGAGTTCGGGAATCACCGCCTGGAAGGTCGGCGTGAACGCCGCCGAGGCGGACTGCAGCAGGAGCACCGCCAGGTACACCTGCCACACCTCGGTGACGAACGGCAGCGCCACCGCCACCCCGGCCCGCACCACGTCCGCCCCCACCAGCACCGCCCGCCGCGGCACCACCCGCGCCAGCACCCCCGCCAACGGAGCCACCGCCACGTACGCCACCATCTTCACCGCGAGCGCCGTCCCCAGCACCGCCCCGGCCCTCGCCCCGGCCAGGTCGTACGCCAGCAGCGCGAGCGCCACCGTGGCCAGCCCCGTCCCGGCCAGGGATACCACCTGGGCGGCGAACAGCCGCCGGTAGGCGCGGTGTCGCAGGACGGAGATCATCGGCACGCCCCCGTGGGTTCGCTTCGGGCCACTCCCCACCAGCATAGGGACATGTGCACGGCTGCGCACATGTCCCTATGCTGGAATCCGCCCCTCGCCCTGCTCGGACTACGGCTTCTTGACCGCGACCAACGCGTTGGGCAGACGGCGCTCGTACGGGTCGCTCCGGTCCGGGGTGCCCCAGTCGTCCATCGGGTTGTTCTGGAGGACACCGTTCAACACCAGCCCGGTGTCACCGCCGCAGCCCATCGAGAGGGCCTGCTCGGCTCCCAGCCACCGCATCAGCCCGGCCGTCTCCAGGAAGGTCATGCCGACGCTGGCGCTCGGGTCGCGACCGTCCACGGTGACCATCTGGATCTTGCCGTCGGCCGTGATGCCGACCAGCGTCCGAGGATGCCGCTCGGCCGACCCGCTGTTGAGCTTGCCGTTGCCCCCGAGCAGGCCGTTGGCCTTCACGTTGAGGAAGACCTGACCGTCCCTCAGCAGGGACGGGCCGCAGCCGCCCGCGACGACCCCCAGGTCGGCGTTGGTGATGGACTTCCCGGTCGGGGTGTCCAGGATGTCGGCGGACGGCTTGAGCACGGTGCCCACGGCCTGGTACTTCATCAGCCAGTCCCGGCTCGCGCCGATGCCCTGCAGCACGATCTTCCCGTTCGGGACCGGCACCCCGGGCTCGTGCACCCCCTGGACCACCCAGGTGGAACTGAGCAGCAGTTCGAAGGGCTCCGCCCCGAGGTCCGGCGAGACCGCCGGCACCTGGGTGCCCCACTCCGGCCTGATGACCGTGAGGTCGTCCGGGTTCGTACAGGGGAAGTACCGCCGCGGCGCCGCCTCCTCGGGCCTGGCGCTCTCGAAGCCGCAGCCGATGACGTAGCCCGCGGGACGGTTGATGCCGAAGGCCCTGCGCGGGTCGGGCTGCCCGGTGACCGGGTCGGTCGCGGTCACCTTGACCGTGGTGGTGACCTCCCCGATCCGGGCGGGGACGATCGGGCCGGCCTGGTTCGCCGGGTTCCTGCCGTTCAGCACCAGGGCGCTGCGGCCGTTGTTGGCCTCGCTGTCGATCCGGTTGTTCCGCACCTGGACGCCCTGGACGTCCCCGGTGTAGGTGTCCGGCGCGGGCACCCCCGGCTGGTACTTGCCGGGCACGCCCTCGGAGGCGTTGATCCCGACCACCGCACCGCTCGCCCTCACCATGTCCCGCACCGAGTTGGGGTTGGCTATGGTCCCGCCGAAGGTGCTCTGGACGTTGTACTTCGCCGGGTCGACGGTCACCACCCGCACCGACCACGGCCCGGTCGTCGGGCGCCCGTCCAGGGCGTCGTAGAGCACCCGGGCCGTGTAGCGCACCGGCTTGCCGTCCACGACGACCGGCTGACCGTCCTTCAGCACGTACCCCAGGTTCCCGCCGTCCTGGAAGGCCGCGGCCTCGGCCTTCGAGCCGAAGCTCCCGACCCGCACGGCCCAGGCCACGGGCGCGTCGGCCGCCGGGACGTCCCCGGCCCAGCCGTCCGCGGCCGTCGGGGCGGAGACCGGCACGGCGCGCGCCACCCCGGCCAGCGCCGGCACGTCCTGGACGAGCTTGGCCACCTGCGCGTCCGCGTCCGCCTTCCGCGTCTTCAGGACCTCGGTGCCCCCGGGCTCGTAATGGACCGACAGGGTCCAGTGGTCACCGGCCGCCTCACCGTACGGCGCGCCCGAGGGGAAGCCCTGGGTGTACGTCCGGTAGGTGATGCCGTCCGCGATCTGCTGCGGCCCCTCCTTCGGCCAGGCCACGGTCCACGTCCGCGGGTCGGCCGGATCGTACGGACCGATCGGCATCTGACCCGGCGGCAGAGCGCTCAGCGGAGCGTCCGTGGCGAAGGAGCTCGACGGCACCGCGACGGGCACCATGCCCAGCACCAGCAGCGCCGGAAGCAGGGAGCGGATCTTGCGCATGTTCACCCTCGCGGTTCGTACGACAGGAGAAGGACCGGGCCACCTCGTCCGTGACCGCCGATGATCTTCCCACGCACACCCCCGAGGGCCCGCACCCTCCACAGAGCGTCAGCCGACCACCAGGACCGAGGAGAGCTCCGACACGTCGAAGCCGCCCCTCGCGAACTCCCCCACCAACTCCCGCCGTTCCTCCGTCAGCCGCGGCCTCCGACGACCGGCCCGGTACGCATCGACCACCGTCCCGGCGGCCTCAGCCGACCCGAACCGCCGCGCCATCAGGTACGCCGGCCCACTGACCGTCAGTACCAGTCGAAGCCCTCACCGAGCACCTCGGCCACGAGACGCCGCGCGACGGCGGGGGCCGTCCACTTCGCCATGCCGCCGCCCCTTCCGTCCGTGTTCGGCGACTCCCCGCCCCGTTCCGGATGATCCCGCACCGCCCGGAACCACCGGAGGTTCAGTCGTGCGGCGGCAGCGCCCCGATCTGATGGTCCGCCACGTTCAACGCCTCGTCCACCAACCGCCGCAGGTGCCCGTGCCCCAACGCGTACACCACCCGCCGCCCTTCCTTCCGCCCCACCACCAGCCCGGCCGCCCGCAGCTTCGCCAGGTGCTGACTGACCGCCGTCCGGGCCGCCCCGGTCGACTCCACCAGCGTGGTGACGTCCGCCTCCCCGCGGCCCAGCCGCTCCATCAACGCCAGCCGCGTCCGGTCCGCCAGCAGCCCGAGCACGGTGGCGGCGACGGCGATGCGGTCGGGGCCGGGCGGATGCGAGTGGCGTGCAGTTGCGACATGGTGGCCAACGCTCATACAGCCCATGCTATGCCGGGAAAAACCGTGCGCGTGGGCGAACGTGATGGCCTCCGCCGTTCAGCTCGATGCTCACTCCTTTCCCTCTGCTCCGCCGACCTGACGAGCGAAGACCGGCAGCGGCTGGGCCTGAACCCACGGAGTGCGGGCGACGAAGAGCTTCAGGACGTCGGACACGCTCTGCGTGAACTCCAACGGCGCGTCGAAGGGAAGGTCAGCCAGATGCCCGGAAATGAAGGACATTCTCAATTGAAATGCCTGGTCGTCGTACCAGACGTACACGGTGCCCGGCCGACCCGATCCATCGGTCGCCGCATCCTGCAACCAGGCATCAATGGCATCGTTCACGACTGCGGCGAGTTCCTCCTGGTCCACCCCCAAGGCATCCGAATCGAGCGTGAAGCACTCGAGGTTCTCGATGGCCTCCTCGAAGACGTCTCCTTCCCCTCGCCAGACACCGTATCCGGCCACTTCTTCGACCGTCTCCACCAGACTCCGGAATTCCATCCAGCTCCTCCTTCTCGCACAACCGACGATGGCGGTGCCCGCAGACCATGCGAGCACCGCCATCAGCTACATCGGACTAGCCGTCCGAGGGAACTTTACCTTCTCCGGACAACCTTGCCCTTCTTGCCCTTGTGCTTCTTGTCGGCGTAGGTGCCGCAGACGCAGGCGTCCTTGTGATGGACAAACTCCTTCTTCACCTTGCGCATCACCTTGAACCGGATCTTGGCGTGGCCGGCAGTGTCGGCGGACCACCAGAAAACATCACCGTTCCGGTCCGGCTTCTGCTCGTGATAGGTGTGGCCACCCTGTCGCTCGACCCGCCCGGTGCTCCTCCTCGAGGTCAGCTTCCACGGCCGCTTCACCGCACCGTGGATCGGGCAGACCTCGGTGCTGTTGTGCGTGACGATATCGCCGCCGGCCCCGTCGGAGACCGTGAAGGTGTGCACGTTGCCGACGTTGAGGTTGATGACCAGCTGCTCGGCCACCTCACCCTCGTCGACGACGGTGACAACCTCGCTGCGCCGACCGTTCGCGGCAATCAGGTGGTCACCGGGCCGGATGTTCTCTGCCTCAGTCCACCCCTTGCCATCCACCCAGATGGGATGGTAAGCGGTCGCACGAAGACCGGGGGTCTGCCCGTCGGCGTCCGTCGAGATGTCCACCATGTGCTTCGTGGCGTAGGTCGTGAAGACCGCGACCACCGGCTCGGCCGTGGTCCGCCCCGTCACCGGATCGGTGGCGGACACCAGGTCTCCCACTTCGATGTCACCGATGGCGACGTACGAGCCGTCGGCCATCAGGACCGGTGTCTGCTGGTCGAAGGAGTTGCAACCGGACCGTCGGACCGCGTTCCTGACGGAACGCACCGTGGCCCGATAGGCGTTCCTCGCCACCGAAGCTGCCCGGCCGACGCGAGTCGCGGCCCTGGTGGCCTTCACGGCGGTGAACCCCGCCTTGACGGCCGTGTTGGCTCCTACCAGGCTGGCGGCAGCCGTGACGGCCATCTCGGCGGCCTTGGCCCAGTTGCCGGTCGCCGCGTACGACACCGACGAGACCGCTGCGGCGATGCCGCCGATCGGACCCGGGATGTAGGACGCGACCTCTGCGACCTTGGCGACGACGTTGAGGACCTTCTTGAAGGAGAAGCCCCAGTTGCCGTCCAGGTCGGTGCAGTTGACCGGGTCGCCCGAGCAGTAGTCGTACGGGCTGGCGTTGCCGCCCGGCTGCGGGTCGACCTGGAGGAAGCGGCCGAGCGCCGGGCTGTAGAGGCGGGCACCCATGAGGATGTCGCCGTCCAGGGCCTCGGCGGAGCGCTGCTTGCCGCCGAGCCAGCCGTAGCGGACCTTGGCCTGGCCGTCCTGCGGGATGCCGAACTCGTCGAAGTCCAGCACCACCGGAGTGGTCAGCGCGGTGTCGGTGGTGACCACCACGCTGCCCTGGAGGTTGGTCAGCTGGAGCCGGACGTCACCGGTCTTCGAGGTGGTCGCCGAGAGGTCGGCGTCCGGACCGGAGACGTTGCGGGTCAGCGTGCCCTGGGTGGTGTCCTCGATGACCCAGCGGACCTCGTCGCTGTCGTCACCGTAGTGGTTGAGCTTGGAGGTGGCGTTGGCCCAGGAGCCGTCCGCCTGCTTCTTGCTCGTGGTGAACGCGGTCAGACGGTGGGCGATGTCGACGGCCCACTCCTGCTTGTCGTCCCCCTTCACCTGGGACGCGACCTTGTCGTTCGCCCAGTAGGTGTTGGTCGCGCCGGTGCTGGTGGTGACGGTCCGTCCGAAGGCGTCGTAGCCGAAGCCCTGGTCGGTGATCCGGTCCGCACTGTCGTAGGTGTGGTTCTCGGCGACCGCGTTGTCCGTCGAGCAACCGGTGGCACTCGTCGGCGAGGTCAGCTTGGACGTCCGGTTGGAGTGACCGTCGAAGGAGTACTGACGCGTCACGCAGCCGGCCGCGACCGTGGTCTGCTCCGCCTTGGTCAGACGACCCAGACGGTCGTAGGTGTACGCACGGGTGGCCGCCGACGAGGTGTCCTTGGCGACCGCACCCTGGGTGGAGAGCTCGATGCTCTGCGACCAGACCACCGCGCCGTCCGACGCCCTGGTGTAGCTACGGCCGGTCGCACTGCCCACCGCGTTGAAGCTGTCCTTGCGGACGATGCCGCCCGGGTAGGACTGCTCGACCAACTGGCCGTCCGGACCGTACGTGGCGGTGAACTCACCCGCCAGACTGTCGTTGACGGAGGTGACCAGACCGCGCGGTTCCTTCGTCCGGTCGTAGGTGTAGGTGGTGAAGCCGGTCGGGTCGGAGACCTTGGTCGGCTTGCCGAACTTGTCGAACTCCGTGGTGGTGGTGCCACCGTCGGCGTCCGTGTAGGAGATCAGCCGACCCAGGGCGTCCTGGTTCCGGGTGATCGACTTCTCGGCCGCAGTGCCCTTGCCGGAGTACGTCTTGACGATGTCTCCGGTGGCCTGGTCGTACTCGGTGGTGACCGCCGGGAGGGCCTTGCCCTCGTCCGAGGTGATCTCGGTGGACAGGATCCGGTCCGCACCGTCGAAGACGGTCACGGCCTTCCGGGTCTTGCCCGCGTTGGTCTCGGTGGTCTCCTCCGCGTCGCCGAACCGGGAGTAGCGGGTGATCCGCTTGACCGGCAGGGTGGTCGGCATCCGGGCCGAGTCGGCCCCGACGATGGCGCCGCCCGGGCCGGTGGTGCAGGGATTGCCCGCCCACTCCGGACGGTTGCCGCACGCCACGTCGTCGGCGTTGGCACCGGCGGTGTAGAAGACGGTCTTCACCGTCGAGGCGTCCGCGCCGGCGCTGCCCGGCTTGCGCGACTCGAGCGCGTGGCCCGAGGCGTCGTACTTGATGGTCGCGGTGAGCGCCTGGCCCGCCGCGTCGGTGGTCACCGAGGTCGGGGTCTTCAGGACCCAGCCGGAGGTGCCACCGATCGGGGTGCCGTAGCCGTTCTTGGTGACCCGGAGCTCGGCATCGGCGGCGTAGCCCTCGATCCGAGCGCCGTCGGTCGAGGTGGTGACGAGGTGGTAGGCCTGACCGTCCGGCTTCCCTTCGTCGTAGGTGTTGGTGTTGTGATCCCGGACCAGCACCGAAGTACCCGCGAGGATGGTCGGGTTGACGGTGGTCTTGGTCAGGGTGAAGGTGTCGAAGCCGGCGTGGAACCGCTCGCCGGTGGAGGCGGCGTTGGTGCCGGTCACCAGCATCTTGAGCGAGTGGTCACCGCGCGCCAGGTGGATCGGCGCACCCGTGGTGAACGGCGCCACCGCCGGAGTCGCGGAGTACTCGTCGATCGGGGAACCGAGGTTGGTGCCGTCGATCGACAACTGCACGATGCCGTGGTCGTTGTACCGGGTGAGCTGGCCGCTGAGGACGTAGTCGCCCTCCTCCGGCACGCTCACCCGCACCGTGTCCTCGGCACCGGCCGCCGTGCCGCGCAGACTCAGCTGCGCACCACCCGACCAGGTCAGGCCACAGCAGTCGGCATCCATCTTCAGCGGGTAGTTCGCACCCAACTGCGGAAGGGTCTCCGCCTCCGCCGTGACGACGACCGGGTTGGTCTGGCCCGCCATGGTCTCGGCGAGGGTCGCCCGGTAGAGCGGACCGAGCGTCTCGGCGACGTCCTGACCGTCGAGGGTGTAGGTGGTGCGGGAGTCGAGCAGCCGCGCCCGGTCCGCCGAGGCGGTGGGCAGGCCGAGCTCGGCCTCGAAACGGGTGGTGTCGGGGTGCTTGCCGAGCGCGATGGAACGGTTGGTCGCCTCGAGGGACCTGACGACGTGTCCGAAGCGGTCGTACTCGCTGGTGTCGATGTCCCCGTCCGAAGTCACCGACGGAGTGGCGGTGTTGACCTCCTGCCCGGAGGCGTTGAGGTAGTGGACGGTGGCCGGCTTGTAGCCGTCCTGGCCCGGGGTGGTGGCCGAGGCACTGTGCGTGCCCGGCTCGTCCTCCGGCCCGAAGACCGCCGTCGCATCGGTCGGCGCATCGGTCTGCGCCCACTTCGCGACATCCGCACCCGCCATGTCGTACGGACCGCCCGCGCCACGGGTCAGCGGCACGCCGTAGACCACCTTGGTCGCGATCTCGCCGTTGACGACGTCCTTGCTGCCCGTCGCCAGGGTGCCCCGGCGGACCTTCAGCAGCCGACCGGCGTCGGGGTCACCGACGGCCTGGCCGTAGTCCACGTTCCACGGCAGCTCACCGACCGGGCTGAGCTTGGTGACCCGACCCGCGGCGTCGTAGGTGTACGAGGTCTTCAGCGGGGTCGCCAGACGCGGGTCCCAGACCTGCGCCAGCCGGCCCTGCTCGTCGTACGCGTAGTGCGCGACCTCCACGGCCTCCTGCTGGGAGGTGGCCGGGTTCCACGACCAGACCTTGACCGAGCGGACCCGGTCGACGTAGTCGCCGGGGGTGCCGGCCACGGCCGTGGTGACGACCGGGTAGTCGTAGTCCATGACCTCGCAGCCGCGCGGCAGCGGGTTCAACGTGCAGCCGTTGAGGTCGTCGACCCCGGGCTCGACCGGTGCGATCACGCGCTTGGGCAGCGAGCGCCCGTCGGTGGTGTCGTAGGAGTACCGGGTGGTCGACGCGGCGTCAGGACCGGTCTCCGTCGTCACCTGGTAGACCTCGGAGCCCGCCTGACGGGAGAACAGCGTGTACGAGCCGTCCAGCTCGGAGAGCTTGTACGCGGTGCCGTTGGTCTGGAGGTCCCAGATCTGCCAGGAGCCGCCCCAGCAGGTCCAGATGGTGCCGCCGAGGTTGGCGTCCAGGCACTTGCCGGACTGGCCGTTGACCAGCGACTTGTTGGCCTGCAGGCGCCACTGCTGGTTCGGGCTGCCCGAACCGCAGGTCCACAGCACCATCCGGGTGTTGTCAGCGGTGGCGCCCCACGGGTTGTCCAGGCAGTAGCCCATGATCTTCAGGGACAGGTCGGCCCCGTAGGTCCACTGCTGGTTCGGTGCACCGGTGCAGGTCGCGTACTGCAGGTTCACGCCGTTGGCCGGAGCGCCGTTCGGCACCTCCAGGCACTGCCCGAAGGAGGTGACCAGCGCACCGGCCGGAGCCGGGCTCGCGGTCAGGGTCAGCGACTCCGCACCGGGCTCCGGGAAGAAGGTCCCGTCGGTGCCCTTGGCGAAGGTGGTGACCGAGTCGTCGGTGTGCTTGATCTCGACCAGGTCGGACTCCGGGAAGGAGAGCGACCGGTACTCGGAGCCGGTGCCCGCGTCGGGACCGCCCGCCCACTGCGGGCCGAACGGGGCGACGATCTCCTTCAGCGAGATGTCGTCGAAGAAGACCTCCTTCCCGCTGCCGCCCACGTTGCCGTTGTAGAGCCGGAACCACGCCTCGGTGGCGTCCTTCGGCACGACCATGTCCAGCGTCAGCTGCTGCCAGCCGTCCGTGAACGAGGCCTTCGACGAAGCCGTCTCGCCGTACGTGCCAGCGTTCTTGTACACACCCACGATCCGCAGACCGCGGTGCGGCAGCGCGCTGGTGTCCAGGCCTGTCGCCGACGGGACGTAGATCCAGGCACTCAGCCGGTAGGTCTTGCCGGGCTTCATGCCCTGGCCGAGGGTGTACTCCGGGCCGACCGCCGCGAAGGAGTCCCAGCCGCTCGCGGCCGGCACCACCCGCAGCGAGTCGGTGGAGTTGTCGTGGCCGCGCACCGTCGAACGCTCCACCGTCGCCTGGCCGGCCGTGAAGCCGGTGGTGTCGGTGGAGACCTGACGCTGATTGGCCGTCAGACGCTCGCCCTGGGTCTCCCAGCCACGGCCGAGGCCGCGCGAGGAGAAGGTGCGCTTGACCGACATGCCGAACTCGTCGGCGTCCGTGACGTCGGTCGAGTAGTCACCGGTCAGCAGGTTGACCGAACCCGGTCCGACCTCGGAACTGGCCGCGCCGTCCGCGTTCTGGTCCACCGTCATGGTGTTCCAGCCGGTGGCGACACCGGCGCCGGAGCCGTCCTCGGGGAACATCAGCGCCCGGACCTGGACCACACCGCCGACGTTGCCGAGGGTGTCGACCACCGTCCAGTTGGCGTGCGTCCCCAGGTCTGCCAGGCGCGGCTTCGGGTCGGTGACCGGGGTGTTGTCGGCCTTGGTGAGGTTGGCCAGCGGCACGTTGTACTCGGTGGCGCCCGGGCCACGGCGGTACTGGTAGACCACCCGCTTGAGGTCGGCCTGCGCCTCCACCGAGAGCTTCACGCGCTTGGCGGACTGGCTGCCGTCGACCGGCGAGGTCAGACCGGCCCGGCCCACCTGGAAGGCGAAGCTGGTGGCGTCGGAGAGGTTTCCGGCCCGGTCCTTGGCCTGCACCTTGAGGGTGTGCTTGCCGTCGGTGGCCGGGGTGATGGAGGTGGTGATCGTCTGGTTGGCGGCGACCGTCACCGGCGCCCCGCCGTCCAGCGTGTAGACGAACCCGATCAGGTCGGTCTGGCCGGCCACCGGCGTGAAGGTGAACTGGCCCGCCTGTCCGGCCCCGCCGTGCCACAGGCCGTCGGCCGGGTAGGTGGGCGAGGTGACGAACGGCGCACCGGGCTTGACGGTGTCGACCACGAACGCGGTGCCGACCCAGCCGGACTGCGCGTTGGCGTCGGAGACCCGGCCCCAGATCGAGTAGGTGGTGTCCTCGTCGAGCTTGGCCACACCGAGGTCGGCCGGCGTCACCTGGAGGTAGGTGCCCGCGGGCACGGTCCGGTAGATGCCGTTGACGAAGGTGGAGCCCTTCCAGAGGTCGACGTTGACGCCGACGTTGCCGCCGTCCGCGTCGGCCGCCAGCACCTGGAAGCGCGGGGTGGCCGAGCTGGTGTAGGCCGGGTTGCCCGGCACCGACGGCAGCACGTCCATCGAACTCGGCGTCGGCGGGACGGAGTTGTACGTCACCGACAGGTAGGGCGGGTAGGCGCCCTCGGAGGAGTAGAAGCGCTTCCAGGCGTAGGAGTCCGACTCGTTGTCGGCCTTCAGGCCCAGGGCGTTGTAGTCGTTGGAGTTGGCGGCCCAGGCGGCGGCCAGGTTCTTGACGTCCGCCTTGACCCAGCCGCTGCCGTCACCGTTGGCGCACTGGTACGCGTCGCCGGTGTCGGTGTCGCGGGTGTCGAAGGACCACGCGTACTCCTGGCCCCAGGCCGGCTGAGCCGTCCAACGGGTGCCGGTGGAGGCGTAGTTGGTGTTCCAGACCTCCCACTCCTTGGCCGTGCAGGAGAAGGAGTGGTAGTTGTACAGGTTCAGCGTGGCGCCGAGGATCTGCTTGCCGCGGAACCCGTACGTCGGAAAGTGCAGGAACGAGCGGGCCACCGTGGTGCCGCCGTCGTACGTGCCGACCTTGAGGTCGGTCGAGGACGACTGGTCGGTGGTGGTGCCCTTCTGCACGAAGGTGTCGAAGTTGGTGCCCAGGTCCACCGTCGGGTCGATGGTGACCGGGTACTGGGTCTTCGGGTCCGTGAGGAACGCGGCGTCGGCGGTGAACACCAGCTCGGCGTCCGCACCCTGGCCGCGCAGCTCCATGGAGACCGCGCCGCGGTTGAGGTGCTCGCCGGACTTCTCGTCCACGGCGGCGTCCCACATCACCGGGGCCGGAACCTTGACGGTGGGCTTGTGGCCGACGTGGTCCACCAGGTGGATCGAGCCGTCGTCCTGCTTCTCCACCGCGTAGCCGGTGGTGTCCAGCGGGAGGTTGAGCGTCCCGGCCTGGGAGACCGCGTTGCGGTCCTTGACCACCAGGAACTGCTCGAAGCCGGTCCGGGTGGCCTCCAGCACCAGGTCGACGCCCGGGCGGGCGTTGACGTAGGTGGCCTTGTTGCCGGACAGCTTGGGCTTCGGGAGCTTGCCGAGCCAGCCGAGCTCGACCTGGGCCTCGCCGTTGCCGACCTTCACGAGGTCGCGCTCGGCGGGGGCGGCCGGGGTCTTCGGGTCGGCGGCCGGTGCGGCGGCGCGCAGCGCCGAACGGGCGGCGTGCTGCTGGGCGGTGGCCGAGGCCGTCGCGCCGGGCGTCGCCGTGGCGGAGGCCGTCGCCGACGGGGAGGCCGACAGGGGTGCGGTCTCCTTCGCCGTTGCGGACACCGAGGCCGACGCGGACGGGGAAGCGGCCGCTGACGGAACGTTGGCCGGCGCGGCCGGGGTGGTGCCCGGCAGGGCGTCGCCGATCTGGACGGCCGCGTCACCGCCGGAGAACTTCAGGCCCTCCGGGTGCGCCTTCGGCGCGACCGCGCCGTCGGCCGTCTCGACCAGGGTGGTGTCCACCGGGACCCACGCCTCGCCGACCTTCATGCGGACCGGACCGCCGGCCACCTCCTGGGTCAGCGTGCCCTCGGGGTTGGCCCAGAGCGTGGTGTTCTCGGTCCGGGCCCCGGTCACCTCGATCCGGCGCTTGTTCAGCCGGGCGGCGAGCAGTGCTGACGCCTCGTCAGGAGCCTCGTTGACGGGCGAGGCCACCGGCGGCTTGGGCTCGGCGGCAGCGGTGGAGGCGGGGGTCAACGCACCGAGCGCGACGCCGGTCTCCACCACCAGCCCGAGTGCGGCGAGCACGGCTATTCGCCGCACCCTGCGCACAGAGAAGGCTCCGCCCGCGTACGCGTGCGAAGCCTGGGAATTGCGTAGCAAAGCTACTCCCATGAGTAGATAAAGGATACATAAGCCCACGACATGGGCGGGGCCAACCTCTCATACGGAGAAGGCATCCGATCTTCTGGGGGATGTCCAGCACTCGGCCATCAATGACGAAAAATCATCCACAATCGGTCATTTGACGCCGCTCCTGCTCACGACCTCCTCACTTCCTCCGCAATGTGCTCCTTCCAGCAGGTCATGACCGTGGTCGCCGCCATCACCGACACATCGGCCCGGCCACGCGCCGGAGAGCCGAAGACCTCCGGCAACCCGCTCACGTCCACCACCAGCACCATCCCGTCCTTGCGGACCACCGCCGACCCGTCGGCCCGGACGAAGGCCGCCTCCCCCAGCCCGGTCAACTCCCGCACCACACCCCCCGAGCCGCGCAGCCCCTCGAAGTCCGCACCGGCCGCCCCGCCCGACTCCCGCACCGAGAGCACCATCGTCCCCGCTGCGTACACGTACGGGCAGCTGTACACCCGCCCGTCCCAGCTCCCGACCGGTGCCGTGACCGGCTCTCCCCCGAGGGCGCCGGCCAACTGCCGCAGCACGAAACCCCCGCACACCATCCGGGAGGCCTCCGACGGACCGGACGACGCCGAGGCGGCGGAGCGCGCGCCCTCGTGGTGGTGCTCCGCCGGCCCACCGGGAGCGCATCCCGACCAGATCAGCAGGAGGGCGAGCACGGCGAGCGGTCGGAATCGGCGCGGGTGGATCATGGGCTCCTCCTCGGGAACGGAACGGCCCCGGGGCCCACCCACCCGTAGGAGGTGGAAGGCGGACGGGCCCCGGAGCCTGACTGCGGGTCGACTGCTTCGGCTACGGCACTACGGCAGGCGGTACTGCGCGTTCAGCGCGGCGCCCCTCTGCGGCTGGTTCTGGTCGTAGCCGCGCGGGTCGCACTGGAGGCCGCCCACGATGCAGTGGTTCACCAGGGCGGCCAGGGTCGGCGGGTCCCAGGCGTTGAAGAAGTCGTAGTGGAAGGTGAAGCCCCGTCCGCTGGAGAGGTGGAGCTGCGCCAGGTGGTCGAGGTCGGCCGGGAAGCCGACCTTGAACTCGATCATCGGCACCGCCACCGGGTGGGTGGCGGGGCAGACGCCGTTGATCGGGTAGGCCATGTGGCTCTTGTGGTCGGGGGTGTCGAGGTGGACGCCGTTCCAGCAGCTCGGCGCCTGGTAGCGGATCGCCACGTCACCGCCGCCGGGGCAGGCGGTCGGCAGGTCGACGCTGTGGTAGCCGTCGCCGCACTCCCAACCCGCGACGTAGCCGGGGCTGGTGGCGAACTCGGTGGCACTGGCCGTCGGGCTGCCGACCACGAAGCGCAGGCCCGGCGGGAACGGCCGGACGCTGGTGTAGTCGGTGACCGCGCCCTTGTAGTAGATGGTCTGGAGGTTGTTCGGCATCACCGGGGTGTTGCCGTCCAGCACGGTCGGCATCCAGTACCCGGACTTGTCGCCGGGTGCCAGGCACGTGGTGGTCCCGGCCGCCAGCGAGGCGAGGGTGCTGCCCGCCGTCACCGTCGGGTTGCCGAGGAAGGTGTGCAGGTGGGAGGCGCCGGCCTTGCCCGGGTACACAATCGGGTCGTCCGGCAGGTTGTGGGTGGCGGTGCAGTTGGCCTGGAACTCGTGGAAGTACGCGTGCGGCGGCTGGTACGTGGAGGGCACCACCCCGGTCACCGGCGGGTCGGCGTACACGTACCCCGTGGTCGGGGTGGTGACCTGCCCGTAGACCTTGAACTCGTACAGCGAGTACCCGTAGCCGTTCGCCCGCTGGGTGGCGGTCAGCCGCACGTAGCGGCCGCTGCCGGAGACCGACAGGCTCTGGTCGCCGCCGGCGGCGGCCGCGTTCTCGTAGACCGTGCTCCAGCTGACCGCGTCCGGCGAGGTCTGGATCCGGAACGCCTTGGCGTACGCGGCCTCCCACTGGAGCTCGACCTTGCTGACCGTCGCCGGCCCGCCGAGGTCGATCTGGATCCACTGCGGGTCGCTCCACGCACTGGCCCACCGGGTGGCGGGGTCGTTGTCGACCACCGCGCCCGCCGGGAAGTTGGCGCTCTCGATCGAGGAGGCCGTCACCGGCTTGGAGACGGAGATCAGCGGATCGGCGGCCGCGGCCGCGTGCCAGGTCGCGCCGGTCAGGCCGGCGAAGGCGAGCACCGCGGTGAACGCGGCGGCCAGCGCCGCGCGCGGGGCACCGCGCGAGAGGAATCGGGGTCGCATCGGACCTCCAGGTCGGGTGGATGGGTGGGACCCCGGACCGGGCCGGGTGGGGCAGGCCCCGGCCGGGGGGAATGTGGGAGCGCGCTGAGGGACCGTCAGGCGTAGACACCGAACTCGTACAGCGAGTAGCCGTAGGCGGTGCCGCGCTGGGTCATCAGCACCCGGACGTACCGGCCGGTGCCGGAGACCTCCAGGTCCTCCAGCCCGCCGGCGCCGGCCGTGGTGGTGTACCCGGTGGTCCACTGCGTGCCGTCCGCCGAGAACTGCACCTGGTACGCCTTCGCGTACGCGGGCTCCCAGCCGAGCCGGACGTGCCGCACTACGGCCACCCGGCCCAGGTCCACCTGGAGCCACTGCGGGTCGCTCCATTCACTGGCCCACCGGGTGGACCAGTTCCCGTCGGTGGCGTTGGCCGGCGGGTAGGGCGCGCCGTTGCCGTTGGCCTGGTAGGAGGATGCGGTGGCCGGGCGGCCGGTGGAGAGGTCGGTGCCGGGCGCGGGGCCGGGCACCACCCGGACGGTGCGGGTTTCGATGCCGACGTTGCCGTGGCCGTCGTGGGCCTGGAGGTAGACCTTCCAGACCCCGAGCGTCCGGGGCGCCGTGACGGTGAAGGCGCCGTTGCCGCCCTCGGTCCACTCCGCCTGCCGGAGTCCGCCACTGCCGTCCAAGGTCCGTGTCCCGTACAGGACTTGGTAGCGGATCAGGTCGGCGTCCGGGTCCGTCACGGTGGCGGTGAGGGTGAGTTTCCCGCCCGCCGCCACCGTGGCGTCGGCCGTCAGGGAGGAGATCACCGGCGGGGTGTTCCCCTGTGCGGCCGTCCCGCCGTACGCGGCGGCCAGGGCGTGGAAGCCCAGCCGCTTCCACCGGTTCGGCGTCAGGTTGTACCAGACACCCGCGAAGTCGTACTCCTGGCCGTAGTTGAACATCGTGGCGCCGAGCGCGACGCCGGGGTGGCCGGTCACGCAGCCCCAGGCCCGGGTGTAGCCGTCGCGCTTCTCCCGGTCGGTCGGCTCGGTCGGAGCGCCGTTGGCGTCGTTCGGCACCTCCCACTCGCCGCGCGGGCCGGTCTCGGTGACGATGTACGGCTTGCCGTACCCGCCGTTCAGCCAGTCCTGCCGGACGTTGCAGACCGAGCCGTAGGCGTTCACGGCCAGCAGGTCCAGACTGGGGGTGTGGTCCCGGTAGTAGGCCCAGGCACCGGTGTAGGCGTCGGTGGAGGTGACCGGGTGGTCGGGGTCCACCGCGTGGACGGCGCGGGCGAGTTGCTCCACGAACTGCGCGTAGGCGACCCGCTGCTGCTCCACCGTCGCACCGCCGCGGGCCTGCGCGGTGAGGATCACCTCGTTGCCGAGGTCCCACATCAGGACGCCGGGGTGGTCCTTGTAGGTGGTGACCCACTGGCGGACGGAGTCCAGGGTGGCATTCTTGTACGCCGTGTCGTTCACGTAGTCCGCACCCTGGTCGAGCCAGAAGCCGGCCACCACCTTGAGGCCGTGCGCGGCCGCCGTGTCCAGCAGCGGCCGGCTGCTCGCGTCGGTGCCCCAGGTGCGCACCGTGTTGACCCCGGCCGCCTTCAGCTCGCGCACGTACGCGGAGGCGTCGGCGGCGGCCGGGCCCCAGGTCACGCCCTTCACTTGGTACGGCGCACCGTTCACCGTCAGACCCCAACTTCCCTGCGATCCAGTCACCTTGACGATGGATCGACCGCTCGGCACCGCCGGGTCGGCCATCGGCGCCGGGGCCGGCCCGGAGGCCGTACGGACCGTCACCGAGTCCACGGCCAGCGTCCCGCCGGGGGTGGTCGCGGCCGTCGGCGTGGTGCAGCCGCAGACCGCGTCCGGGTAGCCGCCACCGATGCCGAGGTTGAGCACCAGGTAGAAGCCCCGGTGGACGGCCCGGTCCCAGGCCGCGACGCCGACCTGCGACTCGTTCACCTGCCAGACCTGACGGCCGTCCAGGTACCAGCGGACCTGCTCGTCGGTGGTCGAGCGGTCCAGCACCACCGAGTACTCGTGCACGCCGCCCTGGCAGCCCGGGCAGCTCGCCAGGCCACTGGTCAGACCGTTCGGCTCGTTGCAGACCCCGCCGGGGTTGCTGCCGCAGTGCAGGGTGGCGCCCAGCCGGCTGTGACCGTTCACCGCCTCCAGCAGGTCCAACTCCCCCGCGCCCGGCCACTTGTCGAGCCCGTCACGGTTGCCGGCGCCCATCACCCGGACCGAGGGCCAGTAGCCGGCGGCCTCGGCCGCGTCGGGCTGACGGGCGTTCACGGTGATCATCAGCTTGCCGCCGGCGGGGGCCGCGAAGTCGGAGCGGCGGCTCTCCACCCGCCCCGAGGTCCAGGCCCCGGCCCCGTCCCGACGAGCCGTCAGAGCCAGCTGCCCGGCGCCGTCGAGCCCGACGTTGGCGGCGGCGTCGGTCGCGGTCTGCACCTCCCCGGTACCCCAGCCGGCCGGGCCGCCGGGGTAGGAGCGGCCGGTCTGCACCGTCCAGTCGGCGGCTGACGGGCGGGTTCCGGCGGCGCCGTCGAAGGTGTCGCTGAAGACCGTGCTCCACCCGGGCTCCGGAGTGCTCCCGTCGGTCCCGTACACCTGGAACTCCCAGACGGAGTAGCCGTACTGGGTCGCCCGCTGAGTACCGAACAGCCGGACGTACCGCCCCTGCCCGGTGACCGCGAGCGTCTCGGTGCCGCCACGGCCATCGGCGGTCGAGTAGGCCGTCGTCCAGGCGGAACCGTCCGCCGAGAGCTCGATCCGGTACGCCTTCGCGTACGCCGTCTCCCAGCGGATCACCACCTGCCCGACCGCCCGCACAGCGCCCAGGTCCACCTGGAGCCACTGCGGATCGGCGGCGGCACTGGACCACCGGGTGGCCGGGTCGCCGTCCACGGCGTTGGCGGGCACGGTGCCGTAGTGCTCGGTGCTCGACGCCGTGACCGGGCGGCCCTGCGAGAGCAGCAGCGGTGCCGCCTGGGCCCGGGGCGGCGGGAGGAACAGCAGGGCGGCCACGGTCAGGGCGAGCGCGAGCAGCAGGGCCAGGGCGGGTGGGCGCACTGGTGATGCGGGCATGGGGGACTCTCCGGGCGTCGGGGTGGGGGATGACCGGAACGCGACGGGAGAGCGCTCTCCCACTCGCTGAGAGAGTGCTGCCAGCCTGAGCTACTGTCAAGAGTCGTACGGATAAAGGCAGATGGAGGCGCCGATGACGACACCTCCTGAACCATTCGGGCCTCGCGAACGACTGCGCCCCGGCCGGTGGGGTCCGGCCGGGGCGCAGGGCCTTGCGGGGTGGGTCAGTTGACGTTCACGACCGGGCTGCCGGCCTGGCTGGTGTCGGCGACCGGGCCGTAGGCGGCGGAGAAGTAGCCCTCGCCCGGGCAGAGGCTGGAGCCGCCGCTCTTGACGAAGTACTCGTTGCGGAAGGAGAGGCTGTGGGCGGCGTTGTCGGCGTTGCCGGCGAAGGCTCCGCTCAGCTGGTACGTGCAGGTGAGCGTCCCGAACCAGGAGTTGAGCACGGCCGTCGCCTGGATCGGCCCGGCCGTCCCGCCGGCCATGGTGACCGGGAGGCCGGCCGCGTCGCTGACCGAGACGGTGTAGGGCAGGTTTCCGACCGTCAGGCTCTTGACGGAGGTGACGCCGGTGACGTTCGCCGTACAGGAACTGAAGGTCTGTCCGGTCAGCGCGGCGGTCGCGACGCCGGGCGCGGCGGGATTGGAGGTGACCTTGGAGGTGTACTGCGAGACCGCGCAGGTGACGCCGGTGCCACCGGCGGCGGTGGAGTAGAAGGTGGCCTTGCTGCCGGACACCAGCGGAGCGGTGAGGACGTCGCCGACCGCGACGGCCGGGCCGGCCACGCCGCCGGTGGTGAGGACGGCGGCGGCCACCGGCGAGGCGGGCGCCGCGGCCGAGGCGGGGAGGGCACCGACGGCGAGGGTGGCGGCCGCGGCGGCGAGGGCCAGGTGGGTGCGAACACGCATGGGAAAGCCTCTTTCTCGGTAGGGGCGAGAAGGTGAACTTCCACGACCACCCGAAGACTTGGGGCCCTCCGGACGGCGTCCCTACGTTGTAGGCCCCTGGCGGTGCGCGGTCAACCCTTGCTGACGAATTGTCAGCACTATCCGCCGATGCGGCAGATCCAGTGGCTTCCCCCCGCGTAGTACCTGCGCTCGGCCCCGGACGGGCCGGTCACCACCACGTCCCGGCCGCCGTAGTCGATCCGCTCGCCCGCCGCGACGAAGACCGCCCGGTCCAACCCCACGTGGAAATCGGTGCCGAGCAGGAACTCGGAGACCATCGTCAGCCGCGGCAGGGGCTCGTTCCGTTCGAGGAGGAGGCTCATGCCACGACCCTCCCGCACCGCCCGCACCGCGGTCGACCGCTTTTCCCCGGCTACGCCCCCTCGCCCGGGTAGACGTCGGCGATGGTCCTGCGGGTGGTGTCGAGCTTCTTCAGGACGTGGGCGACGTGCTGTTCGACGGTGCGCGGGGAGAGGAAGAGGGCCTGGGCGATGGCCTGGTTGGTGGCGCCCTCCAGAAGGAGGTCGGCCACCTGGCGTTCGCGGGGTGAGAGGCTGCTGCCGTAGCCCTGGCGGCCGCGGGCGGCGGGGCGGGTGAGGCCGAGTTCGCGGAGCAGGGGGCCGCAGCGGGCGGCGTCGGCGGTGGCGCCGAGGCGGGTGAAGGTGTCGACGGCTTCGGTGAGCCGGGCGGCGGCCCGGTCGCGGGAGGCGGACGCGAGCAGGGCCCGGGCCAGGTGTTCGGTGGCCCGGGCGGTGTCGTACGGGCGGCCGACCGCCTGCCAGAGGTCGCGGGCGGCGGTGAAGTGCTCGGTGGCGAGGGCCGGTTGGTCCTGCTCGACGACCAGGCCCCGGGCGACGTGCAGTTCGGCGGAGGCACCCGGGCCGTCCCGTCCGCGCAGGCCCTCCCCCGCCTGCTCGACCAGGGCCGTCGCGGCCGTCACCTCCTCGCAGGCGAGGGCCGCCGCCACGGCCACCGGGAGCAGTCCGGTCGCCCGGGCCCAGGCTCCCGCGCGGGCGAGCAGCCGCACCGCCGGGCCTGCGGTGGCCCAGGCGTCCTGCGGGGCGCCCTCGGCGAGGCGGGCGGCCGCCAGGCCGGCGGCGGCCCGGACGGCGGAGGTCACCTGGGCCTCCCGTTCGCCGCGCTCGGCGGCGGCTCGGAACAGGCGCAGTGCCTCGGCGGTCCGGCCCCGGGCGGCGGCCAGCCGGCCGAGGGTGAGGCTCTCCTCCGTCCCGGCCATCGCCATGTCGGGGTACTGGTCGGCCAGTTCGGCGAAGCCCTGCTCGATCCCCTCCCACCTCCCGGCCAGCGCGTCCAGCCGCAGCAGGGCGATCCGGCTGTAGCACTCCAGGTAGGGGATGTCCGCCCGGCGGGCCAACTCCCGGCTCTCGGCCAGGAGTTCGGCGGCCCTTCGGTCGTGGCCGAGCTCGACGGCGAGTTCGCCGACGTTGTAGACCGCCCGGGTGGTCTGGCGCAGCACGTCGGTGTCGGCCGAACGGCGTGGGAGGCGGTCGAGTTCGGCCCAGACCGCCGGGTCCCCGTCCCGGGCCAGCAGGGTCAGCCGGGTGGCCCGGGCGGCCGCCCGGACGGCCTGGTCGGGGCTGCCGGTGAGGGTCTGCTCGGCCCGTTCCAGCCAGGACCGGGAGCGGGCCGCCGCCTCGTCCCGTTCGTTCATCGCCATGGCGATCATCGCCCGGGCGGCCTTCTCCGGCTTGGACTCCAACTCCTCGATGGAGCGGGCGATCTCCTCGCAGCCGGAGCGGTCGCCGCCGTGGTTGACCATCAGCAGACCGAGGTCCATCCGGATCTCGCCGCAGGTGGCGGTGGGCAGCCGGGGGTCGGCCAGGATGGAGCGCAGCACGGCGGCGTTGGCCAGGTGGTCGGGTCCGTTCACCGCGATCCGGCCGAGGGCCAGGGCGGTGCGGGAGCGCTCCTCGGCGGAGAGGTGGGGCTGTTCGAGCGCCTGGTGCAGCAGCGTGGCGGCGGTGCCGGTGTCGCCGAGGGCGATGGACTGCTCGGCCGCCTCCTCGACCCGGGGCAGCCAGGCCTCCCGGTCACCGGCGGCCAGGGTGTGGTGGGCGATCTGCACCAGCGGAGGGGGCGTCAGGGCGCGCAGCGCCTCGACGGCCTGGCGGTGGAGCCGGGCCCGCTGCGGCCCGGGCACGTGACGGTACGCCACCTGCTGCGCCAGCACGTGCCGGAAGACGTACCGCCCGCCGTGGCCGGGGCCGTCCCCCGCCCCGGGCCCGGCGCCGTGCGGCGCTCCGTCGTCCCGGCCGGTGTCGCGCGGCCCGGTGTCGCGCGGCCCGGTGTCACGCTGCGTCTGGTCGCCGCGGCTGTTGTCTCTGTGCCCGATGTCCCGGTGCCCGGTGTCGCGGTGCCCGGTCTCGCGCAGGACCGCCGCCTGGAGCGCCTCGGTCAGCCCCTCCGCGCCGCGCTCCGGGTCGAGTCCGGCGACTGCGGCGAGCAGCTCCTCGGTGGCGGGGACGGCCAGCACGGCGGCGGCGTCCACCACCGCGGCGCCGGTCTCGGAGAGGGTGGCCAGGCGTTCGGTGACGGCTTCGCGCAGGCCGCGGGGGACCTCGGCGTGGGCCAGGCGGGCGGCGGCCTCGGCCGGAAGGCCGTGCGGGCCCTGCTCGGCGAGGGTGATCAGGTCCTCCTCGGCGACCAGCGGTAGTCCCTCGCTGCGCTGGTAGAGGGCGGCGGTCAGGTCGGGAGTGGCGTTCTCGCCGAGGGCGGCGGTGGCCAGTTCGCCGATCGCCGCTTCGGAGAGCGGGGCCAGCCGGATCACGGCGCCGCTGGTGCCGGGCGGGCGCCGGTAGGCGGCGCCGAGGACGGGGGTGCGGGGCGGCAGGTCCTCGGCCCGGTAGGTGCCGACCAGGCCGAGCCGCTCGGGCAGGTCGCGGGCGAGCAGCAGGAGGAGTTCGCGGGTGGCCTCGTCGACCCAGTGCAGGTCCTCGACCACCAGCACGGCCGGGCCGATGGCGGAGAGGAACGCCCTTACCCCGTGGACGAGTTGGTACCTCTCGGCCTGGGCGTCCCGGGCCCGGGGCGGCGGGGGCGGCAGGCGGTCGGCGAGGTCGGGCAGCAGCGGGGCCAGGGCGCCGGCGGTGGGCGGGACGCCCTCGGCGGGGAGCCAGCGGCCGCCCTTGCGCAGGGCGTCCATCACCGGGCCGTAGCGGAAGGGCTCGCGCAGCGGGTGGCAGTGGCCGGTGAGCACCCGGTGGCCCTCGGCGGTCAGGGCGAGCGCGGCCTCGTGGACCAGCCGGGACTTCCCGATCCCGGCCTCCCCCTCGACCAGGACCACGGCGGGCGGGTGCCGCACGGCCGCCAGCAGGAGCCCGAGCTCCTGCTGGCGGCCGACGAACTCGAAGCTCCTGCCGGGGGCCGGTCGCCCGGGGCCTGCTGCCACGCGATCACCTTCCCTGTCCTGGCCACGCTAGATCGGCGCAGGTCAGGGGGCAAACGGCGGAGCACCTCCAGCGGGGCGGCCGCCGCTGCCCGGGCCCGGCGGTCAGCCGTCGTCGCGGCAGAGGCAGAAGGGGTGGCCGGCCGGGTCGAGCAGGACCCGGACGTGGGCCTGCGGCTGGTGGCCGGCCGGGGTCGCGCCGAGGGCGAGGGCCTCGGCCACCGCCTCCTCCAGGTCCCCCACCTGGAAGTCGAGGTGCATCATCGGGCGCTGCGCACCCTCCGCCGGGGGCCAGACCGGGGTGCGGTAGCCGTCCGCCTGCTGGAAGACCAGGAACGGGCCCTGCGGCGAGGAGGCGACCACCGAGGTGCCGGGCTCCTCGTGGGCGAGGTGCCAGCCCAGCAGGGCGACGTAGAACGCCGCCAGTGCGGAGGGATCGGGGGCTTCGATCGTCGTGCCCCACCACATGCCCTCGGTCCGTGATCTCATCCCCACACCCTGGCACACCGCGGTGACATCACGCGGCTTCGGGCACCAGCAGTTCGGCCGTCACCTGGGTGCCTGAGCCGGTACGGCGGATGGTGCAGCCGGCCGCGTAGGCCTCGACCAGCATCAGGCCGCGGCCGGTGCAGTCCTCGGGACCGGTGGCGGCCTGCGGGCGCCAGTGGCCGTTGTCCCGGACCTGGACGACCACCGTGACGCCGTCGCTGGCGAGCAGCAGGGCCACCTCGGGGCTCCCGCTGTGCCGCACCGCGTTGGCGACCAGTTCGGTCACGATCAGCGCGAGGGCCTCCTCGACGCTGTCCGGTACCTCCCACTGCCTGGCCAGCACCTGGGCGAAGTGCCTCAGTGCCGGTACCGCGGCCGGATCGGCCGGCATGGCGCAGGCTGCCGAACCCTCGCGGACGGCGAGGACGGGGGCGGTCTGGTCGATGGCGATCATCTGCGACTCCCGAAGGCGTGTGGGGCGGGCCTCCTGCCGGACAGCCTCGCCCGAACCCGGCACGGGATCAACCGGGGGCGCCCAAGTCACGGGTACCTATTTAATGCGCGGAGTCCCGCGTTCCGGCCCGTCCGACCCCTCCGAGCCGTCCGACTCCGCCGACCCCGCCGGCCCGTCCGACCCCACCGGCCCGGCCCGCCGCCGTCCCCCTCGCCGCCGCTCAGCCGTAGGTCCGCGCCATCCAGGTCTGGAAGTGCGGGGCCCGGCTGATCAGCTCGCGGTAGGACTCCACGGCCGAGCGGTAGAGGGTCTCGGCCACCTCGCCGGCCCGGCCGTCCCGGCGCCAGACCAGCAGGTAGCGGGTCCACAGCGGGGTGCCGGCCAGCGGTTTCACGATCACGCCGGGGATGGGCTGGATGGTGGCCTGCACGACGGAGACGCCCAGGCCTTCGGCGATCATCCGCTGGAGCTGCACCTGGTCGCCGAGGAACTCGTGCACCACCGCCGGGGTGAAGCCGGCCGCCGCGCAGGCGGCGTGGAAGAAGCCGGGCCAGCCGGCCCCGTCGTCGGGGGTGAGGAACCAGGCCTCGTCAGCCAGCTCGGCCAGCGAGACCTCGGCCCGGTGGCGCAGCCGGTGCCCGGCGGGGAGGGCCAGGAAGACCGGCTCGGTGATGATGCCGCGGTGCTCGACGGCGGTGGAGTGCGGCAGTTCCTGGCCGGGGTAGTCGACGGCCAGCGCGGCGTCGATCTCCTCCTGCTCCAGCAGTTCGACGATGGCGGAGGAGGCGTAGACGCTGCTGACGGTCAGGGGGACCTCGGGCAGCTGGCCGCGCAGCCGCCGGACCAGTCCGGGCAGCACGGGGGTGTTGGTGGCGGCCAGCCGCAGCGCGCGTCCGGTGGGCAGGGCCGGGCCGGCCTCGCCCTCACGGCGGCCGATCCGCTCGACCGCCGCGAGTGCCTCGCGGGCCTGGGCCAGGATCTGGGCACCGTAGGCGGTCGGCTTGACACCGGTGGGCGTCCGGAGGAACAGGTCCTCGCCGAAGTGCCGTTCGATGCGCCCGAGTTGGGTGCTGACGGCCGGTTGGCTGTGGCCGAGCACGGTCGCGGCCCGGCCGAGGCTGCCCGCCTCGGCGATCACGCACAGGGTGCGCAGGTGGCGCAGCTCCAGTTCCACGCGCCGTCCCCCCTCTCCTCCGGTGAGCACCACTGCTCCCGCCGGGAGGTTATGGGAGATCCGCCGTCCCGCCAAGAGCCGGGAGCGAACCCGTCCACGGGGCTCGGTACCGGCTCCGACCTGCTGAAACACCGTCCGGAGATTCCTGTTATCCGGGCCGTTCCGCTTGCTCTCCCAGATGTCGGCTGTGGCCGTCCGGGCGCCTCCCCGGGTCCGGACGTGCCGGACGGCCCGGCCCACCGTGCTGGGCCGGGCCGTCCTGCGTACCGGGCGGTCCGGGTTACCCACGATCCGCTCCGCCCGGGTCCCGCCGGTCGCGCGGGGTCGGTCAGTACGTGGTGGAGACCGACGCCCCGCTGAACCCCTGCTGGGCGTAGAGGCTGATGTAGTTCCAGCCCGCCGGCGGGTTGCTGATGGTCAGGGTCTCGGCGTTGGTGGCGCCGGTGGACCGCGAGGTGTACGAGGTGCTGGTGGCCCAGCCGTTGGCGTTGTAGTAGAGGTCGGCGTTGCCGGTGCCGCCGCTGCTGGTGATGGTGAGCTTGGGGGTGCCGGCCGGGAGGTAGATGTACAGGTAGGCAAGGTTCCCGGTGGTGGCGGAGAGGTTGGAGCGGCCGCAGTTCTTGTCGAGCTGACGGCTGTCCGCGTTGGTGCACTGGGGCACCGGCGGGGTGGTGACGGTGCCGCAGTTGCCGGCGTTGCAGGCGGTGAGCCAGGTGTTGAAGTCGGCGTCGTAGCGGGTGCCGATGGTGGACTTCAGGTAGGTGTAGGCGCCCGCGTAGTCACCGGTGCGGTACTTGGCGAGGACGGCGTCCACGTCGGAGCGGTGCGACTGGAGCATGTAACGGGTCGCCAGGTAGCCCCAGTTGTAGGTGCGGGCCTGGTCGGTGTTGTCGTAGGTGGTGTCGAAGAGCGTGGAGAGCGCGTAGCGGTGGGTGCCCGCCTCGGTGATCGCGTCGGTGTACGTCACGCCCCGGTAGTGGTAGGAGACGTACTCGGCGAAGCCCTCCACCCACCAGATGATCGGCTTGACCTGGCCGGCCTCGAAGTCGCCGTGGGTGTCGTAGCGGCCGTCGAGGTAGTGGGTGTACTCGTGGTTGAGGTTCCAGATCTGGAAGTCCGGGCGGACCCACTCGGCCTCGTAGGCGATGAACCGGGCCTGGTTGCCGACCACCTCCGGCTTGCCCTCCAGGTACATGCCGCCGTTGTCGGTGTCGATGCCGAAGATGACGCCGGCGTAGGTCTGGTAGTCGCTGCTGGAGTCGAAGACCGAGACCTCGAGGTTGGTGTTGTTGTCGTTGGCGACCGGGCCGTTGTCACGGACCAGGCCGTGGAAGAAGGCGTCCTGGTTGGCCAGGCTGGTGCAGGTGGCACTGAGTTCGGCGGCGCTCATCTGCTGGGCCTGGATCTTCAGGCTGGGGCTGCAGGTCTGACGGACGGTCAGGATCGCGGCCTTCACCCGGTTGGACAGGTCGCAGGTGCCGTAGTACGAGCAGTTGGCCTGGTCGTACGAGTCCGCCATCTCGGCCACGCCCATCCAGAGCGCGGAGGTGCGGCCGGTCAGCTGGCTCTGGTCGAGCAGGTGCTTGGCCAGCGGGCGGACGGTGGGCTGGAGCGGGGCCTCCTGGAGGAAGCGGGCGAGCTCGCGGCCGGCGTTGGAGACCAGGTAGCCGGTGTCGGTGCCGAGCTTGGCGTTCCACTTGGTGGCGAAGGAGTCCAGCTGGGTGAGCACGCTGGTGTCGTTCTGCACCGCGGTGACGAACTCGGGCATCTGGTGGCCGCGCCAGAGCACCGTGTAGACGTTGTTGACGGCGGCCTTCATGCCCCAGTAGGCGTCGTAGGAGGTGCCGTAGCCGTTGAGCAGGCGCTTGACGACGTACAGGTAGCGGGCGTTCTCGCCGGAGCTGTCGATCAGCGTGACGGCCTCGCTCAGGATGTCGCCGTTGGCGTCGGTGACGTCACCGGAGCGCGGGGCGGCGTAGAAGGCGTCCAGCGCGGGCCGGACGGCGCTCTTCAGGGCCGTGCCGTAGCTGCCGACGGCGGCGGAGTTGTAGAACTGCACGTAGTACCCGGCGCGCAGGTAGAGCACCAACTGCGCGGTCGAAGTGGTGTTGTTGCCGGGGTAGTTGACGGCCACGTCGCGCAGCGCGTTGGCGATGGTGACCATCTGGGCCTCGCGGAACGCCTTGTTGGCGTCGGTGCCGGTGAGGCTGAACAGCGTGTTCACGCAGTCCACGGTGGCGCCCTTGACCGCCGTCACCAGGGCGCTGCCGGTGCGGGAGGTGAAGTCCGCGGTGTTGCAGGCGGCGGCCGCCTGGGCGCTCGGGGCCGACCGGGCCTTCGACGTGGCGTTCGCCGACTCCCGGGTACGGGGCGCGGTGCGCGGGGCCCGCTGGCTGAGGTCGAGCCCGGCCTCCTCCTTGGCGTGCGCGGCCCGCTCCTCCGCGACGGTGGCCGCGGCGGGCTGCGGGGCGGGGCGGGTGGGGCCGGTGGCGCTCGTACCGCTCGGTGCCTGGAACGGGCTGTTGGGGGCAGCCTGGCTCTGGGCCGAGAAGGCGCCGAGCGCCATGGTGCAGGTGAGCGCTGCGGTGAGCAGCGCTCTGGGCATGCCTGTCAGGCGCATGGTGAAGGTCCTCCGACAGCAGTGGGGGGTGCTGGGTGACATGTACCATTGCACGCCCATTGGCTGTTCAGGAAGGGGATAACCCCCAACTTGTCCTGCCCATAACAGGGTTAGGCCCCGTACCGGCACGGGTAGCGCGGCTTCCCGCATCCCGGCCCTCCGTGTCCCTAGGATCACCAGTGCTTCGTACGGACGGGACGTTCGTATGGACGGGACGAGGGAGGAGAACGCCGGATGAGCACCGCGGACGAGGTGGCCCGGGCGTACGGGCTGGTGCCGCTGCCCGCCGAGGGCGGCCGGTTCGACCGGATCTGGGCCGGGCCAGAGGACGCCGCCGGCCGCCCGGCCGGCTCGGTGATCCTCGCCCTGCTCGGCTCCGGGCCCGGCGACTTCTCCGCCCTGCACCGGCTCCCCCGGGACGAGGTCTGGCACTTCTACCGCGGCGACCCCCTGGAGCTGCTGCTGCTCCACCCGGACGGCACCGACGAGTTGGTGCTCCTCGGTGGCGACGGCCCCGCCCCGCGCGTCCAGCACGTGGTGCCCGGCGGCAGCTGGATGGGCGCCCGGGTCGCCCCGGGCGGCGACTGGTCGCTGTTCGGTGCCAGCATGGCGCCGGGTTTCCTCCCCTCCGACTACCAGGGCGGCAGCGCCTCGGAGTTGACCGCCGCCTACCCGCAACGAGCCGGGCTGATCCGGCAGTTGTGCCGCACGGACGGACCGCTCACCATGGCGGCCGAATCGCACTGGAAGGGCCGCCATGACTGACCCTCACCCCACTCCGCCGCCGACCGGCCGACCGGGCGGCCCCACCGACGCCCTGGGCCTGGCCGGCCGGGTCGTGCTGGTGGTCGGAGCCACGGGTGGCATCGGCGCGGGAGTGGCGGAGCGCTTCGCCGAGGTGGGCGCGGCGGTGGTGCTGCACGGCCGCCGGCCCTCCCCCGCCCTGGCCGAGGCCGCCGGGCGGATCACCGCCGACGGCGGCCGCGCCACCACCGTCCACGGCGACCTCGGCAACGAGGCCGAGACCGTCCGGGCCGTCCGGCAGGCCGCCTCGCACCACGGAGGCCTGGACGCCGTGGTCAACTGCGCGGGCATCCAGCCCGTCACGCCCTTCGGCCAACTCACCGAATCCGACTGGCAGTCGGTGGTGGACACCGACCTCCACGGCCCCGTCCGCCTGACCCGCGCCGCCGTTCCCCTCCTGCCCCGGGGCGGCTCGGTCACCCACCTCGCCTCCATCGAGGGCTCCCAGCCCGCCCCCGGCCACGCCCACTACGCCACCGCCAAGGCCGCCCTGCTGATGTTCGCCCGTGCCGCCGCCCTGGAACTCGGCCCCCTCGGCCTGCGCGTCAACACCGTCTCCCCCGGCCTGATCACCCGCCCCGGCCTCGCCGAGGCCTGGCCCGAGGGAGTCGACCGCTGGCAGCGCGCCGCCCCGCTGACCCGCCTCGGCACCCCGCGCGACGTCGCCGACGCCTGCCTCTTCCTCGCCTCCCCGCTCGCCTCCTGGATCACCGGCCACGACCTGGTCGTCGACGGCGGTGTCAGCGCCCACCCGACCTGGTGACGTCCCGTCACCCGGCCGGGCCCGCAGGCCGTACCGCGCCGTGTCGCGCTGCGCCGCGCCGGCTCAGACCAGTGAGGGAGCAAAGTAGTCACGGAGGCGGGCGATCCTCCCGTCCCGGAGGCGGAACACCTGCACCAGCGAGACGGTCTCCTCCTCTTCGCCTTCCTCGCCGTCGAAGACGGTGTCGATCTCCGCGATGAAGACGTCCGGGTCGGCGGTGGTGTGGAGCACGTACCCCGACTTCTCCAGGTTCGGCGTCCTCGGGCCGCCCACCGGCCGCGCGTAGTACTCGGCCAGTGCGGCGCGGATCGCCTCCCGGCCCGCCGTCCGCCGGGGGAACGCCGAGCCCGCTGCCAGCAGCGGCGCCTCCAACACCCCGTCCTCGGTGAAGAGTTCGGCCAGGGCGTCGGCGTTGCGCGTCATCGCTCCGGCGTACACGTAGCGCTGAAAGATCTCCTGCGGCGTGGCGGACACCACGGCCTCCTCATCTCGCACCGGCAACTCACCCCCAGCCAACCACACTCAGGACCGCGTCCCCGGCAGCCCCCTCCACAGCGCGACGTGGTCGCCGGGCGCCCCGTCCGGCGCGTACTCGCGGTCGCGCTCCAGGCCGAGCACCGTGCCGTCCGCGAACAGCAGGACGTGCAGCCCGGCCTCGGACGTGAGCCAGACCTCCGCCGAGGCCCGGAACTGGTGCCCGGTCATCCTCAGGGCGGCAAGGACGTCACCCTCCCGGACCACGAGCGTCACCTCCGCCCCGGGCTCGGGGAGCTTGGTCACCACCTCGGCGACACCCCGCCACAACTCCTCGAACGGCACCACGAGTTGCGGGTCGCGCTCCGACATCACCGTCGGCGTCGCCGCCGCCCTCGCGGCCTCCAGCACCGCCGGGCCGAGCTCCGCCAACCGCTCGGGGGCATCCGTCGGCACCGCTCCGAGCAGGCGGAACGGCGTGTCGAAGTGCTCCGACCACCACTCCCCCAGCCCCTCGACCGTCCGCCGCAGCTCGATCTCCTTCTGCAGCGCGACCATCCTGGCCTTCACCGCCACCCGGTCGATCCCGGCCTCCCGCCCTGCCATCCGTCCGTCCTTTCCCGACCGTCCACGGACCGTCATTCTCACCCGGCGCGCCCCCGATCCCTGCCCCCGCCTCCGTCACGCGGGTACTGTGGTCCCATGACGCTGCGTCAACTGGACCCGCTGCTGCTGGACGCCGACCTCGCGGACTGGCTCGAAGCCACCGCCGCCAAGGCCGGCCTCAGCACGGCCGAGTACCTGACCGGTCTGGTCGCCGCCGACCGCCACCACGGCGACGTCCTCGACCGCGCGCACCGCCTCGCCGCCCCGGCCTACCGCTCCTGGGTCGACGACGGCCGCCCGACCGGCGACGGCCTCACCGCCGACGAGGTCTTCGGCCCCTGACCGCCCGCGCGCCCCGTCCCACGGAACCGCGCCCGCAGCGCCCCGTCCTCCGCGACGATCCGGTTCGCCCCCTCCCGGTGACCGCCCGCGCCCCCACCCGGCCCGGTCCGCCACCAGCGGTTCTCCCCCCGTCCCGTCCGCCGTCCGGCCGCGCCGCCCCACCGGGAATTCCAGCCCACGAACCGTCCGCGAACTGCCATGCTGTGCGGGCACCGCCGTCGCACCCACCGCGCGCCCGCCTGAGGAGCCGTCATGTTCCGCAGCTCTGCCCCGCTCCCGCCCCCCGAGCTGCCCGGTTGGCCGGAGCTGCTGCGGGAGTTCGGCTGCCCGGCCGCCGCGCTGGCCCGCCCCCGCCCCACCTGGCTCCGCCTCGCCGGGAGCTCCGGCACCGACGGCACGACCCACCAGCTCGACCTGGACTACTACGAGGACCACACCCTGCTGGTCCGCGTCACCACCCACCGCGTCCCGCCGCCCCTCGCCCCCGACCCCGCCGCCCTCCTCCTCGACTTCCTCCCCACCACCTCCCCTTCCGGTCCCCTCACCCCGGCCACCGGCACCGGCTGGCTCTTCGTCGACGGCAGCGCGGTCGAGGGCCGACGCCTCACCCACCACGACCACGTCCTCACCATCGCCACCATCGCCGCCGAGACGGTGGCCGTCGCCAGCACCGCCGTCCTCCACGACGAGGCCGTCCACCTCACGTTCCACACCCCGCCGCTCCCCGCCTGACCGCGGCCCCGCACGCGTCACCCGACCAGCGGACGCCGACATGCGGGTCGTGGGCGAACCGGGGCTCCATCATGTGCTCATGACGAAGAAGATGCTGCTCGTCGCAGCCCTCACCATCGCCGGGACCTTCCTCGCCGGCGGCACGGCGACCGCCTCGGCCCCGACGACCGTCAGGACCGGAACGGAACACCGGTCCACCGACTTCTGGGCGTTCGTGCCCGTGCAGTTCGTCGAGGAACTGCTCGACGAGTGGACCCCCGTCGGGTAGGAGCTCACCCGACTCGACGGCTGACGCCTCACACCAGCGCCGCACCGCCGTCCACCGCGAGCGTGGTGCCGGTGACGTAGGCGTTGGCCATCGCGAAGAGGTAGGCCGCCGCGGCTTCCTCCGCGGTGCCCACCCGTCGCGTGAGCAGCCCGGACCCGGCGCCCTGCAGGAAGGCCTCCGGGTCCGGGACGCTGCCGTCCCACAGCTCGGTGCGGATCACCCCGGGCTGGACCACGTTGACGCGCAGCGGGGCGAGTTCGACGGCGAGGGCGCGGGTCAGTGCCTCGACACCGCCGGTGATGCCGGCCGCGAGTGCGGTCCCCGGCAGGGGGCGGACGGCCAGGACGCCGGAGCTGAAGGTGATCGATCCGCCCTCGCGCAGCCGTGGTGCGGCGTACTTGGCAGAGAGGAACGCGCCCCAGAAGCGGCGCTCGAAGACCGCCCTGGCCTCCTGCGGGGCGGTGTCCGCCAGAGGCTTGATCAGCAGGGACTCGCCCGCGGTGTAGACGAGGTGGTCCAACTCCCGCACCTGCTCGAAGAACCCGGCGATGGCGTCGCCGTCGGCGACGTCCAGACGGTGCCCTTCGGCCGGCCCGCCCAGGTGCTCCACCGCGGCGTCCACCCGCTCCTGACTGCTGGAGGCGACCACGACCTCCGCACCGGCCGCCACGGCCTGCCGGGCCACCGCGAGGCCGATGCCGGAGGTTCCACCGATGATCACGATCTTCTTGCCGGCCAGGGACACGGGCCCACTCCTTCGTCGATGCGGCGCCGGGATTCGGCCGCCGCCTGGCAACGAACGTAAGCCCCGGCTCCTGAGACGCTGAATGCCTCCGAATCTTGATTCCCTGTCAGATCGTCTCGCCGCAGAGGGACTAGAGTGCCGCCGTGGACATCCTGAGCGACACCCTCGAAGTCCTGCGCACGGGACGCCCGATGGTGACCCGCACCGACGCGCACGCCCCGTGGGCCCTGAGGTTCCGGCCCCTCTCCGGAGCCGGTTTCCACGTGGTCGTCGAGGGCCGCTGCCACCTCCTGCCCCCGCACGGCCGACCGGTCGCACTCGGGCCCGGCGACATCGTCTTCCTCCAGCGCGGCAGCGGACACGTCCTGTGCGACCTGCCGGGCCGCGACCCGGTGGACTTCGTACCGGAGCGCGTGGACCGTTCCTCACCGATCGGCCGGCTCACCGTGGACGGACCGGGGCCGCGCACCGTACTGGTCTGCGGCGCGTACGCGATCGACGTCGACCGCCCGCACCCCCTCTTCGGCGACCTGCCCGAGGTCGTCCACCTCCCCGCCGTCCCCGGCCGCCACCCGGTGCTGCGCTCGGCGGTCGACCAGCTGTGCGCCGAATTCCACGCACCGCAGCCGGGATCGGACGCGGTCGTCACGGCCCTCGTCGACCTGCTCCTCCTGTACATCCTGCGGTCCTGGTACGCCGAACTCCCGCAGGACCGCACCCGCGGCTGGGCCGCCGCCCTCACCGACCCGGCGGTCGCCCCCGCCCTCAAGGCCATCCACGACGACCCCGGCCACCCCTGGACCGTCGAGTCCCTGGGCGCCCGCGCCGGACTGTCCCGCGCGGCGTTCGCCCGCCGCTTCACCTCGGTCGTCGGCGAGCCCCCGCTCACCTACCTGACCACCTGGCGGATGGCCACCGCCGCACGGCTGCTGCAACAGTCCCCGTCCTCCCTCGGCACGATCGCCCAACGCACCGGCTACACCTCGGAGTTCGCCTTCGCCAAGGCCTTCAAACGCCACTTCGGCACCCCACCCGGGGCCTACCGCAAGCAGGCCAGGACCGCGGTCGACGAACGGGGCGCCCACGGGCAGGAGAACCTCCCGTCCTGATGGTCCCCCGCGGGGCCGTGACATCGGCTCACTTTCCATGACAGGAAGCGTGTTTCATGATCCGTCCAGAAGTCACCGCATTCGTCGCCCTGGGCAGACTGCCCGCCGAGGACGACGACCGGCCGGACGAAGTCGTCGAAGCGGCCATCGACCGCGCCGTGGACCTTCTGGAGCGCATCGCTCACCCCGTCACCGATGAAGAGGCGCACGCCCTGGCGGAGTGCTTCGGTGAGGACCTGTGCTTCGGCGTGGCCTGGACTCTCCTGCACACCATCGAAACGGCGCCGCACGCGCGCGAGGACCAGCCCGAGGCCGCGCGACGATGGCGCGAGGGCCTGACGAACGAATAGCCCTCCGGACCAGGGCGTTTCGCCACTAGTGACTACGGCGCCGCCGTCGCCCCTCGGACGTGGACCACTCGGTCGGGTTCGCCCAGGTCGGTGCGGTTGATCCGGCCGCGGCCGCGGTCGGCGCCCTCGGCTGCGAGACGCGCTCGGAGTTCGGGTGGGGCGAACGGTGTCTCGAAGCCTTCGCAGAGGCCTCTTCCGTTGTCGGCGTACTCGTAGCGCTGGGCGTAGACCTTCCCTCGTGAAGCCACACGCAACGGACCAGCGGTCGCACCGGGACGGCCTCGAAAGTGCCTGGCCGGTGCCCGGTCGACCGGAACGGTCGGCGCGCTCGGCGGCATACTGGCGGGATGAGCTTCGGGGCGGAGTCGGGCGAGAACGGCGGGGGCGGCGTGACACTCGGGGAGAGGTTGCTGCGTACGGCGGAACGCCTCGGGGTCGTCCTGCCCGCGCAGGAGACGTGGAGCAGCGCAGCGGAGCGCCTTGGGGTGACCTTCCCCGAGCCGGAGAAGTTCGGTTACGAAGCCGAGTACGCCGACGCGGGGCTCGACCGGCGGGCGACGGTGACTCCGGCCGACGAGGAGCATGGGGCCTACTGGGTGTACCTGCGGAGCGGCCGTCTGCACCTGGCCGACGGGTTCACCGCCGATCCGGCCGAGATGGTCAGGGCGGTGGTGGCCTGGCTCGGCGGAGCGGGGCTGGAGGAGACCAAGGAGCAGGCCCCGTGCATCGAGTACCGCCCTTGGGCTCTCGCGCACGAGCAGGAGCCGCTCGATACGGTCGAGTTGGAGTGGTGCCTCAGGCTCGATCGCTTCCGCAGGTGGCCGATGAACCGGTTCCCGCGCGTGCACGCGCTGTTGGTGGCGGCGTACGCCCAACCGGTGCTCCGCCAGCTGATGCCGGTGACCAGCCACAACAACCTCTGGTTCTCCACCAGCACCAAGCCGAACCGGCGGATCACCGGGGTCGGACCGATGATCTGGCCGCACTACGAGAGGTCCTACGCGGTACGGGACGGGCATGAGGTGCTCGCGCGTTTCGAAACGCCGGAGGAGGCCGTCGCCTTCGTGGTGGCCGGCCTGCCGGAGGGGATCGGGCCCGCAAGTTGACGCGTCGTCCGAGCGGTACCGGCAGCGATCGTGGTCGTCGTCGGGTTCGGCCGCACCCGCACCGGCGCTCCTCATCGCCGGGACACGGCCCAGCCACGCGGCCGCGCCCTCACCGCGCAGCGGCGGCGGCCGGGACGAGGTCGCTGCGGAGGCGGGCGTGCAGGTGGGCGTCGTGGCGGCCGTCGGACTGGAGCCAGGCGCTGCGGCGGGTGCCCTCCAGGGGGAAGGCGGTCTTGGTGGCCACCCGGCAGGAGGCGGTGTTGCCCACGGCGTGGGACAGTTCGAGGCGGTGGAAGCCCGCCGTGCCGAAGGCCCAGTCCGCCATCGCCTCGACGGCGCGCGGGGCGACGCCCCGGCCGCGGGCCTGCGGGGCCACCCAGTAGGCCACCTCGGCGGTGCCGTCGGCGAGTTGGAGGTGCTTGAGGGCGGCCCGGCCGAGCAGGGCGTCACCGTCGACGACGGCCCACTGCGCCTCGGTCTCGGTCGTCCAGCCGCCGCGCCAGTCGGTGATCCACTCCTCGGCCTCGGCCACCGAGTCCGCCCGCCGCACGTGCCAGTGCTGGATCGCCGGGTCCTGGTACGCCGTCACCACGGCCGGGGCGTCGCCGAGTTGCCAGGGGCGGAGCAGCAGGCCGCCGGGGGCCGGCAGGACGGGCTGCGGCCGCGCCGCCAGCGAGCCGGTCGGGACGGTCGGCGTGACGAGAGTGGGCATGCACCGGATCATGCCGCACCGTTCCCCGGCTCCGGACGGCGGGGGCTGTCGGAGGCGTGCGGCAGGATGGCGCCTCATGACGGACCATGTGGACCCCACGGACGGCACGCACGGCACGGACGGAATCACCTGGCTCGCGAAGCCGCGGAGCATCTCCTTCGAGGGCTACAGCGTGACGCTCGGCCGGGGCATCGCGCTCGCCGAACTGGCCGCGCGGGTCGTCGAGTCGGCGGAGCACGAGGCGCTGCGGATGGTGATGCTCGGGGACCTGACGGCCGAGGAGCTGGTGGAGGAGATCGAGGAGGTGAACCGGGACGACACCGGCCTGAGGTTCGGCGAGCACGGGGAGTGGGCCTTCGTCGTCAAGCACGGCAACTGGCCGGGGAAGTTCGGGCTCGATCCGGCACTGTCCGTGGACGGCGCCGAGGTCTTCCTCCTCGAGTACGAGGAGGAGAACGGCAAGCCGGTGCCACCGGAGTTCTGGTACGTCCGGGACGGGCGCACGATGTGCCGGTTCAACCTGCACCTGGACGACTCCTGGGGCCACGGGGAGGTCTCGGGTGACCCTGAAGTCGCCGCACAGGTCCGGGAGTTGCTGGCCGCCGCCGGGCTGCCCGATCACGACCGGCCGCGCCGGGAGGTGCACCGCACCGTCCTGGAGGTGCTGGAGGGGCACTTCGGTCTCTCCCTCCCCCGGGCGCTGGCCCTGAACGCCCCGCTCCCGGCCGTCATCCTGGAGGAAACCTGACCTGACCTGACCGATTACCGCTTGCGGAGCAGGAGTTGGACTCCCCGCGAGCGGTTGCCGTTCATCGTCGCCACCTCGATCGGCCGCTCCTCCAGCACCTCGAAGCCGTCCAGCAGCGCGTGCAGATGGGCGCGGTCGTGGTGGCGGCAGACCGCGCCGTCGTCCGTGGCGAAGACCCCGTACGGGGTCCCGAACTCCTCGGCGTGGGCGGCGTAACGGAGTTGGTTGCGCTCGTCGTCCTGGAGCAGCAGGTCGCTGACGTACAGCAGTCCGCCGGGTGCCAGGACGCGGTGCAGCTCCTCGGTCAACGCCCGCTGGGCGCCCTCGTCCGGCACACAGGTCAGCACCGCGAACAGCAGCACCACGTCGAAGCTCTCGGCGGGCACCGCGAGACCCGGTGGGGCCTCCAGCACGTCGAACCGCAGGTCCGGGCGGGCCCGCCGGCCCCGCTCGACCAGCGCCGACGAGACGTCGACCCCGGACAGGTCGAGGAACCCCTGCTCGCTCAACTCGGCCATCAGACGGCCGTATCCGCACCCGTAGTCCAGGATCCGGGCCGCCGGGCCGACCCCGGCCAGCAGGCCGGGGTCCAGGGGATGGGTGAAGGTCTTCGTGGCTCCGACGCCGTCCCAGTACTCCCTCTGATCACCAAGATCCGTCATGCGGACAGAGCATAGCCGCCGCGAACGCCGCCAGCAGTTGCCGCGAGGCCTCCCGCATCGCGGCGTGCGTCATCCCCGCCGCGTGCGGCGAGAGCGTGCAGTACGGGTTCCCGGCGAGCACCGAGCCGTAGCCGACCGTGCCCTCCCGTTCGAAGACGTCGACACCGGCCGCGGCCAACCCCGCCGACGGGTCGCGCAGGACCCGGTCCAGGGCCGCCTCGTCCACCACGCTCGCCCGCGCCGTGTTCACCAGCACCGACCCCGGGCGCATCAGGCGCAGCTCCGCCTCCCCGATCAGCCCCGCCGTCTCCTCCGTGGCCGGGACGTGTACCGAGACCACCTCACACTCCGTCAGCAGCTCCGCCAGCGAGCCGGTCCGCCGCCCCGGCCACCCCGCCGCCCGTCCGGGCGTGAAGCGGGGTGAGCCGTGCACCAGGACCTCGGCCCCGAAGGCCGCCGCCAGCGAGGCCACCCGCCGGGCGACGGCACCGGTGCCGACCAGGCCGAACCGTGCGCCCGCGAGCCCGGCCACCGGGAGGCCGGCCACCGCGCCCGCCCAGTCGCCGCCGTGCAGAGCGGCCGAACGGCGCGAGACACCGCGCAGGGCGTCCAGGGCGAGTGCGAGGGTGAGTTCGGCGACGGCGGCGGCGTTGGCGCCCGGGGTGGTCAGCAGGGTGACCCCCGACTCCCGGGCGGCCACCGGGTCGAAGGTCTCGGAGCCGCTGGCCGCCCGGCCGGCCACGGCCAGCCGCCGGGTCAGCCCGGGCGCGGTGGCGCGGGCCAGGACCGCCCGGGTGAGCGGGATGCCGGCCCGGCACTTGAGGGCCTGGTGGCCCCGGCCGCCGTCCTCCAGGTGGGTGGCGAGCTGCTCGGCGTCGAAGCCGTCGAAGTCGACGACGGGCCAGCGGGCGGCGATCCGCTCGCGCAGGGCGGGGTCGGTGACGCGGCGCAGGTTGACGGTCGGCCGCAGGCCCATCGCCTCGAAGGCCGCCAGTTCGGCCAGTGCCTCCTCGGGCGGTGCGGTGTCCACCACCAGGACGCGCCCGGGGGCCGGGTCGCTCACCGCTTCCTCGCGGAGAGGGCGACGGCGGGCAGGACCGCCAGGGAGAGCACGCCGCCGGTGAGGGCGAGCGCGGGGTAGCCGGCGGCGGAGACCATCAGGCCGGAGGTGATGCCGCCGGTCGCGCCGGCCAGGGCGATGGTGACGTCCACCATGCCCTGGGTGCGGGCCCGGGTGGCGAGCGGGACGGTGTCGGTGATGATCGCGGTGCCGGTGACCAGGCCGAAGTTCCAGCCGATCCCGAGCAGGGCCAGGGCCAGCGCGAGCAGGCCGACCGAGTCGGCGGGGGCGGTGGCGGCGATCAGCCCGGCGGCCAGCAGGGTGGCGCCCGAGGCGAGGGCCAGCGGCATCCGCCCGTAGCGGTCCACCAGCCAGCCGGTCAGCGGGGAGGGCAGGTACATCGCGCCGATGTGCACCGCGATGACCAGGCCGGAGGCGGCGGTGCCGTGGCCGTGGTCGTGCATGTGCACGGGTGTCATCGTCATGACGGCGACCATCACCAGCTGGGTCACCACCATCACCAGCACGCCGAGCATCAGGCCGCCGGAGCCCGGCACCTCCTCGTCCGCCGCCTGCGCACGCCCCGGCCCCGAGGCACCGTCGGCCGGCTGTCGGGCCGCCAACTCCCGTGCCAGCAGCAGCGGGTCGGGCTTCAGGAAGAGTGCCAGCACGCAGGCCGCCAGCGCGTACGCGGTGCCCGAGAGCAGGAACGGCCCGGCCAGCGCGGGGATGCCGATCGACTCGGCGAACCGCCCGGTGGGCGCGGCCAGGTTGGGCCCGGCCACCCCGCCGAGGGTGGTGGCGACCAGCACGGTGGAGACGGCCCGGGCACGGCGGTCCGGGGCCGCCAGGTCGGCCCCGGCGTAGCGGGCCTGGAGGTTGGTGGCGGTGCCGGCGCCGTAGACGAAGAGCGCGAGGAAGAGCAGGACCGGCTGGTCGAGGACGGCGGCGGCGATCACCCCGGCCGAACCGATCGCGCCGACCAGGTAGCCCCCGGCCAGGCCCGGACGGCGGCCCCCGGTCTGCGAGATCCGGCCGACCGCCACGGCGGTGAGCGCGGACCCGGCGGTGAAGAGGGCGCTGGGCAGTCCGGCCAGGCCGGTGGAGCCCAGCATCTGCTGGGCCAGCAGCGCGCCGACCGTGATCCCGGCGGCCAGGCCGGCACCGCTGAGGATCTGCGAGGCGACCAGGACCCGCAGGACGCGGCGCTGCGCGGCGGCCTGGTCGGGTATCGGGGCGGCGGAGCCGGGTCCGGCGGTGGCGGAGCTGGTCATGGTTCTCCGTGACGGTGGTCGGGGCGCCCGTCCGGGCGCGAACACGTGCACCGCCGATCGTGCCAGCCCCGCGCGCCGCCGCACCCACCGAGGGTCCTCGTGGCGCGAAGTGACCGCCCGTCACCGCCGGAGGGCGGTCAGCCCTGGCGGGCCTTGGAGCGGGGGTCCTTCCGGTTGATCACGTAGACCTTGCCGCGGCGGCGCACGATCTGGGCACCGGGCTTGTTCTTCAACGACCGCAGCGAATTGCGTACCTTCATGCGAATCCCTCCAAGGGGTCGTGGCCCGCCGGTGCGGGTCGTGGGTCCCAACCACGGGACCCTGGTGGTTCATTCCACCGACCTAACGGCTTCTTGCCACCACAAGCATGAGAACCGAGGAGACCGGATCAGACCCGGCGGGGCAGGGTAGGACGAAAATCCGTCGACGGCCGGGCGCCGCCTCGGGCAGGATCCGCGCTGATGAGCGAGACGGAAACGGAAGCGGACGACGCACGGCGGTACGCGCGGCCCGACACCCTGGAGGGCATGCTCCAGCGTGGCCGGGGCATGGGCGCGATCCTGGCGGCCCGGGACCCGGCGGGGGCCGCGGAGCCGGTCCGCCGGTGCCTCCGGCAGGACTGGCGGTGGGACTCCGTCGACGAGCGGAGCGTGTACCTGGCGCGGCTGGTCAGGGACCTGGAGCTGCCGCTGGAGCCGGTGGTCGAACTGCTGGCGGAGGACCGGGAGAGCTGTGAACGGGCCACCGGTGTGCTGGAGTTGCTCGCGGTGTCCGGTTCGGCGCAGGCCCGGGAGGCGCTGCGCGACCACGTCCGGACCGGGCCGCACTGGCTGGACGTCCTGGAGTCGGTGGCGGACCGCTGGCCCCCCGCGTGGTGGCGCGACCTGGCCGGGGTCGCGCGGGCGAGGCTCGACGGCGACGAGCAGCTGTCGGCGGACGAGGAGGCGCGGGGGACCCTGGACTCGCTCTTCTCGCCTGACGGCCCGCCACCTCCCCACCCCTCGCGCCGCCTGAGCCGGGTCGAGCTGACGCCCCCGAGCCCGCGCCTGCTGGCCCTGCTCGCCGACCCCGGTGCGCCCGAAGGCGCGAAGGGCCCTGCCCTCCGGCTGCTCGCCGGCCGCGCCCCGGAACCGGACCTGCTCCCCCTGGTACCCACGCTCGGCAGCAGCTACGGCTCCTTCCCGGCCCCGTTCCTGGCCGCCGCGGTCCGCCGCTGCGGCGCCCTCGCGCTGCCCGCGGCCCGGACCTGGGTGGCGGACGACCGGAGCTGGCTCGCCTGGATCGGGCTGGAGGTGCTGGCCGAACACGGCGAGGACGTCGACCTCCCGGTCCTGTCCGCGCACCTCACCGACGAGTACCGGCGGCGCGGTTGGTGCGGCCCCAAGATGATCGCGGCCGGACTGGCCCGCTTCGGCCCCGCCGCGGCCGAGGCCGTGCCGGTGCTGCGCCGGTACTACGTGCACACCCCGCACTCCTACGAGCGGGCCGCCTTTCTGGAAGCCCTGGCCGCGATCGACCCCGAGGGGCTGGAGGCGGCGTACACCGAGGGGCTCTGGGACTGCGAGGCGGACGTCCGCCTGCTGGCCGTCGCCGGCGCGCCCGACCTGCCGCACGTACGCGACCGGCTGGAGCTGCTCCGTGACGACCCGTTGGAGACCCCGGAGGTCCGCCGCGCCGCGGCGGCACGGCTCGACCGGCCCGGGCTCCCCGGGACGCGCCGGGAAGCCGCGGGCGCGTGACGGTCAGCGGGAGAGGACGGCCCGCAGGTGCTTCTTGTCGGGCTTGCCGACCGGGGTGAGCGGGATCTCGGGGACCAGGTGGACGGCCTCCGGTGCGTAGATGCGTCCCTTGTGGGTGGTGACGAAGGCGCGCAGCTCGTCGAGGTCGGGCCGCTGCCCCGGGGCGGGGACGACGACGGCGTGGACGTGTTCGACCTGGTGGGCGTCGCGGAGGCCGACCACGGCGGCCTGGGCGACGGAGGGATGGGTGATCAGCAGGTCCTCGACCTCGGAGGGGTGGACGTGGCCCCCGACGACGATGATCTTGTCCGAGTGACGGCCGGTCAGGTAGAGGTAGCCGTCCCGGTCGAGGTAGCCGATGTCTCCGGTGTGCAGCCAACCGTCGCGCAGCACCTCGGCGGTGAGGTCGGGCCGCTTCCAGTACCCGGCCATCAGGCCGTAGGAGCGCACGTGGATCTCGCCGACCGCCTCGGGCGGCAGCTCCGCGCCGGTCTCGTCGCGGACCACCACCTGCACCCCCGGCAGCGGGCGGCCGACCGGGATCCGGCCGTCGGGTCCGGCCCGGTCGTGGTCCCGGGGTTCGAGGACGGCGATGTTCATCGCCTCCGACATCCCGTAGCCGCTGGTCAGGATCGGCCCGAACACCTCCAGGGCCTCGCGCACCCGGGTCGGCGAGGCGACGCTGCCGCCGTAGCCGATGAAGTGCAGGCTGGAGAGGTCGGTACGGCCGATCGCCGGGTGGTCCAGCAGGCGGTGCAGCAGCGGCGGCAGGACCCAGAGGTCGGTGATGCGCTCGCGTTCGACGGCGGCCAGCACCTCGCCGGGGTCGAAGGAGCGCTGCAGGATCACCTCCCCGCCGTGGTGGAGCGTCAGGTCGCTCAGCACGCCCGCGAGGTGGGCGAGCGAGGTGGCGGCGAGGAAGCGGGTGCGCCGGTCGGCGGAGCCGAACGGGACGTCGAAGGCCCGGCGGTAGGGGCCGTGCAGGCTGAGGATGCCCTTGGGGACGCCGGTGGTGCCGCCGGTGTGCCGGATGCCCAGGTGGTCCTCCGGGCCGACCCGCGGCGCCGGGGCCCCGGCGGGCCGCCCGGCCGAGGCCGCGATCACGTCCTCGCCGATCTCCCCCGCGCCCGGCCCCAGGGTCAGGACGGTCGGCACGTCGGCCAGGGCGAGCAACTCCGGTGCGTCTGCGTACCGTTCGGCGTCCACCAGGAGGACGGCAGTGTCGACGCTGGTGACGATCTCGGCGAGCACCTCCGCGCTCATCCCGTCGTACAGGTTGACCACCCGCGCGCCCGCGATCCCGGCCGCGTGCCGGGCGCTGAGCGCCTCGGGGGTGTTGCCGGTGAGCAGGGACACGGTCGTGCCGCGGCCGACGCCCCGGGCGATCAGCTCGTGGGCCAGCCGGTGGGTCGCGGCGACGTACTCGCCGGCGGTGATCCTGCCGCCGTCCGCGGTGGTGAGCGCCACCCGGTCCGGCTCCCGGGAGAGGGACCGGAGGATCAGGGCGGGCGCGCTGACGAACTCCGGTTCGCTCATGGCCGGTTCCCTCCTGCTGCCGTTGGTTGGTGTCCGAATCGACAGCCTAGACGAGCGCTCCGGCGGCCGTACGGGGTTTCCCGCCACCGCCCCTGACACCGCGTCACCCCCTGCCGGGGCCCACCTCGTGGCGGACGTACCACTCGGTGCCGGTCAGCGCCTCCCGCTCGGCGGCGCTCATCGCGGCCAGCCGGCCGGGCAGGGCGCCGCGCTCCACCTCACTGCGGTGGGCGAAGACCGCGCAGAGCTTGGTCCGCAACCACGGCCGGACGTCCACCGCCTCCCCGACCAGCTCGTCCGGCATCGCGTACCGGACCCGGCCCGGCTTGAGCAGCCGCCGCCCCAACTCCCTTGCCACGGACTCCGGGTGGGTGGCGGCGTACACCGCCGCAGGCCGCCAGGCGGGCCCCGCCTCGGGGTACAGCAGCCCCAGGCCGGCGGCCTCGGCGGCGAGCAGGGTGACCCGGTGGGTCTGCCGGTGGTCCGGATGCCCGCTGAGACCGCCGTACGCGTCGTGGGTGAGCAGCACCTCTGGCCGGAACTCGCGGATGTGCGCCACCAGCCGCCCGACCGCCTCGTCCAGCGGCACGTCGCACCAGCGGGCCGCCCCCGGCGCCGACTCCGCCACCTTGGCGTCGGCGTACCCGAGCAGCCGGGGCTTCCCGGCCCCCAGGATGCCGACCGCCTCCGCCAGCTCCGCCGCGCGGCCGGTGCCCTCCGCCCAGGTCGCGGTGACCACCGCCGTCCGCGCCCCGGCGGCGGCCCGGGCAGCCAGGACACCGCCGGCCCCGAGGGACTCGTCGTCCGGGTGCGCGAATACCGCAAGCACGCTGCCCGCCACCTCGAGCTCCACAAGTCCCCCTGGTGTCACGGTGGTTCACCACGTCCCCACACCCACGGACCACCGATCCTGCCACCGGCCACCCTCCCCCGGAAGCCCCGCGCCCGCCCGTCACCCGATGGTGTGCCACTGCCGCCCGTCCGGGCTGTCGGCGCGCCGTGCCAGACTCCCGCCCCGACAGTGCGTCCCCGACCGAAGCGTGCAGCCATGAACCCCACCCCCGAGCAGTACCGCCCCGCCATGTCCTGGGACCGCTTCTGGGAACTGGTCCGACGCCTCGGCGTGGCCGAGGACGGCACGGTCGCCTGCGCCGCCCTCGACGAGGCCTGCGAGGAGCTCACCGCCGCGCTGGCCGAGGAGCCGGTCGAGCAGATCCTCGGCTTCGGCGAACGCCTCGCGGAGGCCCTGTACACCCTCGACCGGAAGGAGTTCTGCGCCCTCCCGGTCCTCGGCCCGACCGAACCGGACGGCTCCCCCTTCCCCCGGTCCGCCGACGGCTTCCTCTACTCCCGCGCCGCCGTCGTCGCCGCCGGCCGCCGCACCTACGAGAGCGTCCTCGGCCGCCCCGAACGCTTCGCCCCCTTCACCGGCCTGCACGCCGAGCCCCTCCTCTACGTCCACGAGGAGGCCTACGAACGGGCCACCGGCGAGCAGTGGGACCACCTCACCTTCCACGACTACGAGACCGGCTCCAACGAATCCGGCCGGCCCGGGCCGGACTCCTGACGCACCGTCCGACGGGGCCCCAGGCGGCGGCACCTGCACGGCCTCGCTGATCGACGCGGGCTCCGCCATGCTTTCCGTCCGTGCTCCGGGCCACTAGGGTTTCCCCGCCCACCCATGATCGGAGTCAACGGTGCCGCCTGAGCCGAACCCGGCCGTGCTCTACCCCGACGTGGCCGCGTACGGGAGTCTCGCGGCGGCGCTGCGCGCTCTGGCGGACGCCGACGGCACGGTGCTCGACCTGACGGCCAGTTCGGTGGACCCGCTGCGCCAGGCCTCTGCGACCGGCGTGCACGCGCACCGCAAGTCGCTGGCCGTCTCCGCGCACCCCACCGAACGGCGGTGGAGCGTCACGGCGTTCGGGAACAACGGGCTGCTGCTCTCCGGGAGCACGGACGACCTCGGCCACCTGCCGCCCGTGATCGAGGCCTGGGTCTCCGGGGCCCCGCTGGAGGCGGTCGCGGAGAGCGCGCGGTTCGACGTGCTGAGCGGACGTCCGGAGGTCGTGGACGGCACGGCCGCCGACGTGATCGCCGCGGAGTGGGCGTGGATCCTCCGGCAGGCCCGGGACGCCGACTGGCCCGAGCACCTGGCACTGGTCGAGGCCGCCCACGCCGAGCCGCGGTTGCGGGAGCTCTACCCCTTCACCAGCCACTGGGCCCTGAGCTTCGCCGCCGGACCCGACGCCCCGCCGGACGCCCCGCCCTTCCTCTCCCTCCAGGCTCCGCACGGTACGCCGCCCTACACGGTCAGGGAGTCCTGGAACGGGCCGGTCCTCGCCCGGGTCGACGGCCCGGCCGCGGCGGTCGCCTTCGCCGTGGCCCGCCTCCCCGGGTGGCGGACCCTCGTCTCCCTGCTCTGAAAGCGCGGGAAAGCCCGACGGCCCGCCGGTCACGAGGACCGACGGGCCGCCTTGGGGCCTACCGTGCTTACTTCAGGCCGGTGTTGATGGCGCTGACCAGCTCACCGTTGCTGGTGTCGCCGCTGAACTCCCAGAAGAAGGCGCCCTTCAGGCCCTGCGACTTCGTCCAGGCCATCTTGGAGTTGATGGTGGCGGGGGTGTCGTAGCTCCACCAGTTGGTGCCGCAGTGGGCGTAGGCGGTGCCGGCGACCGTGCCGTTGGCGGGGCAGGTGTTCTTCAGGACCTTGTAGTCCTCGATGCCCTGCTCGTAGGTGCCGGTGGCGGGGCCGGTGGCGGTGCCGCCCGGGGCGGACTGGGTGACGCCGGTCCAGCCGCGGCCGTAGAAGCCGATGCCGAGCAGCAGCTTGCTGGCCGGGACGCCGATCGACTTGTACTTGGCGATGGCCTCGGCCGAGCTGAAGCCGGCCTTCGGGATGCCGTCGTACGAGGTGAGCGGGGAGTGCGGGGCGGTCGGGCCCTTGGCGTTCCACGCACCGAAGAAGTCGTACGTCATGACGTTGAACCAGTTCATGTACTGGGCGCCGCCGGCGTAGTCGGCCTTGTCGATGTTGCCGCCGGTGGAGGCGTCGGCGGTGACGGCCGCGGTGATGAGGTCGTTGCCGAACTCGGCGCGCATCGCCTGCATCATCTTCTTGAAGGAGTCGGCGCCGCTGGTGTCACAGGACAGGCCGCAGGCGTTCGGGTACTCCCAGTCCAGGTCGATGCCGTCGAAGACGTCGGCCCAGCGCGGGTCCTCGACCAGGTCGTGGCAGGACTTGGCGAAGGCGGCCGGGTTCTGCATCGCCTGGCCGAAGCCGCCGGACCAGGTCCAGCCGCCGAAGGACCAGATCACCTTGATGTGCGGGTACAGCTGCTTGAGCTTGCGCAGCTGGTTGAAGTTGCCGCGCAGCGGCTGGTCCCAGGTGTCGGCCTTGCCGTCCACCGCGAGGTCGGCGGTGTAGGCGCGGTCGTAGTCGGCGTAGGCGTCGCCGATGGTGCACTTGCCGCCCTGGACGTTGCCGAAGGCGTAGTTGATGTGGGTGATCTTGGCGGCGGAGCCGGAGGTCACCAGGTTCTTCACGTGGTAGTTGCGGCCGTAGACGCCCCAGTTGGTGAAGTAGCCGAGCTTGACCTTGTCGCCCGGGTCGATCACGGTGCCGGAGGTCTTGATCGCACCCGCGGCGCTGGCCGGGCCGGTCAGGTCCTCGGTGTCGCGGGCGACCACGGTGTAGGTGTACGTCGTACCGGCCGTCAGGCCGCTGTCGGCGTAGGTGAGTCCGGTGACGGTGGCGATCTTCACGCCGTCGCGGAAGAGGTCGTAGTTCTTGACCCCCGCGTCGTCGGTGGCGGCGCCCCAGGAGACCTTGAGCGAGGTCTCCAGGATGTCGGAGCCGGTGGGGGTGCCGGGCGCGGTGGGCGCCTTGTTGCCACCGGGGATCTCGGTGCCGTCGCAGGAGCCGCCGTTGAGCTTGCAGCCGCTGGGGTTGCCGGGGCCGACGCCGTTGAAGCCGAAGGTGGCGGTGGCGCCGGGGGCCAGGGTGCCGTTCCAGCCCTTGTCCTTGGCGGTCCAGTGGGTGCCGGTGTTGGTGACGGTGGCGTCCCAGGCGGAGCCGACGCTGGTGCCGGCGGGGAAGTCCCACTCGACGGTCCAGGAGGTGAGCGTGGTGGTACCGGTGTTCTTGATGGTCCACGAGCCGCCGAAGCCGCTGCCCCAGTCGGAGCCCTTGGTGAAGGTGGCCGTGGCCGAGGTGGCCGCCTGGGCCGGGGTGGACAGGCCGACGACGGCGGCCAACGGAAGCACCAGCGCGGTCAGGCCGGCTGCTGCCGCCCTGAACCTGCTCCTGGGCATGGTGGTTCGAGTGCTCAACGGGGCTCCTCGACGTGGGGGAACGGACGAAAGGTGGGGAGTCCGGGCAGACCGCACGGCCGTCGCGGCTGCTCCGCCGACCTTAGAAAGGTCCGTACCAACTCGTCAATAGGTCCAGACCACTTGGGCTTTACTCCGTTTTTGCCTCGCCCTCCGGCGCCCCGCTCCGCCTGACGGCCCGGCAGCACGGGCCTCCCCCGGGCCCGTTCCGGAATTCCGGGATCGTTCCGACCGGGGGGAGAGAACTGCGGAGAATGCGGTGGCGATCGCCACGAGATCCGTTTCCCCACCGGCATCGTGACTGTTCAGCAGCACCACCGGAATTCCCGGAAACCGCCCGGCGCCGCGGCCGCACGCCGGATGAATGCGAACCCGCCCCGCATTCCGCCGCCCTGACACCCCCTCGGCCCGGGCACCCCGGCGGGGCCCCTGGGGAGCGGACTGTCCGTCCGAGCCGCTAGCTTTGCCGCAACACCGCACGGAGTGTCCGACTCCCTCCGTCTCTGCGGTGGTTTTCGACGACTTGACACGTACGTGGCACGAGATCGAGGTGTGGAGCGCATGGGCTGGCTGGCAGCTGGCGAGGGGTACGAGATATCCCTGGTGGAGGGCAAGGTGACGGCACGTTCGACGTCCGGGCGGGCAGCGGGACGGGAGTTGAAGACCCTGCCCAAGGCCGTCCGCGAACATCCGGAGACGGAGAAGCTGCGCCGCTTCGCCGAATGGCTGGACCGGCACGCCGCCTCCTGCGTGGCGCAGGCGGACGCCTGGATGGTCTCCTCCCTCCCCGTCCCGACCGGGCTGCTGGCCCGGGTCTGGCCGGACGCCGCCTGGCAGGCCGCGCTGCGCGACCTGGTGGTGGTCGGCGCGGACGAGACCGAGGTCGGCCTGCTGCGCGACGTCACCGCCGAGGGCGAGCTGCGGCTGGTGGACCTGGACGGCGAGACCGTCCGGATCTCCCCCGCCACCGTCACCTTCCCGCACCCGGTGCTGCTGCCGGACCTGGCGGACCTGCGCGAGTTCGCCGCCGAGCTCGGCGTCGTGCAGGGCGTGGAGCAGATCCACCGCGCCACCTGGGAGCGCCCGGCCGAGTTCGCCGAGAACGTCACCGAGGTCAAGGACTTCGCGGGCGGCCGGTTCCCGTCCCGCTTCGGCCTGGCCGCCCGCGCCACCTCGCTCGGTTACAAGGTGACCGGCGGCTACGCCTCCACCCGGGTCCGCGACGGGCTGCGCACCCTGGAGGCCAACGTCTGGATCGGCGAGCCCTACTGGGACGGCGACTCGGAGACCGGCGGGCTCAGCTGGCACGGCGAGGACGGCCGGGCACTGCCGCTGCGCGAGGTCGGCGCGGTGGCCTGGTCGGAGGGGATGCGGATGGCCGCGGCGCTGTACGCCGGCCGTTCGGTGCAGCAGGAGGGCGAGGACGCATGAGCGGGACCACCACCGAGGACGGCGCGACGATGAGCACGGGGACGACCCTGACCGAGGCCCAGGCCGAGGAGCTGCTGCTGGCCGGTGCGGTGCTGCCGCCCGGCACCGAGGGCGCGGGCCGCCGCGCGGTGCCGCTGACCGCGCGCACCTACCACCACCCCGCCGTCGAGGGCCGGGTCGTGGTCCGCCTGGTCCCGGCCGAGCTGGGCGCCGCCGAGGACCTGGCGGCCGGCTACCTCGGTCTGGCCCCGCAGGGCGAGCCCGCCGAGGTCGGCCTCGGCATGCGCCAGGCGCTCGGCTTCCCGGAGTGGGTGCTCGCCCACCACCCGGCGGACGGCCACCACGCGCTCGGCGTCATGCCGGAGTTGGAGCGGATCGCCCGCCAGGCGAAGTCCAAGCCGAAGGCCGCGCTGGACGCCTACCAGGAGCTGGCCGGGCGCCTGGCCGCCGCCGTGCCGCACTTCCTGCCCACCTTCTACGAGCAGGCCGGCCGGGTCTTCCTCGGGGTGGAGAACGTCACCTACGCCTCCCAGATGTTCACCAAGGCCCGCCGCGCCGAGGCGCAGCACGGCCTGGCCCTGGACGAGGAGCGCCTGGACGCGGTCTTCCTGGAGTTCGCGCTGGCGGGCGCACTGCCCGTCAAGGTGCTCTCCGGGTACGGCAAGGAGCTGACCGCCCGGGTGTCGGCCGAGGAGGCGTTCGCCCGCTTCCGCGAGCTGTGCGTGCGCCGCACGGCCGGCGGCCTGCAGCCCTCCGCGCAGATGGCGACCGACCTGCGCCGCCTGGCCAGGTCGGCCGGCCTGGACCCGGACACGGCCGAGGGCGAGTACCTCGCCGAGCTGCTGGAGCTGCCGGCCACCCTGCGGGCGGCGGCCGGCTGGTGGAAGGGCCACCGGAGCGCGCTGATCGCGCTGGGCCGCCGCGACGAGGCGGTGCGCGGCCGGCTGCTGAACCTGATGCCGACCGGCGACGACTACGAACTCCCGGGCCTGTGGCTGGAGATCCTCTCTGAGTCGGGCGCGGACGCGGGCCTGGTCGACGTCTCGCTGCCCGAGGCGCAGCGCCCGGCCGACGGGAGCGCGGGCTGGTTCCGCCGGTTCACCACGTGGCGGAACCGGGGCTGGTACCAGGTGGCGCGGATCCCCGTGCTGCACCCGCTGACCGAGCGGATGGCCGAGGTGCTGCGGGCCGAGCTGGCGGGCACCGGGGAGGTGCTGCCGCTGCTCCCGTCCGACGTCGACCTGGTGGACCAACTCCTCTCGCTGGAGCTTCCGTTGGAGGAGCCGAAGGAGAACACCACGCTGTTCCTGGAGGCGTGGGCGCAGCAGGAGGAGGGCCGCCGCGACCTGCTGGCGCTGGCCGCCGACGAGCGGTTCCACCAGGCGTTCCGCCGGGGGCTGGACCGGATCTCGGACGACCACGAGGGCCGGATCGCCCTCTCCGTGCTGGCCGGCTCCCCCGGCGGCCGCCCGCTGCTGGCCGAGTGGACCGCGACGGTGGCGAGGAGCTCCGCGGCCGCCGGGCTGCCCGGTCTGCCGAGCGCCCTCTCCCGGCTGGGCTGGCTGCCGGGCGAGGTGCTGGCGCTGGCCGAGGAGGAGGTGCGGGAGGCCGCGGCCTTCGACCTCGGGGAGACCCTTGCCAAGGCGCTGCGGGCCGGCGTCATGGACGAACTGGGCTGGGACGCCTGGGACTCGGCCACCTCGGAGCTGGTGCCGCGCAAGGACGTGGACGAGATCATCGTGGCGGACGCCTGGCCGTACCTGATCGCGGCCGGCCCGTCCCAGGCCCGGGTGCTGGGGGCCGACGGCGCCGTGCTCACCCACGACCTGCGGATCCCGGCCGGGGACTCCGGCGGCCGGGACCGGGGCTACCTCTACACCGACGGCTCGCTGCTGGTGCAGTGGGACTCGCGGGCCAACAACCACCGCTCGACCGGCTACTGGCACACCGCCGCGGACCGGACCTTCGCCTTCGGCGAGCGCACCGAGTCCCGCGGCATGCGGACCACCTGGCTGGGCGCGCTGCGCAGCCACGGACTGCCGCTGGCCGGCGGCGGGTTCACCACCGGCATGGGCGTGGTGCACGTCGGTGACACGGCCCTGCCGGGTGACCGGGCGATCGTCTCCGACGGCACCTCGTTCTGGGTCTGGGAGGACCCGGGCGGCACCGACCCGTACACCTGGTTCGAGTACGACCCCGCGAGCAACACCACCGGCCGCGCCTCGCTGCCCGCCTTCCTGGCCGACGCCGCCAAGGACGACCCGGCCGGCAGCCGCCGGATCGGCGGCTGGCTGCTGCCCACCGCCGACGCCGCCGAGGGCCCGTCCTCCGGCCCGGCGGGCGGTCTGCTCGGCTGGCGCACCGTCAAGCTGGCGGACGGCCGGTACCGGGGCGAGGACATGGCGGGCCGTCAGGTCTTCCTGCCCGAGGACGCGGAGTCCCCCGACGCCCTGGTGGTCTTCCCCGGCGCCGAGCGGCCGGTCGCCGTGGTGCGCGGCAGCTACCGGGCCAAGCTGTACCAGGAGGACGGCAGCCTGCTGGCCGAGATGCGCACGGACGACGTGCCGGGCGAGTTCGCCGAGGGCACGCCGCTGCTGCCGCCGATGCGGTACTGGCACCGGCTGCGCCCGCGCGACGAGGCGGGCTCGCTCGCCCTGCGCGCGATGGACCGGGAGACCGCCTCCGCGCTGCTCAGGGCCGCGGTCGCGGCGGACGGCCCCCGGCCGGGCGACCTCCAGGTCACCCTGGCCGTGCTGCTGCCGCAGGTGACGCACCCGGCGCTGCGGGCCGGCCTGGCCGGCGTGCTGCGCTACGCCGCCCGCCAGCAGGCCGTGCTGGACCAGGTGACGGTGCGGCTCACCGAGCGGCTGAACGGCGGCCCGAGCACCGACGCGCCGACCGGCCCGGCCGACGTGGAGCTCTCGGCGGCGCTCAGCGGCACCGGGCTGCTGTCCCGCTGGTGGGGACGGCACGCGACCCACTACGTCTCGGGCCAGTTCGCCTTCCTGGAGGCCGCCGCCCGGCCGGAGTCGCCCGCCCTGCCGGCCGGCACCCTGCACGTGGACTGCCCGGAGACCCCGTACAAGGCGGTCCCCTGGGAGCAGTTGCCGCTGCTGGCGGAGGCGGCGGCGCTGCGGGCCGCCACCGCCCCGGACGGGGACCAGCGGGAGGCGGCCGCCTGGTTCGCCGGGCGGCTGGCCGGGCTGGGCCTGACCGGATCGGCGCCGCACTGGCGCAAGGCGGTGCTGGAGCTGGCGGGCCATCACCTGCTGGGCCCGGACGGGGACCACCGCGGCGGCGGTCGGGACGCGCTGCTGGCGCTGGGCGGCGGGGCGTTCGTGCTGTTCGCCGACACCCGGCAGCTGACGGACGGTTCGACCGTCTCCACCGTGCTCCTGCACGACCCGGCGGGGCTGTTCGAGGTGCCCTCGCCGTACACCGTCCACTCGATCGGCGAGGTCGGCACCGGCGGCCCGGAGGGCGTGGTCGCGGCCACCCTGGAGCTGGCGGCCGAGCGCGGCCCGGCGCCGTGGCGGCCGGCGGCGGCCGAGCGGTTCGCCGAGCTGACCGGTGTGACGCCGACCCTGGCCGCGCTGGTGGTGGCCGGTCTGCCGCAGGTGGACTCGCACGAGCGGAACTTCCTGTCGGCCGAGGCCCGGACCGCCCTCGGGCTGAAGGTGGCCGAGGCCGCCGTGGCCCGGGACGAGCTGCGGGCGGTGGCGACGGAGACCCGTCAGCACCTGATCCGCGCCCTGCTGCCGGCCGACCCGGCCGCGCTCTGGGAGGACGGCCCGGACGTCGAGGCCGTCGCCGCGGTCTGGGTCCAGGCCCTCGGCCGCCGCCTGGCGGTGCCGGAGGCCCTGCTGGCCGACGCGGTGAAGGGCCTGCGCACCTCCTGGACGGTCGGCCAGGCGCTGGCGGCGGTCCTGGAGCCGGACGCGGCCGAGGAGTTGGCCAAGGACCTGGACTGGACGGTGCGCGGCGACCGCTGCGTGCCGGTCGAGTCCGGTGCGAGCGGCTTCACCGCGAACATCCTGACCGGCGCGCTGGCCACCGCCGCCTGGCTGGCCCACCGGCTGCCCGCCGGCGACCCGCTGCGCGCCGCCCTCCCGGCCGCGCTGGCCGCCGTCCGGGCCCGGCTGGCCCACCCGGGGCTGATCCTGGACTTCGGACGGTACGTCAGCCTGCCGGACTTCAAGAAGTCGGCGGGCGCGCCGACCGAGGTGGGCGAGGGTTACGAGCGCTACGGCGCCGTGATCATGGCCACCCACGACGACCGCCCCGCACCGGGCATCCGCACGGCGCTGCTCGACTCCGCCGGGCAGGACCCGTACCTGCCGGTGCTGCGCGGCGACGGCGGGCCCTTCGCCGCCGAGGTGGCACTGCGGCTCGCCGCGTCCGCCGACTTCGCCGCGCTGCTGGCCGACCCGGGCGCCCCGGCGGCCGGCGAGGCGGGTGCGGACGGCACCTGGTGGCCGCAGGACCCGTCCCGTTCGGTGCCGGAGCTGGTCGCCGGGGTCCGCGAGGCGCACGGGCTCGGCGAGGACGCCGCGGTGCTCTACCTGATGCTGCTGGCCATGCCCGACCCGACGGACAAGAACACCGCCCGCTGGACCGGCTGGCGCCCGGCCCGGCTGAAGGCGGCGCGGGCCGAACTGGCCGCCACCGACCTGGTGGTGACGGCCACCCGGACCAGGGCGGGCCGCTCGCTCTTCCTGCCCGGCGCCTGGACCGAGCGGCGCACCCCGTACCTGCCGCTGGAGACCTGGAAGCTCCCGCTGCTCGGCGAGCTCGCGGAGGAGGACGTGCCGCTCGGCACCCTGGTGCCGGGCGCGCCGGCGGCCGAGCTGTACCGCCGGGCCTGGCAGCGGATCCAGGACGGCGACCTGCCGCGCTTCGAGGAGCTCAAGGTGAAGCGCGCCGGCCGGCGCCGCTGACCCTCCGTCACATCCCCCGGCCGGGGTGCGGCCCCCGCCGCACCCCGGCCCCCATCACCGAGGAACCCTTCATGACCACCGTCACCGAACAGCCCGCCCGGCAGGTCCTCCCCGCCGAGGAGAAGCACGCCGAGGAGCTGGCCTTCCTGGCCGCCCACGACAACGGCCCGCGTCCGCCGGGCTGGGCGCTCACCCCGGCCGCCGTCGTCACCTTCGTCTGCGGCAGCGACGGGGCGCTCACCCTCACCCCCGCCCGCCGCAAGGGCACCGGGCTGCCCGCCTCGCTGACCGTCAGCCGCAAGTTCGTCGGCGACCGCGCGCTGGTCGAGCGCTGCGTCGTCACCCTGGCCGGGGAGCGCGGCCTGCTGCTGGTCGGCGAGCCCGGCACCGCCAAGTCGATGCTCTCCGAGCTGCTCTCGGCCGCCGTCAGCGGCACCAGCGAGCTGACCGTCCAGGGCACCGCCGGCACCACCGAGGACGCCTTCCGCTACGGCTGGAACTACGCGCTGCTGCTGGCCCAGGGCCCCACCCCGCAGGCGCTGGTCGCCTCGCCGGTGCTGACCGCGATGCGCACCGGGAAGGTCGCCCGGATCGAGGAGGTGACGCGCTGCCTGCCCGAGGTCCAGGACGCGCTGGTCTCCATCCTCTCCGACCGCCGGGTCTCCGTCCCCGAGCTGGCCGGCACCCCGGACGCCACGGTGCCCGCCACCCCCGGCTTCACCGTGATCGCCACCGCCAACCTGCGGGACCGGGGCGTCTCCGAGATGTCCGCCGCGCTCAAGCGCCGCTTCAACTTCGAGACCGTGGAGCCGATCGCGGACGCGGACGCCGAGACCGCCCTGGTGCGGGAGCGGGCGGGCGCCGCCGTCGAGCGGGCCGGGGCCGCGTTCGGCGTCGACGACGCCGTGCTCGACGCGCTGGTGACGGTCTTCCGCGACCTGCGCAGCGGCCGCTCCGCCGAGGGCTGGGACGTCGAGCGCCCCGGCACCGTGATGTCCACCGCCGAGGCCGTCCAGGTCGCCTCCTCCCTGGGCCTGGCCCGCGCCTACCTCCCCGGCACCTCCGCCGACGCCCTCGACCTGATGCCCGGTCACCTCCTCGGCGCCGTCCGCAAGGACGACCCCGCCGACCACGCCCGCCTCCTCGGCTACTGGGACGGCCCCGTCCGCCGCCGCGCCGAGGACGGCTCGGCCCTGTGGCGCCGCCTCTGGGACCTGCGGGAGAACCTCCGGTGACCGACGCACTGACCACCGCCGCACCGACGGCGGACCCGCGCGAGGCGATGGCCGAACTCGCCGACGGGGACGGGCCGTTCCTGATCGGGGTGCGGCACCACAGCCCGGCGCTGGCCGCCGTGCTGCCGCAGCTGTTGGAGGGCGCCGCACCGCAGGTGCTCTGCGTCGAGCTGCCCGCCGACTTCGACCGCTGGCTGCCCCACCTGGCCGACCCCGGCACCGTCGCCCCCGTGGCGCTGGCCGGGGCCGGGGCGGACGGGCGGCTCGGGTTCTACCCGTTCGCGGACTTCTCCCCCGAGCTGGCCGCGATCCGCTGGGCGCACCGCAACGGTGTCGAAGTCCGCTGCTGCGACCTGCCGTTGGGCGATCCGGGCTGGTCGGCCCACGGTCCGTCCGAGGACGGCCCGGAACGCCCCGGCCCGTCCTGGGCCGACGGACTGGCCGCCGGGAACACCGGGCGTGCCGGTGACGACCTGTGGGACCGGACCGTGGAGGTCCGGGCCCCGGGCAGCACGCCCGAGGCCGTCCGCCGCGCCGCCCTGGCCGTCGGCTGGGCCCTGCGCCAGGACTCCGCCGAGCGCGGCGGCGTCCCGGCCGTGGACCTGGCCCGCGAGGCGCACATGCGCCGGGTGGTCGCGGAGGCCGCCGGGGGCGGGCGCCGGGTCGCCGTCCTGGTCGGCTCCTTCCACGCCGCCGCGCTCACCCCTTCGGCCTTCCGCGCCACGGAGGCCGGGCCCTCCCCGGACGGCGCGGCGGACGGCGCCCCCGGGGCCGGGACGGGCACCTTCACTGCCCAGCCCGCCGCCCCGTCCGACGCCCCCGAGGTGACGACCTCTCTGGTGCCGTACACCTTCGGCCTGTTGGACGCCCGCTCCGGCTACCCCGCCGGCATCCGGGACCCGCGCTGGCAGCAGGCCGTCCTCACCGCGGGCGGCTCCCCCGAGCGGGTGCAGGAGGCCGCCGCCCGGACCATCACCGAGGTCTGCCGGGAGCTGCGCGCCGCCGGCCACCCCGCCGGCACCGGCGAGGCCGCCGAGACGCTCCGCCTGGCCGGTGACCTGGCCCGGCTGCGCGGCCTGCCCGCCCCCGGCCGGGGCGAGCTGCTGGAGTCCGTCACCACCGTGCTCGGCCAGGGTGAACTCCTGGGCCGCGGCAGGGCCTTGGCCCGCGCCCTGGAGACCGTGATGGTCGGCACCGACCGGGGCCGGACGGCCCCGGGCACGCCCCGGTCGGGCCTCGGCCCGGCCGTGGAGGCGGAGCTCGCCGAGCTGCGCCTGCCGGCCCCGGAGGACCCGGACTCCCGCGAGCTCCGGCTGGACCCGCTGCGCTCCGCCCTCGACCGCCGCCGCGAGACGCTGCTCCAGCGTCTGGAGGTCTGCGGCGCGGGCTACGCGGACCGCGTCGCCGTCTCCGGCACCGGCGACGGCAGCGCCCTCGGCACCCGCTGGCGGGCGGCCTGGACGCCCGGTGTCCCGGCCCGCTTGGACCTCGCGGGGGTGCGCGGCGTGACGGTCGAACAGGCCGCCACCGGCACCCTGCGCGAGCGGGCCCGCCAGCAGGCCGCCGACGGCGGCCCCAGCTGCGCGCAGCTGCTCGACGGGCTGCGCGCCGCCGCCCTCTGCGACCTCCCCGCCCTGGTGGCGGAGCGGCTCGCCGAGGCGGCGGAGGCCCTGCCGGCCGCCGCCTCCCTGCCCGAACTGCTGTCCGCCCTCGACCTGTTGGAGGCCCTGCGCCTCGGCCACCTGCCCGGCGCCACCGACCCCACCCGCGCCGAGGCGGCCGTCCTCGCCGAGACCCTGCTGGACGCCGCCGTGCGCGGCCTGCCCGGCCTGGCCGGGAGCGAGGACCTCGCCGACGCCGCCGCGCTCACCGCCCTGGCCACCCGCGCCGCCGAGCACCGCCTCGGCCTGCGGTTGGACGGCGCCCTGGCCGAACTGGCCGCCACCGGTTCGCCGTTGGTGCAGGGCGCGGCACTGGCCGCCCGGGTGCTGCTCGACCTGGACGCCCCGGAGTTGGTCGGCACCCGCACCGCCGGGTGGATCGACACCGCCACCCACCCGGACGCCCGGCGCCGGCTCGCCCGGCACCTGGCCGGGCTGCTCACCGCGGGCGGCCCGCTGCTCCAGTACGCGCCGACCGCCCTCTCCCCGCTGCTGGACCGCGTCGACCACCTCCCCGACCAGGGCTTCCTGGACCGGCTGCCCGCCCTGCGGGCCGGGTTCGACGCGCTCAGCCCGGCCGCGCGCGGCCGCCTGCTGGGCGAGGTCACCGAACGGCTCGGCGAGCAGCCCGACCTCACCCTGACGGCCGCGCCCGGGCTGCTCGCCCTCTGGACGGCCGCCGACACCGCCGCCGCCGCGGCCCTCGCCACCCTCGGCCTCGGTGCCACCGGGGCCGGAACAGCCGAAGCCCCCTCCCCGGGAGCGGAACCGGAGGTGGAGCCGGCCGAGCCCCGGCAGGCCGACCCGAAGGCCCTGCTGGCCCCCGTCGACCGCTGGCGGCTGCTGCTCGGGCGCGAGCCGGAGAAGCTGGCGAACGGCGCCCGCCGCTACGCCAACGCCCTGGACGAGCTCTACGGCACCGGCCGGGGCGAGGGCGCCGACGACCTGTCGGCCGGTGACGGCGGCGGGAGCGACGCCTCCTTCCCGACCGCGCGCGAGTGGTCCGAGGAGCTGGCGGCGCTGTTCGGCGCCGAGGTCCGTGAGGAGGTGCTCGGCAGCGCGGCCGAGGCCGGACGCACGGACGTGCTGGCCGAGTTGGACCCGGCCTCGGTCCGCCCCTCGGTCGAGCTGCTGAGCTCGGTGCTCAACCTGGCCGGCGGCCTGCCCGAGGCCAGGATCGCGAGCCTGCGTCCGCTGGTGCGCCGTCTGGTCGAGGAGCTGGCCAAGGAGTTGGCCACCCGGCTGCGCCCGGCCCTGCACGGTCTGGCCAACCCCCGCCCGACCCACCGCCCCGGCGGCAGGCTCGACCTGCCGCGCACCCTGCGCGCCAACCTGGCGCACACCCAGCGGCTGGCCGACGGCCGCACCGTCGTCCTCCCCGAACGGCCGGTCTTCTCCACCCGGGCCCGCAAGGAGGCCGACTGGCGGCTGGTGCTGGTGGTGGACGTCTCCGGCTCGATGGAGGCCTCCGTCATCTGGTCCGCCCTCACCGCCGCCGTGCTCGGCGGGGTGCCGACGCTCTCCACCCACTTCCTGGCCTTCTCCACCGAGATCGCCGACCTCACCGAGCGGGTGGACGACCCGCTCTCCCTCCTGCTGGAGGTCCGGGTCGGCGGCGGCACCCACATCGCCAAGGCGCTGGCCCACGCCCGCTCCCTGGTGACCGTGCCCAGCCGCACCCTGGTGGTCGTGGTCAGCGACTTCGAGGAGGGCGGCTCGGTCGGCGGCCTGCTGGCCGAGGTCCGCGCCCTGGCCTCCTCCGGGGTGCACCTGATGGGCTGTGCGGCGCTGGACGACACCGGTGCCCCGCGCTACTCGGTGCCGATCGCGCGGCAGCTCGTCGCCGCCGGGATGCCGGTGGCCGCCCTCAGTCCCCTCGCCCTGGCCCGCTGGGTCGGCGACCGTCTCCGCGGGGAGCACCGATGACCGCAGCCGACACCACCGCCCTGCCGCCCGCGGCACCGGAGTTGACGGCCGCCGCCGTGGGCGCCCTCACCTCCCGGCTGGCCAAGAAGCTCGACGCCACCGTGGAGCAGTACGCCCAGCTCCCGGTGGAGCCGGCCGAGGGCGGCGGGGTGACGGTCCGCTGCGGCGAGGACGCCGTGGTGACCCTGGCCCCGGGCCCGGACGGGGTGCTCCGCACCGAGGAGCAGGCGAGCTGCGGCTGCCTGCTCGCGCCGCGCTGCCTGCACCGGGCCGCGCTGCTCCAGCTCTGCCCGCTGGCCGACGCCGCGGCTCCGGAGGCCGTCGCACCGCCGTCGTCGGCGCCCGGGGCACCGGCGACGGCGGACGGCCCGGCCCCCGAGCCGACGCAGCCCGCGCAGTCCGTGCAGCCGGCCGCCGAGCCGGAGGCCCCCGCGACGGCAACCGCCGCCCAGGTCAAGGCGGCTGACTCCCTGTGGGCGGCGGCCGCGGCGGTCCTCGCCGCCGGCCTGCCCTCCGCCGGGGCGGTGCCGCAGGCGGAGCTCCTGCGCGCCGCCCACACCGCCCGCCTGGCCGGCCTGCTCCGGGCCGAGGCGGCGGCCCTGCGGGTGGTGCGCGGTCTGCGCGGCGCGCGGGCCCGCACCGGCAGCCGTCCGCTGGCCGGCCTGACCGCCGCGCTGCGCGAACTCCTGCTCACCACCGCCCTGGTGCGGGCCGGACGCGGTGACGCCGCACTGGTCGGCACCGCCCGGCGGGCCTACCAGGCGGGCGGTGCGCTCCGGGTGACCGGGGTGTTCCGCGAGCCGGTGCTCACCGCCACCGGGTACGGCGGCGTGGTCACCCATCTGGTGGACGCGGACGGCCGGTGGTACTCGGTCGCCGACGTCCGCCCGGGCGGCCCGGGCCGGGCCCGGGGCGCGGCCGACGCGCCGGTGGCGATCGGGGCGGCCGCGATGGACCACCGGCAGCTCTCGTACGGCGGTCTGCTGATCTCGGGCGCCACCGTCTCGGCGGACGGCCGGCTCGGCTCCGGCAAGGGCGTCAAGGCCAATCCGGTGCCCGGACTCCCGTGGACGGCGGGCCCGTTGGCCGCGCTGTTCACCCGCCCGCTGGCCGAGGCGGCCGCCGAACGCCTCGGCGACGGCCCGCTCGCCGACCCGGCGGACGACTCCCGGCAACGGCAGCCCGTCGGCTGCGACGTGGTCCTCCTCGGCGCCGTCGGCGACGCGGTCCTGGCCCGCGCCGTCGCCCCGGCCCCTGCCGCCGCCCCCGGAGGCACGACCGGCGGCACGACCGGCGGCACCGCCGCCCTGGAGGCCCCCGCCGGGAGCGGCCCGGCCCCCGACCCGGCCGAACCCGCCGCCCCGGCCGCGCTCGCCGCGGACGACCGCGCGTACGGCCCGGTGCTGCGCCTGGCCGCCGCGCACGGCCACCCAGAGCTGTCCCACGCCGAGAACCTGCGCCAACTGGCCGCTCACCCGGGCACCTTGGTCCGGGTCCTCGGCCGGGTCGACCCCGACCGGGTGGCCACCCTGCGGGTGCTGGCCGTCGCGCCGGTGCCGGGCGAGGACCCGGAGCTGACGCTCCGTCTGCCCGACGCCTGGAACGGCCGCGCCGACCTCGGCTACGACCGCCTGGTGGGCGCGCACTTCCCGCCGGCCACCGGGGCGACGGCCGGCGCCGGCTCCCCGGGCCCCGACCCGCTGACGGACTCGCCGCTCTGGCGGCTGCGGCGACTGGTCGAGCTCGGCGTGGCCGGCGGCCGGCGGGCCGTCGCGGAGTCCGCCCGTACCGGCGGGGCGCGGACCGATGCCGCCGCGCTGACCCGTTCCGGCTTCCAGCGGGCGGCCGCCCTGGGCACGGCCCTCGCCGAGGCGGCGGACCGGCGCGGCCGGGACGTGTTCGGCCGTCTGACGGACGACGCGGGCGACGCGTACGCGGAGAGCTGGCTGGCAGCCGCTCTCCAACTGACGCTCGCCGAGCGTGAGTTGGTGCGGAGCTCCTGGCGTTCCCCGGAGCACTGACGACTGCGGGGAGGGGGCGGCGCCCGTGCCGGGTGCCGCCCCCTCCCCGCTCCGGCTCCCCGCTGCGGCTCAGCGCTCGGAGAGCTCCGTCGGCGCCTCCTGCACGGTCCAGCCGTTGCCGTCGGGGTCGGTGAAGGAGAGGAAGGAGTTCCACTCCCCGCCCTTGCCGTCGGCCCAGCCCGTCTCGCCCAGGTGCCTCACCGGGGTCACCTCCACGCCGCGCGCGACCAGCTGGGCGTGGGCGGCCTCGATGTCGGTGACGCAGAGCTGGACGCCCTGGAGGCTTCCCGGCGCCATCCCGCCCGACGCGGGCGCACCCGGCATCCCCGACATCATCACGACCGAGCAGCGCGAGCCGGGCGGGGTGAGCTGGATGATCCGCACCCCGGGCGCGACCTCACTGTCCAGGTCGACCTTGAAGCCGACCTTCTCGGCGTAGAACTCCTTGGCGCGGTCCAGGTCGGTGACCGGGACGGGGACGACCTCGAGGGTCCAGTTCACGGCGGCTCTCCTTCTCGTGCGGGCGGTCCGGCCCACCGTCCCGCAGACCGTACCCGGAGTGCACGGCGAAACGCCGGGCCATCCGGCGAGAAAGCGCTCTCAAAGCAACAGAAGCACCCACCGTCGCACCCGAACTGACGGAGATTCACAGCACAGCAGGTCAGAGCCCTGCGCCTGACATTGCCATGACGACCACCCCTCCGTACCATTCAGGCGAACACGGCAAGGCCACGTCATTTCAGAGAGCGCTCTCACCCCCACAGAGAGGCCATCCATGGCTGCCACACTCCGCAGGCCCCGCCGCCTGCTCGGCGTCCTGCTGCCCGCACTCGCCGCCGTCCTCGCGCTGGCCGGCCCCACCGCGGCCCGCACCGAGCCGGCCCCCGTCACCGCCGCCCCGGCGGCCGCCGCCGCGGCCGTCACCACCTGGGCGGACGAGTTCAACGGACCCGCCGGGGCCGCCCCCGACCCCGGCAAGTGGACGATGGAGACCGGGGGTTCGGGCTTCGGCAACCACGAGCTCCAGTACTACACCGGCGGCAACGCCAACGCCGCCCAGGACGGCCAGGGCAACCTGGTGATCACCGCCCGCCGCAACACCAACACCAACCTCGGCTGCTGGTACGGCACTTGCCAGTACACCTCGGCCCGGATGAACACCGCGCAGACCTTCACCCAGGCCTACGGCCACTTCGAGTCCCGGATCAGGATCCCGCGCGGGCAGGGCATCTGGCCCGCGTTCTGGATGCTCGGCAACGACCTCGGCTCGGTCGGCTGGCCCAACAGCGGCGAGATCGACATCATGGAGAACATCGGCCGCGAGCCCTCCACCGTGCACGGCACCCTGCACGGCCCCGGCTACTCCGGCGCCGCCGGTCTCGGCTCCGCCTACAGCCTGCCGAACGGCCAGGCCTTCGCCGACGCCTTCCACGTCTTCGCCGTCGACTGGAGCCCCGGCTCCATCACCTGGTCGGTGGACGGCCAGGCCTACCGCACCCGCACCACGGCCGACACCAACGGCAACCGCTGGGTCTTCGACCACCCGTTCTTCCTGATCCTCAACCTGGCCGTCGGCGGCGACTGGCCGGGCAGCCCGGACGGTTCCTCCACCTTCCCGCAGACCATGACGGTGGACTACGTCCGCGCCTCCACCTCCAACGGCGGCCCGACCCGCACCGGCCAGATCTCCGGCATCGGCGGCATGTGCGTGGACGTGGCCGGCGGCTCCAGCGCCGACCGGACCCCGATCCAGCTGCACAACTGCACCGGCAACACCGCCCAGCAGTGGACCACCGGCGACGGCACCGTCCGCGCGCTCGGCAAGTGCCTGGACGTCGACGCCGCCAACAGCGCCGACGGCACCGCGATCCAGCTCTACACCTGCAACGGCACCAACGCCCAGCGCTGGAGCATCAACGGCGACGGCACCATCCGGGCCCTCGGCAAGTGCCTGGACGCCGCCGGCGGCTCCTCCGCCGACGGCACCCGGCTGATCCTGTGGACCTGCAACGGCGGCGCCAACCAGCGCTGGACGCTCGGCTGATCCACCCACCCCCCTCGGGCTCCCTGCCCCCGCCCGCAGCGTCCACCCTCCGCCCTCTTCCCTCCCCCACGCGAAGAACGGACACCGCCACCCATGACGTCCCGTCACCACCGCCCGCCGCTCTCCCGGCGCGGCGTGCTCACCGCCGCCGGCGCGGCCCTCGCCGTCCCCGCCCTCGGCGGTCTGCTCCGCTCCACCGCCTCCTCCGCGAACGCCGCCACCACCCCCACCCTGGCGCTGGACCTGGCCAACACCACCGGCAGCAACACCGTCTACGCCTACGTGGTCGGCCGCGACCCGTCCGCGGGCGGGAGCTGGGCCTTCCTGCGCTCCGACGGCGTCTCGCTGTACCGCCCGCCGAACCCGCCCGCCAACCAGACCCCGCTGGGCGTGGACTGCGCGATCGCGCTGGGCGCCTCCGGCGCCGGGCCCCGCCGGGTCACCCTGCCCCGGCTGGACAGCGGCCGGATCTACTTCTCGGTCGGCGCCAAGCTCACCTTCCTCATGAACGTCGGCGGCGGCCTGGCCCTGCCCTCGGTCTCCAACCCGACCGACCCGAACATCGACGTCCGGCACGACTTCTGCGAATTCACCTACAACGCGGACCAGTTGTACGCCAACATCACCTTCGTCGACATGGTCGGCCTGCCGATCTCGTTCCGCCTGGAGACCGGCCAGGGCACCCAGACGGTGGCCGGCCTGCCCACCGACGGCCTGGCCCGGGTGGCCGCCGCGCTGCGCTCCCAGTCCGCCGCCGACGGCTCCGACTGGAGCCGTCTGGTCGTCACCCGGGGCGGCGGGGACCTGCGCGTGCTCAGCCCCAACCTGGCCATCCGGGGCAACACCTCCCTCTTCGCCGGGTACTTCGACTCCTACGTGGACCAGGTCTGGAGCAAGTACCGCACCACCGACCTGCGGATCGACACCCAGTTCACCTGGGGCACCGTCACCGGCCGGGTCTCCGGCGAGACCCTCACCTTCCCGGGCGTGGGCAGCTTCGGCCGCCCCTCCACCCTCGCGGTCTTCTCCTGCAGCGACGCGCCCTTCACCACCGGCAACGACCTGATGGGCAATCTGAGCGCCCGCCTGGCCGCCGCGTTCAACCGCACCACCCTGCTGGACAACGCGCTCCAGCCCACCAACGAGAACCCGGCCGCCTTCTACACCAAGCCGCGCACCAACCACTACGCCCGCATCCTGCACTCCACCACCGCCGACCGGCTCGGCTACGCCTTCCCCTACGACGACGTGCACCCCTCCGGCACCGACTTCGAGGGCAAGGTCCAGTCGGGCGACCCGCGGCTGTGGACCATCACCGTCGGCGGCGGCGCCACCGGCCCCGGCCCGTCCCCCAGCCCCACCCCGACCGGCGGCACCGTCAGTGCCTTCTCCACCGTCCAGGCCGAGTCCTTCCGGGCCCAGAACGGCGCCCAGGTGGAGGCCTGTTCGGACACCGGCGGCGGCTCGGACGTCGGCTGGCTGGCCAACGGCGACTGGCTCCGCTACAGCCTGGACTTCGGCTCCACCGGCGCCACCCGCTTCTCGGCCCGGGTCGCCTCCGGCGCCGCCGCCGGGGTCAGCGGACTGGTCCAGGTCCGCCTGGGCAGCCCCACGGCCGCCCCGGTGGGCAGCTTCGCCCTCGCCAACACCGGCGGCTGGCAGGCCTGGCGCACCGTCCCGGCCGACATCGCCCGCACCACCGGCGTGCGCGACGTCTACCTGACCTTCGACAGCGGCCAGCCCGCCGACTTCGTCAACCTCAACTGGTTCACCTTCTCCTGACGCCCCCTCACCCCGGCACCCCGGCCGGACGCCCCGCTCCCACCCCTCGGGAGCGGGGCGTCCCCGGAGCGCCCTTCTCATGGGTCGTGGCCGTCCCTACCATGAGAACCATGAGAGTCGACGAGCTTCCCGGCGGTGGGGCGCCACTCCTCGGGGAACCCCTCCCGATCGAGCTGGCCAACACCACCCACGCCGTGCGCGGCCGCCTGCTGGACGGCCTGGACACCGCCGAACACCTGGCGGCCTGGCTCCGCGACACCCGCGCGCGCCTCAGCGAACCCGTGCCCGACCACGCGCTGCTCGCCCTCGGCCCCGCCGAGCTGGAGGCCGCCCGGCAACTGCGCGACGCCGTGCGTCAGTTGGCCGCGGCCGCCGCCCACCGCACCCGGCCGCCGCAGCAGGCGCTGGACACCGTCAACCAGCGGATCCGCGCCGCCCCGCGCTGGCGCGAGCTGAGCTGGGACGCCGAGGCGCCCGCCGCCGTCCCGCGCAGCTCCGGGTCGCCGGTCGGCACCGCGCTGGCGGAGCTCGCCCAGCAGGCCGTGGACCTGTTCAGCGGGCCCGAACTGCCACTGGTGACCGCCTGTCAGGGCCCGGGCTGCGTGCTCCACTTCGTGAAGGACTCGCCGCGCCGGGGCTGGTGCTCCCCCGCCTGCGGCAACCGGGCCCGGGCCGCCCGGCACTACGCCCGCACCAAGCAGGCTGGCTGACGGCGGCCCGGCCTCCTCCGGGGTCAGCCGCAGTGGGTCCAGCCGCTGGTCCAGCTGGTGCCCTGGTAGGAACCGCCCCACTGGACGCAGGTGTCGGGCGCGCGCTTGACGACCGGGCCCGCGTAGGAGGCGAAGTTGCCCGGGTTGCTCCCCGACGCGCCGCCCTTGACCGCCAGCGTGGCGTTCATCGGCACCGGGCCGGCCGGCTTGTTGACGACGGTGGTGACGCAGTTGTCGCCGGTGGCGGACTTGTAGAGCAGGTAGATCGTGGCACCGCCGAGGCTGTGCGAGTCGATCACGTTGAACCCGCTCCCGCAGATCTCCACCGGGGTGTAGGACTTGCCGGGGCTCTGGGTCGGCGTCGGGGACGGCGGCCTCGCCGAGGTGGTACCGGGGGCGGGCTGCGTGGCGGGCGGCTGCGGACCCTGGGTGGCGGCGGGCGGGGTCGGCTGACCGGGCGCCGTGGTCGCCGGCCGGGTCGGGCCGGCCGAGGTCCGGCCGGGCCCCGGGGCGGAGGGCGCGGCGGAGGTGCCCGGGGCCCCGGGGGAAGGGACGGCCTCGCCGCTGGCGGGGGCGGAGGCGGCCGGTGAGGCCTCGCCCGGCGCGGTGGCGGACGGGTCCCCGGTGGGTGACGACTCGTCGGCCACCGGGACGGAGGCGGTGTCCTCCCCCGCCGCCACCGGACGGCCGCTGCCGCCGCTGCCGCCGTCCTTCGCCGCCTGGCCCTTGCCGCCACCGGGCAGCGCGAGCGCCACCATGCCGCCGACGGCGGCAGTCGCGACCACGCCGACCGCCACCGCCCGCAACTGCTTGCGGCGTCGGCGCTGCTCCTCGTGACGGTCCGCCATGGCCTGCCAGTCCGGCTCCGCCGTGGTGGTCACCACAGTCACCACCGGCTCGCCGATGCCGTCCGGCCATGATCCCCGTTGCTCCGTCATGGCCCGAAATAATAGAACACCCGTCAGTTCGCCCAGGTCCCTGGCCCTTTGAAGAGCTTGTGCGGACCTCGTGAACCCGTCCGCGCCTACACCGCCGTGAGGGCCACCGGCAGGGTGTCGTAGGCGGCCACGAAGTTCGACGCCCGGCGGGCGGGCGTCCCGGTCACGGCGATCGACTCCACCCGGGCCAGCAGGGCCTCGAAGACCAGCCGCAGCTGACTGCGGGCCAGCGCCGAGCCCATGCAGAAGTGCTTGCCGCTGGTGAAGGCCAGGTGCGGGTTGACCGCCCGGTCCACCCGGAAGGAGTCCGGGTCGTCGAAGACCTCCTCGTCGCGGTTGGCGGAGGGGATCCAGAGGCAGAGCAGCTCGCCGGGCTCCAGCGCGGTGCCGGCCAGCCGGACGGGCCGCAGCACCGTGCGGGTCAGGTGCAGCGGCGGCGTGGTCCACCGCAGCACCTCCTCGATCGCCCGTTCCAGGTGCTCGGGGTGGCGGCGCAGCCACTGCCACTGCCCGGGGTGGGCGGCGAAGGCGGCCACCCCGGCGGCGAGGGTGTTCTTGGTGGTCTCGTTGCTGCCGATCGCCAGGTTGAGGCAGTTCAGCAGCACCTCCTCCCGGGTCAGCCGGTCCCCGTCCAGTTCGGCGTCCAGCAGCCGCCGGACCAGCCCGTCCTCGGCCAGCTCGCTGTGGTCCAGCAGTCCGGCCAGGTGCATCAGCAGCTGCCCGTTGGCGGTGGCGGTGGAGCGCCGCCGCACCGTCAGGTCGCCCACCCCGGGGTCGTGTTCGCCGAGCGAGCCGCAGACCGCCCGGCTCGCCCGGTCGGCCAGGGTCGCCCACTCCCCTTCCGGGAGGCCGAGCAGCATCCCGGCCGCGGCGGACGGCACCCGGGCGGCGACGGCCCCGACGAAGTCGGTCTCCCCGTCCCGGACGGCCCGCTCCACCCAGCCCTCGACCCGGTCCCGGAGCAGCCCGTCCACGGTGCGGGCGGCCGAGCGGTTCAGCCCGCTGCTGACCAGGCGGCGCAGCCGCTGGTGGCGCGGCGGGTCGGTGAGCTCGATCATCCGCCCGGCCGCCGGGTCCCGTTCGCCGAGCGAGGTGTCCAGGGTCATGCCCCACTCGGAGCTGAAGCCCGTCGCGTCCCGCAGCACGGTGTCGACGTCCCGGTAGCGGGTGACCGAGAGGAACGGCGGTGCGCCGTCGCGCTCCTGACGGTGCAGCGTCCCGCTGCGGCGCTGCTCGCGCCAGAGCGCGTGGGGCGGGTCCGGTAGGAAGGCCCTCGGGTCCGACAGGTCGGTGGCGGGCCCCGCCTCGAGGAGCTCAGACACGGACGGCCCCCTCGGCGACCCGGCTCCCCGCGCTCGCGGCCGCGGCCCGGCGGGCCGGGTCGGCCGGGTCGGGGATGAACCCGGAGGCGTGGAAGTAGCCGATGTAGGCGTCCAGCAGCGCGGCGTCCACCGGCGGGCAGCTCAGCCCGCTGCCGACCAGGTCCCGTTCGATCCGGGCCCGGTCGAGCCGGGGTGAGTACCGAGCGGTGGCCAGCTCCTCCACCGTCACCCCGCCGCTGCCAGAGGCCTCGGTGGTGAACAGCGGGGCGAACGGCGCGAACGGGTGGTCCGGGCGGTCCGCCAGGTGGTCCAGCAGGGCGTCCACCCAGCCGTGGTAGCCGATGGTGCGGACGGCGTGGCCGTGTGCCCGCAGCCGCTCGACGAAGTCGGCGAGCATCGCCTCCCGCGGGTTGGTCAGGTGGTAGGTCTGTCCCTCGGCGGGGTGACGGGTCGCCAGGTGCACCAGCGCCCCGGCCGCGAAGTCGACCGGCACCAGGTTGAGCGGCAGGTCCAGCTCGGGCGCGAGCCCCAGCTCGGCGATCACCCGGAAGAACTCGCAGAGCGCGGCCGCGCTGTTCCAGGTGTACGAGGTGGTGTCCCCGGAGATCTCGTACGGGCGGTGCACCGCCACCGGCAGCCCGGCCCGGCCCGCTCCCCGCACCAGCTCCTCGGCCACCCACTTGGACTCGGTGTAGCCCATGGAGAGCAGCTCCACGTGGGAGAGCGGGGTGGTCTCGGTGACCTCCCGCAGGCCGGCCGCGCCCATCCCGTGCACCACCGCGACGGTCGACACGTGGTGCAGCGGCACGGCCCGCCGGGACGCCAGCCGGACGACCTCCCGGGTGCCGTACACGTTGGCGGCGCGCAGCTTCTCGTACGGGTAGAGGAAGTTGACCTCGGCACCGCAGTGGACGACCAGGTCGGCGCCGTCGGCCTGGTAGTCCCACTCCAGGGCGCTCAGGCCCAGCCGGGGCAGCGTCAGGTCGCCGAGCACCGGGCGGACCCGGTCGGCGGGCAGCGGGCGGACCCGGTCGGCGGGCAGCGGGCGGACCCGGTCGGCGGGCAGCGGGCGGCCGATGCCGTAGCGGAGCTGGGCCTCGGCCAGGCGCCGGTGGGCGTGGTCGGTGTCGCGGGCCCGGACCAGCACGTGCACCTGGGCCTCGGTGCGGTCGAGCAGTTCGCGCAGCAGGTAGGCGCCGAAGAAGCCGCTGGCGCCGGTGAGCAGCACGTGCTGCGGTCTGCGCCAGACGGGGTGCGGAGAGCCGGCGATGACCGTCGGCCGCTCCCACGCCAGGTCCGGCCGCCAGCGGTCTCCCTCCTTCTGCACCGTCCCTTCGACCCCCGGCCCTCCCGTCGCCGACGTCTCCGTGGCCACCTTCTCGACCGCGGCCGTGAACGCGCTCGGCAGCGGCTCCGCCAGCAGTTCGGTCACCAGCCGGAAGTTGTGCCGGTCGTCGATGCCCAGTTCCTGCTGCACCCGGGCCACCAACTGCACGGCCAGCAGCGAACTCCCGCCGGCCGCGAAGAAGTCCGTCTCCTCCTCCCCGCCGTCGGCGGCCCGCGCACCGGGCAGCAGCACGGCCCAGACCCGGGCGACCGTCTCGGCCACCGACTCCCCGTCCGTCCGCGCCCGTTCGGCCTCCGCCGCCGGGGCGGGCAGGGCCGAGCGGTCCACCTTCCCGTTGGGGGCCAGCGGCAGCCGGTCCAGCACGGTGAGGGTGGCGGGAAGCATGAAGGCGGGCAGCCGCTCGGCCAGGTGCGCCCGCAGCCCGGCCCGGGTGACGGCCGCTCCGGCCCGCACCGCCGCGTAGGCGGCGAGGCTGCGGGTGGTGCCGTCCTCGACCGCGACGAGCACCGCGTCCGTGACGTCCGGGTGGGCGGTCAGCGCCCGGCGGACCTCCTCGGGCTCGATCCGGAAGCCGCGCACCTTGACCTGGTCGTCACGGCGCCCCCGGTACTCCAGCGTCCCGTCGGCCCGCCGCACCACGAAGTCCCCGCTGCGGTACAGCCGTTCGGCGCCCTTCCCGTCCGCTCCCCCGACGGTGAGGAAGCGGCGGGCGCTCTCCTGCGGGTCGTTCAGGTAGCCAGTGGCGATGCCCCCGCCGCCGATGTGGAGCTCGCCCTCCTCGCCGTCGGCGGCCGGGCTGCCGTCCTCGCGCAGCACGTGGCAGACGGTGTCGGCGATCGGCCGCCCGATCGGCACGCCGCTCGCGCCGTCCGGCACCTCGGTGACCAGCTGGGCCGTGGCCACGCAGGCCGCCTCGGTGGGGCCGTAGGCGTTCACCAGGTGCTGCGGACGGCCGAGTTCGAGCACCCGCCGGGCGGCGTCGGCGCGCAGCGCCTCGCCACCGGTCAGCACGTAGCGCAGCCCCGCGAAGGTCTCCGGCCGGTCCTGGGCGATCCGGTGGAAGATGCTGGTGGTGAGGAACAGTGCGGTGATCCCGCGCTCACGCACCACCCGCTGCAACTCCGCGGCGGAGAGCAGCACTTCGGAGGCGACCGGCACCAGGCAGGCGCCGTTGAGCAGGGTCGGCCAGAACTCCAGCACCGAGGCGTCGAAGGAGAGCGTCGCCGCGTGCAGCACCCGGTCGCCGGGGCCCGGCTCGAAGAACCCGTTCGCCACCGCCAGCCGGGCCACCCCGCGCTGCGGCACCGCCACGGCCTTCGGCCGCCCGGTGGTCCCGGAGGTGAACATCACGTACGCCGCGGCCCCCTGCCCCCTCGGCAGCTCGAACGCCTCTCCTCCTTCGGACTCCTGACCGGCCGTCAGCACCTCCTGGTACCGCAGCACCGGCACCGCCGCCCCGGCCAGCCGTCCGGCCCCCGGCAGCCGGACCACCGCCACCGCCCCGGCGTCGGCCACCATCCCGTGCACCCGCTCGGCCGGCAGCCCGGCGTCCACCGGCAGGTAGGTCGCCCCGGCGTACGCCACCCCGAGCAGCGCCGCACAGGCCTCCGGTCCGCGCTGCCCCACCACCCCGACCACCGCACCCGGCCCGATCCCGGCCGCGGCCAGCCCACGGGCGAACCGCTCGGCCAGCACCCCGAGTTCGGCGTACGTGTACCGGGCATCCGGGCCCTCCACCGCCGTCCGCCGCGGATGTGTGCGCACCTGCTCCGCGAACAGCTCAGCCAGTGATCTGCTGTACGTCGTCATCGCTCGTGCCCCTTCGGCAGGTCCCGCACCTCGATCCCCCGAACGCCGGGAGCGTAGGGCGGGACCGCCGAGAGTGACGAGCCGTCAGGCAGCTGCTGCGGAAGGAAGAACGTGCAGGTCAGAGGCGGCCCCAGCCACCGAAGCGGAATCACACTCCCCCAAGTAGACCCTCACGAACGCCCATCTGGCACCCGGGCGATCCGTTCAGTCAGCCCACGTCTCCTCTCAACACCCTTGATCTGTCGAACATGTGACGTGACATCAGACCGGCACGGGAACGGCGACGGGCTCGGGCAGGACCAGGGTGCCGCCGCAGTCCGGTGCGAAGGCGTCGAGGAGGCTGTGCGGCACCCGACCGTCCATGATCCGGGCAGCCGGGACACCGGAGCGGACGGCGTCCAGGCACGCCTCCGTCTTGGGCAGCATCCCGGAGCTCAACCGCGGCATCAGCTCGGCGAGCTGGCCTGCGGTCAGCCGGTCGATCACCGTGGAGGGGTCCGGCCAGTCCGCGTACAGCCCCGCCACGTCCGTGAGCACCACCAGCAGCTCCGCCCCCAGCGCCACCGCCACCGCCGCCGCGGCGGTGTCCGCGTTGACGTTGTAGACCTGCCCGTCCAGGCCCCGGGCGATCGAGGAGACCACCGGGATCCGGCCGTCCCCGACCAGCGCGCAGAGCAGGGCCGGGTCGACCGCCATGACGTCGCCCACCAGTCCGATGTCCACCTGCTCCCCGCCCACCACCGCGTACCGCTTCACCGCCGTCATGGTGTGCGCGTCCTCGCCGGTCAGCCCGACCGCGAACGGCCCGTACTCGTTCAGCAGCCCGACCAGCTCCCGCTGCACCTGACCGGCCAGCACCATCCGGACCACGTCCATGGTCTCCGGCGTGGTCACCCGCAGACCGGCCGTGAAGCTCGACTCCAGCCCCAGCCTCTCCAACTGCGAGCTGATCTGCGGCCCGCCCCCGTGCACCACCACCGGGCAGAGCCCGGCCTCCCGCAGGAACACCACGTCCTGCGCGAACGCCGCCTTCAACTCCTCGTCCACCATGGCGTTCCCACCGAACTTCACCACGACCACGCGGCCCCGGTAACGCGACAGCGACAACGGCACGGCCAGCCTCCTACGGTTCACGACACACGGCACGGGCGGCCCCTTTTATCCCGCCGCCGGATGAAGCCCGGTCGGCGCCGCCCTGACACCGAGGTTCGTTCTCCCTGAACAGACGGAGCCCGTCCCCCGCGTCCCCCGTCCTGAGTACCCTCGAACCGTCGGTTCCGCGGTCGGGGAGGCCAGAGTTGGGACGTTCGTGGCGTTGGTTCGTGGCGGCCGGGGTGGTCCTGGTGGCGTTCGCCGTTCCGGCGGTGGTCTGCGGCGTGTGGGTGCTGCCGCCCCTGATCAAGGACGTGGCCGCCCGCTGGGCGGTGGCCACCGCGGTCGGCGCGGCCCTGGCCGCACTGGCCGTCCTCTGGGGCCAGAACTTCGCCTCCCCCACCCGCCCCACCACCCCCTCGGTCACCGCCTCGGGCACCCGCGCGATCGCGGTGGGCGGCTCCGTCACGGGGGCCGTCCTCTCCACCGGCGACCACACCACACCCCCACCGCCGGCCCCGCCCGCCCCGGCCGCTCCAGCCACCCCCGCCCCGCCTCCGCCCCCGGGATCGGTGACCGCCTCCGGCGACCGCTCCATCGCCATCGGTGGCGACTTCAACGGCACCGCCACCACCGGAGACCACCCGGGCGGCCCCACCCCGTGAACCAGCCGGACCCCCGCGCGCCTACCTACGCCTGCTCACCTCCGACCCCGAGGCCCAAGGCCCCTGATCAGAGCTGTCCGTCAAAGCGGATCGAGCCCACAAGGCCGTGGTAGACGTGAGCCTCGAGGCACTGTGGGGCGTCCAGGCTGACGGCTTCGCCCCGGTAGAGGGCGATGAGTGAGTCCTTGCCCCGCCACCAGGAGTCGGTCAGGCCCTGCACTTCGGGCACCGGTGCGTAGCCCTTGAGGTCAAGGGAGTCGACGGCCTTTCCGGTGATCCGGGTGACGGTCCTGGCCCAGCGGCGCGCGTGGGCGGCCAGTGCCAGCGACTCCACCCAGCCTTCGGTGCTGGCATGCAGCGGCGTCCAGCGGTAGCCGTGGATGCCGAACTCGCCGTCGGGGCCGAGCAGGAATCCGTAGGCCGTGGAGCAGTGGAAGTCTCCGGCCGGGATCCACCAGCCCTCGGCGGCCGAGCCTTCCGGAACGTCCGCGCCCAGGACGCGGGGCCCGCTCTCGTAGAACGGTGCCGGGGGCAGCGCGAGGCCGCCCCATCGCGCCTCGTAGGCCACCGCGCGATTGATCTCCGCAGTCGGAACGCCGTGCTCGGTCCAGGCGTCGCGGTACCGCTCGAGGTCCCGTCGGGAGACCTGCACGCCCTCCGTCTCGACGAACCTCCGGGCCCTCGGGGTCAGACCGGTCGGTGCGACCGGGACGGGCGATGCGGGAGTGGCTGCCATCATGGCGCCGGACTCTACTTTCCAGGCTGCGGATGTCGGTACTGGTTTCAAGGCCCGGGCCATGGCCGGAGCCAGGGGCGACTGATCATTCAGAACGAGTTCGGGTCTGGGGCATGGCAGTTGGGGGACTGAGGCGGCAGAGGGCTCCTGGCCGGCCGCCCGTGGATGACCGTGCCGCGCTTCGTGGCATCGAGTGCGTGCTGTGCAAGGGCGTGAGCCGGCGGGACGTGCCAGCGGGGCGGACCGGGCCCGGATCGCCGCCGAGCACGGCCCGGTCCGCCCGGTCAACCACCGGGCGGAGGGTGTTGTCGCCCGCCGCGGCTGACGCGGCCTCAGATCGCCAGCAGGAAGCGCACCAGACGGGCAGCGCGCAGGTCGGCGCCGCCGTACTGCCTGGCTCTCCTACGCGGCCGCGAGTGCTTCGCCGGGGCCGGGGCCGGGGCCGGGCGGCGGACTTCGGCGGACGTCAGCGGCCCTGGCTATCGTCGTTGCCATGGACTCAAGCGATCATCTGCTCGACCTCATCGAGAGCAGGCCGGACATCTACGGGCTGCTGCGGGCGTCCTTCGAGTTCGACGTCGAGCGGAAGGGGTGCGGTGTCGGCCTGAGGCTTGCCTCGGGCGCGCCGTTGGAGCCGATCGCAGGGGATTTCACCGGCGGGGCGTACTTCCTTTGCCCTGAGGAAGGCGGTCGCCGAGCGGTGGTGTTCGCGAGCTCCGAAGGGGAGGGCGGTCTGATCGCCGACGACCTGGCGGACGCGCTGGAGATCATCGTCGGGCTGCAGTGGCGGGACTGCCTGAGCTTCTCCGGGGCCGGCGACCCGGAGGTCATGCTGGCGTCCGCCCAGCAGCTTGAGGGGTATCTGACCAGGGACAACCCGGAGGTCGCCGAAGAGCGCGCTCGGGTGGCTGCGGCTCTGTCACTGCGTGTCCTACCTGCCCCCGACCTGGTCACCCGCCTGCACAAGGCTGCGGCCAGGACTGACTACGTCGTGGCAACCGACGACGGGGATGTCTACGGCCCGCTGTTCGGCGAGTACCCGGAACCGCGGCACGGTGGCTGGCGCTGAGTCGGACGAGTACCGATCCGTTCGAGGCGCCGACCGTGGCGGCTCCGCTGGTGTCCGAGAGCGGGTCCGCACCCCGTCCCGCTGAGCCGGGCCGTCGGCGCGGTGGCGTCACTTCGGGGCCCGGACGGGGACGGTGGGCCCGAAGTCGCTCAGGACCACGATGTTGCGGGCCTTCTTCATGGAGGGAGCAGCGGTGAAGCTCTGCTCGAAACGGATCACGTGGCCCTTGGCGTCGACCCACACGTCGTACGTCATCTGCTTGCTGTTCATGGCGAGCAGTGTCTTGTACGTCTCCTGGTCGACGGTGCCGACCTGATCGGTCGTCAGCCGTCCCGACAGGTGGTGTGCGGGCACACCGCCCTGCTGCTCGATGCCCTTGCGTGCGCCCGGACCGCCCTGGAGGAGGAGCTGGGCGAACAGCGCGTAGTCACCGGCAGTGGAGCTGCCGCCGACTGCCGTCTGCTGCCACGTGCGGTCGCCGTTCTTGGAGAGGTCGCGGGTGTAGGTCGTGCCTCCGACCCGGACGACCTCCATGTCGACGGCCCGGTCCTGCGGAACCACGTCACCCGAGCGGACCCGCAGCATGCCCTTGTCGGGGGAGTTGAAGTTCAGTCGGCCGGTCATCGTCTGCGCGACCTGGTTGTCCATCGTGGCCGATATCTCCACCTGGGCCGAGTACGGGGCCGTTCCGGCGGCCTTGAGCACCTCGGCGACGTCGAACGCCTCCGTGGCGGACGGCGAGGGCGACGCCACGGCCGGCGCGGACGTGGCGACGGTGGCCGCGGGGGCGCCGTCGGAGGTGGTTGCGCCCTGGCCTGGGGCGGCGCAGCCGCTGAGGACCGCGGCACCGGCGACCAGCAGTGCGGCAGCGCCGAGACGAGCACGTCGTTCTATGAGCACGATGGATTTCCCTGGAGAAGCAGCTTTGGTGACGAGTGATCATCTCCGACCTTGCGAGTGATGTCCAAAGCGTTGCGAGCGTGCGAGTACTGACAGGCAGGCGGTCCTGCACGACTGGGGAGGTCGGCGCGTTCAAGCAGGTGAGTCGGTGAGGGCGGGCGCGGAACGGTCTTCCCGAACGACGGACCGCCGGTCGGCCACCGTGCACGAGCCCGAATGCACCTCGGTGCGGCGGGCGCCGGCCGTAAGGTACCCGGAGTACGTACCGGCCCGGCCGCGAGGAGCCCGCACCCATGACCGCCGACCACCCCGCCCCCGCCTCCTTCGAAGCGGTGTTGGCGGGGGCGTTCGCCCTCCTGCTCGGCGACGAAGGCGGTGAGGATCCCGGCGCGCGCTACGGGGTCTTCCACGCCGACGACTCGCTGGACGAGTACCTGTTCCCGAACACCTGGTGCAGCGCGGAGCAGCTCGCCGATCCCGCACCGCGTGAACTCCCTTACGGGGAGGACGAGTACGTGCTCGGGGCGGCCGGCCGGCGGTTCCTCCCGGCGGAGAGCCTGTTCCGCTTCGACCCGATGCTGCTGGACGGCACCGGCCCCTGGGGCGAGGACGGCCACAAGGGGCCCCGGCCGTTCGACGCCGACTTCGCCGCGGCGGTCCGGGCCGCCGGGGTGGAGCCGGAGGAGGACGGCGAGGTGCTGGTCCGCGGCACCGACCTGGCCGTCCTGCTGGCCCGGCACGGGGTCGACCTGGCCTCCGTCGGCGCGCTCAACGGCTGGCTGGGCGTGGTGCTGCGGGTCGCCACCGACGGGACGCTGACGGACGCGATGCGCGCGGCCACCTTCACCACCGGCGCCCCGGCCGACTGGGCTCCGCTTCCCGGGGAGGAACGGGAGTCGACCGCCGCCGAACCGTGGCAGGAGGCCCTGGCCGCCGTCCCCGACCCCGTCCTCCGACAGCGACTGCGGCACCTCAGCCGCACCCCGCAGGACGCCCGCTCCCGCGGAGCCCGCTACCGCGCCGCCGACGCCTGGCCCGCTGCCACCGACGCCGTGGCGGCCGGGGGCCATCTCCTCCTCGCCGCCTGGGAGTTCGGCGAATGCCAGGCCGGCACGGTGGTCGTCCGCCTCGCCGGTCCGGACGCGGCGGTATAGCGCAGTACGGCAACAGCCCCCGCAGAGAACCACCCCTCGCCTGGCCGGACGCCTGACGAAGCACTACTGGTCGACGCTGAACTCCTCGGCGACGATCTCCACCGTGCTCGGGCCGGTGATGGTCAGCCAGTGCAGCACGGAGCAGTTGTTGTGGTGCTGGAGAAGGTGGTGGGCCTCGACCGGCCACGGGCCGTACCGGGGCAGTTCCCGCACGACCACCTGGTCCACGAAATCGGCGTCCGGGCTGCTGATGTCGGCTCTGGCGTGCACGATCCCGGCCAGGCGGAGGGTCACGTCGGTACCCTCCCCCGAACTCAGCACGACAACAGCCTCGCTGGGCTCCACATCGGTGCGCAGGACGACCGACGTCAACCAGTGGCCGCGCACGTGCTCAAGATTCACGGCCGCACACTACCCGCCGCCGGGCGGCCGACTCCGACAGCACTCGATCGAGTTCAGTGGTGTGCGAGAATCCACCGACACCTACGTCCTCGGGAAGTACACATGCCTCGCCGGTCACCGGGCGAGATCAGGTCCCAGCTGCCGCTGCGGAACACGAAGCACTCCAGGCGGACCGTCATACCAGGGCTGTCCGCCTCGGCGAACCGACAGATCGTCACATTCGAGCGCAGGCTGGGCCTACCACGGGGCGACGTCGCTCTCGCCTTCCGACGCTGGGCACTCCGGGCCGGCCGGCCCCGCAACGCCGAAGACCAGCACTACGGCTACGCGGATGTCCCCACCGGGCACATCCGCACGCTGCTCGAAGTGGCGGCCTGCAATCTGCGTCTCCGGGCCCGACGTGAACTGCGCGCCGCGCTGGCCCCCGTCGACGCCCGCGTCGTCCGCAGGACCGTCAACGACCCGTTCGCTCCCCACCACCTCCCCTGGTGGCAACGGCGCATCGAGATCTGATCCGCGGAGGACCGGCCACGTCCCCGGGGCCGCCGAGTCCCGGGGAGGTGGCCCGATATCCGGTCGACGGGTCCCGCCTCGCCGCTCTACCCTCACGCCGTGACGAACGAGGTGGAGACCGGCGAGGACTTCCGTGTGCTGCTGCGGCGGCTCATCGCGCGGTTCGAGGGCCTCGGCTCCGGTGCCCCGGAGGTCGACGACCTCCTGTTGCGCTGGGCCGGTCTCCTTCCCGACCGTGCCCCGGAGCCCGGTTGGCCGGGCCTGGCCGACCAGTTGCTCCGCGCGGTGGACGCCCCGTCGGCCGGGCACGCCGAGCCCGCGCCCCTGGCGGAGGAGCCACCGGTCGCGTCGTCCGGCGAGCTGCGCGTCCTGCTGCGAACGTTGGCGGCCGACTACGCCCGCGCGCGGGCCTGGACGCGGGACAGGGTGGATCGAGGGCTCTGGGCCGGTGACAGCAGCGGCTGGGCGAGCGGATCGACGGCTCGGTTCCTGGAGTCCTGGGAGTCCTGGCTCGGGGACAGCCTCGGCCGGCCCGCCAGGTTCCCCGGCACGCCACCGCTCGAACCCGTGAACTGGGCATCCGTGGCGTGGCAGCTCGGCGCGGCCCGCGTCTACGAGTGAACGGGTGCCGACCGGCCCGTCGCGAAACCCCGACAGAGCGTCATCCTCCCATCCGGACAGGCCAGTTCGGCTGTCGGCGAGGGCCACTACAGTGCCGTGCATGCGATCACTGATCTCCGTCATCCGCCAGGACGACGACCTCGCCGACTTCCTCTCCTGGCCCGGCGACCTGGACCTCGACCACGGTGACCACGTCGAGGAGGTGCACCTGGCGTCCGGGGCGGCCTTGGAGGGCTTCGCGGGTGACGGTGCCGGGGGCACCTACTACTTCTGCGGTGACGGCGGCGAGGAGCGTCCGGTGCTCTACGCCGACTCCGAGGGCCAGGCCGCCCTGCTCGCGATCGGGCTGCCGGAGTTGCTGCAACTGCTGCTCGTCGCACCGTGGTGGCGCGACTGCCCCACGCTCACCGCCGAGGAGGGCGCCGAGCGGGCCGCCGAGTACCTGGAGGACATGCCGGACCTGGAGGTGCGCCGGGACCGGGCCGCCGCCGCGCTCGGCCTCACCCTCCCGACCGAGGCCGAGGCCCTGACCCGCTTGCGCGAGGTCGCCGTCGGCGCGGGGGCGGACTACGCCCTGGTCTTCACGCCGGAGGGCACGGTCTACGAGCCGCTCATCGCGTTCTGAGCCGACCGGGCGACTGTCCGGCGGCTGACACGGGCAAACGTCGGAAACCTACAAACCGTCAGGGCGGGACGCGGTAAGGAAGAACACCAAGGGACGAACTGCGGCTTGGCAGAGTGGCGTTCGGCCGGCGAAGAACTCGCCCGTCGGCCTGTGTCACCCCTACAGAAGGAGCCTCGCCATGACCGTCCTCGAAGACGTGCTCGTCACCGGCCTCGGCGCCACCACTCCACTCGGCGGCGACGTGCCGACCACCTGGGCCGCGATGCTGGCCGGGCAGTCGGGGATCACCGCCATCGAGGAGGAGTGGGCCGAGGGCTTCCCCGTACGGATCGCCGGGAGGCTGGCGGTGGAGCCGTCCACCGTGATGGACCGGGTGCAGGCCCGGCGGTTGGACCGGTGCGAGCAGGTGGCGCTGATCGCGGCGCGGGAGGCGTGGGCCGACGCCGGGTCGCCGGAGGTGGATCCGGAGCGGTTGGCGGTGGTGATCGGGACGGGGACGGGCGGAGCGCTGACCCTGCTCGGGCAGCACAACGTCCTCCAGGACAGCGGTGTCCGCAAGGTGTCGCCGCACACCGTGCCGATGCTGATGGCCAACGGCCCGGCCGCCTGGGTGAGTCTGGAGCTGAACGCCCGGGCCGGAGCCCACACGCCCGTCTCGGCCTGTGCCTCCGGGGCCGAGGCCATCGCCCTCGGGCTGGACCTGATCCGTCTCGGCCGGGCGGACGTGGTGGTGGCCGGCGGGGCCGAGGCCTGCATCCACCCGCTGCCCCTCGCCGGGTTCGCCCAGGCCCGCGCGCACTCCACCCGCAACGACGAACCCGCCGAAGCCTCAAGGCCGTTCGACCTCGGGCGGGAGGGTTTCGTGATCGGGGAGGGCGCCGCCGTGGTGGTGCTGGAGCGGGCCTCCTTCGCGGCCGCCCGCTCCGCCCGGCGGCACGCCCGTCTGGCCGGGGCGGCCGTCACCTCCGACGCCCACCACATCACCGCCGGGCACACCGACGGCCAGGCCAGGGCCATCCGCCGGGCGGTCGCCGAGGCCGGGCTGACGCCCGCCGACATCGCGCTCGTCCAGGCCCACGCCACCTCCACCCAGCTCGGCGACCTCACCGAGGCCCGCTCGATCGCCACCGCGGTCGGCACCCACCCGGCCGTCACCGCCGTGAAGTCGATGACCGGTCACCTCTTCGGCGCCGCAGGCGCGTTGGGTGCCCTGGCCACGGTGCTCTCGCTCCGCGACGCCATCACCCCGCCCACCGCCAACCTCACCGACCCGGACCCCGAGATCCCCCTGGACATCGTGACCGGCAAGCCCCGCGAGGGGGTCCTGACCGCCGCCCTGGCCAACGCCTTCGGCTTCGGCGGCCACAACGTCAGCCTGGTCCTGACTCCCTGACGGCCCGCCACCCGCAGCCGGCCGGACTCCGGCCCCGGCTTGCTGCGGGTGCCCTTCAGGAGTCGACCCCCACGGGGAAGAGGGCGTCGAGCCGAGGCGTCCCGGCCCTCACCGTGGCTCCGACGGTGTCGTCGATCTCCTCTTCGGGCCCCGCCCACGTCTCCTGAAGGGCGTTCAGGGCCTCGTAGAACGCCTCCTGGCAGTCGTCCTCCTGCCCCGTCAGCTCGTCGAACACCTCCCCGGCCACGTAGTCGAGCTCCTCCCACTCCGGCCACTCGTCGTCACGCCACTCCCGCAGGTCCCGTCCCACCAGGGCCCGTACCTCGGCGACGTCGGCGAGGGCATCCGGATCGGCGAGCACCGCGTCGTACGTCCCTCGCCCTTGGGCCACCAACCAGAGCGCGAAGTAGTCGAAACCGTCGTCGGAGCACAAGCCCCCCTCGATCCGGTGCACCGCCCGCCACAGCGCGGCCGTGCCGACCACCGCGCACGCCGACTCCAGGCGTGCCTGGAACTCCACCGCCTCCGCGGCCGGCCTGCGCCGCAAAGTCCCGCGCAGCCACTCCAACCGCTCGTCCCGGCCACCCGGCCGGAGGCTCAGCTCGTCCATGAGTGCCCAGAAGGTCCTGTCGTCCATGCCGGACAGGATGACGACCACCACTGACACCCCCTGCACCGCTCGACCGGGCTGACGCGAGCTCAGGTCGGTGGCAGGTCCGTGCCCAACAGCGCCCGCGGCGAGAGCCGCGCAGGCTTCGGCGAACAGCGTCTCGCCCCGACCGTGAGGATCCTCTGCATCCGGTGTCATACCGCCGTTGACAGCAGGCGCCTGCGACACGGCCACGACCACCGGCGGGCGGAGCGGCCCGGCGGCGGTGTCACCCTCGCCTGGTTCGATGACCCGAAGACACGGCACCACCATCGGGAGGGCACCTCATGGGTACTTGGGGCAGCGGGAACTTCGAGAGCGACGCGGCACTCGATCACCTGTCCATCGTCGTCGACCGGCTCGTCAGCGAGGTCGCCGAGGCGATGGCCGACGATCCGGTCGCCATCGAACCCGATGAGTACTGGGGTGTTGCCGTGCCGTGCAACCTGGAGCTGCTGCACGTCCTCGCCCAGGCCGGCTACGCCCGCGACGACCTGCCCGAAGCCGAGGTGATCGAGGGCTGGAAGAGGACGTTCATGGCCGTCTGGGAGCGGACCATCGACGGCCTCGAGCCTTCACCGCGCTTCAAGGACGAGCGGCGGGCGGTGCTGAACCGCACGTTCGACCAACTGATCGACGCCACCACCCGTCCCCCGGCGGCCGACCCGGTGCCAGGAACAGGAAGCTGAGGGCTGCCCCGTTCAAGCAGGTGAGTCGGTGCGGGCAGGCGCGGTACGGTTCTCGGATGGAGCTCCTGGACCCGGCCTGTCCGCTGCACGGGCCCGGCATCGACCCCTCGTCCTTGGTCGGCAGCCGGCTTGTCGAGGTGCTGGCGTCCTGGCATACGTACGGCGAGCGACCTGCCGACGGCCCGGTTGAGGTGTGGCTGATCGACGATCACGGTGGGTCTACCAACATCGCCAGCGGAACGGACTGGTGCCTCGTGGTCGAGTCCTCCGGGCCGGATGACGGGTTCGACATGGGCGACTGGGGACGGATCGACGTTCGACCCGTACGTGACGAGACCCCGTTCGCAGCCCACCTTGGCGAAGTCGTGCTCGACGTCCGGCAGGAGTGGGAGCCGGCGACAGGGCGTGTGGCGCTTGAGCTGGATTTCCGATCGGGCAGTGTCCGCTGCGAGAGCTGGAGCGGTGACCTTCGGGTCCTGGCCGTGGGGGGGGCCCCGGGCCCCCCCCCCCCCCACCCCAAACCAACAAAATTGAGTTGGTGGGGTTTTAAAAGCGGCGGAGCCCGCCGAAAAAACAACCCTGGCGCCGCGAGGCCCCAGCAACCCCGCCCCCCCCCCC
>NZ_JBITBY010000012.1:3731-55785 GCF_044452665.1 Kitasatospora sp. NPDC051853 | reverse complement strand
CGGCCTGGTGGGGCCGCCGGCCCGTGGGGGGGGGGCGCTGGTGGTGTTGTCCCGTGGGGGGGGGGGCGGGGGGGCGCGGGGGGGGGGTGCCGGGGGGGGCGGGGGGGGGGGGGGGCCGGGGGCCCCCCCCACGCCAATGCCATGATCTTGGAGTGGCTGGTGTGATCACGGCGTCGGAGCCGGCCTAATCCCATCGCGTGGCCGAGAGCGACCAGCGAACGGCCGCCACCGCCCCGAACCACTCAAAGATCAATGACGGGACGATCCCTAGGCCAACCGCTCCAGCAGGCCGGCCAGTTGCTTCCGTTCGGCGCAGCTGAGCGGGGCCAGGACGGTGTCCTCCACCGCCGCCAGGTCGGCGGTGAGTTCGGCCAGCAGCGATTCGCCCGCCGGGGTGAGGGAGACCTCGACCCGGCGGCGGTCGCGTACCGAGCGGGTGCAGACAGCGCAGTCGGCGGCCATCAGGTCGTCGACCACCTTGACGATGTCGCTGGGGTTTATGTCGAGGCGGGCGGCCAGTTCTCCCTTGGAGAGGGAGCCGGTCGCGAGGGCCTCCAGGACGGCGACGTGCCACAGGCGCAGGCCGCGTTCGGCGACCCGGGCGGCCAGGCTGGCGCGGGCGTTGCGGCCGGTGGCCGAGATCAGGAAGGTGGTGAGGCCGAGCAGTCGGGTCGTCATCGGGCCGGGTCCTGATCCACCGGGGCGGGGGCGGAGGCAGCGGCCTTGCGGGCGGCGCGGACCACCATCGGGGTGCCCGTCTCCGGATCGGGGACCACCCGGCAGCGGAGTCCGAAGACCCGCTCCACCAGCTCGGCGGTGAGCACTGCGGCCGGCGCCCCCTCGGCCGCGACCGTGCCGTCGGGGCCGAGCACCACCAGGTGGGTGGCGTAGCGGGCGGCCTGGTTGAGGTCGTGCAGGACGGCGACCACGGTGTGGCCGCGCTCCTCGTGGAGTTCGGCGCAGAGGTCGAGCACCTCGAACTGGTGCGAGATGTCCAGGAAGGTGGTCGGTTCGTCGAGCAGCAGGATGGCGGTCTGCTGGGCCAGCACCATGGCGAGCCAGACGCGTTGGCGCTGGCCGCCGGAGAGGTCGTCGACCGGCCGGTCGGCGAGGTCGAGGACGCCGGTGCGGCGCATCGCCTCGGTGACGGCCTCCTCGTCCTCGGAGGACCACTGGCGCAGGAAGCCCTGGTGCGGGTAGCGGCCGCGGGCGACCAGCTCGGAGACGGAGATGCCGCTCGGCGCGTTGGCCGACTGCGGGAGCAGCCCGAGCCGGCGGGCCACCTCGCGGGTGCGGTAGCCGGCTATCGCGGCCCCGTCCAGGTGGACCGTGCCGGCGGTGGGTTTGATGAGCCGGGCCAGGGCCTTGAGCAGGGTGGACTTGCCGCAGGCGTTCGGGCCGAGGATCACGGTGAAGGACCGGTCCGGGATGCTGACGGAGAGTGAACTGGCCACCGTGCGCTGGTCGTAGGCCAACGTGAGGTCCTCGGCGCGCAACCGGGAGGAGGAGGCCGCGGCTGCGGCGGGTGTGGTGGAGGTGGTGGAGGTGGTGGTGGTCATGCGTGGCTCTTTCGCGATTCGCCGATCAGCAGGAGGCAGAGGTAGAGGCCGCCCAGGGTGCCGGTGGCGATGCCGACCGGCATGGGGGCGGGGGCGAAGACCCGTTGGACCGCGAAGTCGCTCGCGGCCAGCAGCAGGGCTCCGGTGAGGGCGGCGGGCAGCAGGCCGCCGCCCGTGCCGCCGACCAGCCGCCGGGCGAGCTGCGGGGCGGCCAGCGCGACGAACCAGATCGGGCCGGTGACGGCGGTGCCGACGGCGGCCAGGGCAACGCCGAGCAGGAGCAGGGCGGTCCGGGTCGGGCCGGTGCGGACGCCGAGCGCGCGGGCGGTGTCCTCGCCGAGGGCGAGCATGCCGAGCCGGCGACCGTACCAGAGGGTGGGCGGCAGCAGCAGGGAGAGGGCGGTGGCGAGGGCGGTGACCTGGGGCCAGGTGCGGCTGTTCAGGCTGCCGATCAGCCAGCTCTGGGCGGCCATCGCGTCCTCCAGGCTGGCGCGGGTGATCAGGTAGGAGTTGACGGACAGCAGGATGGCACTGGTGCCGATGCCGATCACCACCAGCCGGAAGCCGGGCAACCCCCGCCCCGAGGCGAGGAGTTGGACCAGCAGGGCGGTGGCCAGGCCGCCCGCCAGCGCGCCGAGGGCGGTCTCGGTGAGGCTGCCGTGCCGGACCACGATGACCAGCAGGGCGCCGGTGGCGGCACCGTTGGTGAGGCCGATGACGTCGGGGCTGCCGAGCGGGTTGCCGGTCAGGCCCTGGAGGACGGCCCCGCTGACCGCCAGCGCGGCGCCGACCAGCAGGGCGAGCAGCAGCCGGGGCAGGCGCAGGGTGTTGACCACGAAGTCGGCGGCGCCCGGCTCGCCGGTGAGCGCGCCGAACACCTCCCCCGGTGTCAGTCGCACCTCCCCCACGGCCAGGGCGAGCAGGCAGACGGCGAGCAGCAGGACGGTGAGGGCGGCGCAGACGGCGGCCGTCCGGGGGACCAGGCGCACCGACCACCGGCCGCGGCGCAGCACCGGGTGGCCGATCGGCCGGGCCCCTGCCGTGGGCTGACGGGCACTCACAGCAGCACCAGCTTCCGGCGGCGGCACAGGGCGAGGAAGAGCGGGCCGCCGAGCACGGCGGTGACGATGCCGACCTGGATCTCCCCGGGCGCCCCGGCCACCCGGCCGGCCACGTCGGCGGCGAGCAGCAGCAGCGGGGCGAGCACGGCGGAGTAGGCGAGCACCCAGCGCTGGTCCGGGCCGACCAGGAAGCGGGCCACGTGCGGGACGGCCAGGCCGAGGAAGGCGATCGGCCCGGCGGCCGCGGTGGCGGCGCCGCACAGCAGCAGGACGGCGAGGCCGCCGAGGGCGCGGGTGCGGCCGACGGCGACGCCCAGGCCGTGGCCGACCTGGTCGCCGAGGCCGAGCGCGTTGAGGGCCCGGGCCAGGGCGACGGCGATCAGACCGCCCGTCAGGACGAAGGGGAGCACGGCCAGGAGGACGTCGTAGCGGCGCCCGGCGAGCGAGCCAACGGTCCAGAACCGGAACTCGTCGAAGACCTCGGGGTCGAGCAGCAGCACGGCGGAGTCGAAGGCGAACAGCACGGCGGTGAGGGCGGCTCCGGCCACCACCAGCCGTTCGGGGGTGGCCTGGCCGCGGCCCGCCGCGCCGAGCAGGTGGACGGCGACGGTGGTCACGGCGGCGCCGAGCAGGGCGAACCAGACGTAGCCGAGCACGCTGCCGACGCCGAGGAAGCCGATCGCCACCACGACGCCGGTGGCGGCGCCGAGGCTGACGCCGAGCAGGCCCGGGTCGGCCAGCGGGTTGCGGGTGAGCGCCTGCATCAGGGCGCCCGCGGTGCCGAGGGCGGTACCGACCAGCAGGGCGAGCAGGGTGCGCGGGATGCGGTAGTCGTGGACGACGGTGGCGGCGTTCGAACCGTCGGGGTGCCAGAGCACCCGCCAGGTCTCGCCGAACGGGACGTCCCGGGTGCCGACCCAGAGGCTGAGCAGACAGAGCAGGAGGAGCACCCCTGCGGCCAGGGCCAACCCGAGAGTGCGCCGCAGGGCCGACGGTTCGACATTCATAGTTAGGTAAGGCTAACCTGTCTGTTCGATGGAGGTCAATACCCGAACGATCAGCTGACGCTCCGTCAGGACCACTACCACCAAAGGGCTTTGCGACCCGAGCCCGAGATCACCTCACATCACGTCAGTTTCCCCCTCCCGGAAGGACGCCCATGGCCACAGCAGGACCGAGCGGAGGCACCGTCCTGCGCGGCGCACTCCGCGGCCAACGCCGCCTGCTGACCGGCGCCGCCCTCCTCGGGATGGGCCACCAGGCCTGCGAGGCACTGGTACCGGTGGTGATGGGCGCGGTGATCGACCGGGCGGTGGCCACCGGCTCCGCCCCCGCGCTGCTGCGCTGGCTGGCCCTGCTCGCCGTGCTCTTCCTGCTCCTCTCCACCTGCTACCGCACCGGCGCCCGCCTGGCCGAGCGCGCGGGCGAACAGGCCGCCCACCGCCTGCGCCTCTCCCTCACCACCCGGGTGCTCGACCCGTACGGCGGCGCCGAGGCGGGCCACCTGCCCGGCGCGCTGGCCGGCATCGCCACCGGCGACGCCAAGCGGGTCGGCGTGGTGGCCACCGTGCTGCCGTTCGGGGTCGCCGCCCTGGCCGGACTGGGCGTCAGCGCCGCGCTGCTGCTGCGGATCTCGGTGCCGCTGGGCCTGCTGGTACTGCTCGGCACACCGCCGCTGCTCTGGCTCGGCCACCGGATCAGCCGTCCGCTGGAGCGGCGCAGCGGCGTCGAGCAGGAGCGCGCCGCCCGGGCCGGCGGCATCGCCGCCGACCTGGTCACCGGCCTGCGGGTGCTCAAGGGCATCGGCGCCGAGGCGGCCGCGGTGGCCCGGTACCGGACGGTCAGTCAGGACTCGCTCGCCGCCGCGCTGCGGGCCGCCCGCAGCCGGGCCGCGCACGACGGGGGGCTCCAGGCGCTGACCGGGCTCTTCATCGTGCTGATCGCCCTGGTCGGCACGGTGCTGGCGATGGACGGCCGGATCAGCGTCGGCGAACTGGTCGCCGCGGTGGGCCTGGCCCAGTTCCTGCTCGGCCCGTTCCAGGTGCTCACCTGGGCCAACGGCGAGTTCGCCCAGGGCCGGGCCTCGGCCGGGCGGATCGCCGAGGTCCTGGCCGCCCCGCCGGCCGTCCCGGGCCGCCCCGGCACGCCGGCCGCAACCGCCACCGCTCGGACCGCCACCGCCGGGCCCGCCCCCGCTCAGGCCACCGCCACCGGCGGGCTGCGGCTGCGCGGCGTCGGGTTCGGCGCCCTGCGCGGCCTCGACCTGGAGGTCGCGCCCGGCGAGCTGCTCGGCGTGGTCACGGACGATCCGGCGGCCGCCGCCGACCTGCTGCGCTGCCTCGGCCGCGAGGCCGATCCGGCCACCGGCGCGGTCGAGTTGGACGGCACCGGCCTGACCGCGCTCGACCCGGCCGAGCTGCGCCGCTCCGTCCTGGTCGCCCACCACGACGCCGTGCTCTTCGCGGGCACGCTCCGCGAGAACGTCCTCGCCTCCCCCGACGGCGAGCTGACCGAGGCCGTGCTCGCCGCCTCCGCCGCCGACGAGGTGGCCGCCGCGCTGCCCTCCGGACTGGACACCGAGGTCAGCGAAGGCGGCCGTTCGCTCTCCGGCGGGCAGCGTCAACGCGTGGCGCTGGCACGGGCGTTGGCCGCATCCCCCGCCGTCCTCGTCCTGCACGACCCGACCACCGCCGTGGACTCCGTCACCGAGTCCCGGATCGCCGAGCGGCTGCGCGAACTGCGCCGCGGCCGCACCACCGTGCTGGTCACCACCAGCCCGGCCCTGCTCTCCCGCGCCGACCGGGTCGTGCTGCTCACCGACGGCACCGTCACCGCCGACAGCACCCACCACGCCCTGACCGCCGATCCCGCCTACCGGACCCTGGTGCTGGCATGACGACGACCGCCTCGGAGGACCCGACCATGTCCCCGTCCGTCCCCACCGCCCCCTCGGAACGGGAGCTGCTGCCGGTCGCGAGCGGCGCCGCGACCTGGGCCGTGCTGCGCCGCCTGCTGCTCCGTCAGCGCGGCCTGACCGCCGGGGCGCTGGCCGTGCTGGTGCTCGGCACCGCCGTCGGGCTGCTCACCGCCCCGCTGCTCGGCCGCCTGGTCGACCTGGTGGTGGAGAAGGCCGGCACCGGCTCGCTCACCCTGCCGCTGGCCCTGCTGGTCGCCGTCGCCCTGGTGCGCGGGGCGGCCGTCGCGTACGGCAGCGCCCTGGTCGCCCGGCTCGGCGAGAGCGTCCTGGCCACCGTGCGCGAGGAGTTCGTCGAGCGGGCGCTGCGGCTCCCGCTGGAGCGGGTGGAACGGGCCGGGGTCGGCGACCTCACCTCCCGGGTCACCGGGGACGTCGCCCTGGTCGCCCGGACGGTCCGCCAGGCGCTGCCGGAGTTCGCCCGCTCGGTGCTCACCATCGTGCTCACCCTGGTCGCCCTGGCGGTGCTGGACTGGCGCTTCGCGCTCGCCGTGCTGGCGGCCGCCCCCGTGCACTGGCTGACCATGCGCTGGTACCTGCCGAGGGCCGTCCCGGTCTACGCCGCCCAGCGGGCCGCCGCCGGGGAGCTCCAGCAGCAGCTGCTGGACGGCGTCGGCGGCGTGCGGACGGTGCGGGCGCTGCGGCTGACGGAGCGCCAGGTGGCGCTGGTGGAGCAGCGTTCGGACGCCTCCGTCCAGCTCTGGATGCGCGGCACCCGGCTGGTCACCGGCTTCTTCTCCCGGCTCAACCTCGCCGAGTTCATCGGGCTGGCCTCCGTGCTGGTGGTCGGCTTCCTGCTGGTGGACGGCGGCGCGGTGAGCCTGGGCACGGCCACCGCCGCGGCCCTGTACTTCCACAGCCTCTTCAACCCGATCAACGCCGCCCTGGTCCTGGTCGACGACGCCCAGTCGGCCGGCGCCGCCCTGGCCCGGCTGGTCGGGCTCTCCGCCCTCCCCTCCGAACCCTCGCCCTCCCCCGCCTCCGCCCCCGCCCCCGCCCCCACCGACGCCTCGGTCACCGTCGCCGGCCTGCACCACGCCTACCGCGACGGACACCCGGTGCTGCACGACGTCTCCCTGACGGTCCGTGACGGCGAACGGGTCGCCCTGGTCGGGGCCAGCGGGGCGGGCAAGACCACCCTCGCCAAACTGGTCGCCGGGGTGCACCGGGTCTCCTCCGGCTCCGTCCGGCTCGGCGGCGCCGAACTCGCGGAGCTCGGCCCGGCCGGGGTCCGCCGCACCGTCGCCCTGATCAGCCAGGAGGTGCACGTCTTCGCCGGCCCGCTCGCCGACGACCTGCGGCTCGCCCGGCCCGCCGCCACCGACGGCGAACTGCGCACCGCACTCGCCACCGTCGGCGCCCTGACCTGGGTGGACGCCCTCCCCGAGGGCCTGGCCACCGTGGTCGGCGACGGCGGCCACCGCCTGACGGTCGCCCAGGCCCAGCACCTCGCCCTGGCCCGCCTGGTCCTCACCGACCCCCCGATCGCCGTCCTCGACGAGGCCACCGCCGACGCCGGCAGCGCGGGCGCCCGCGAACTCGAGGCCGCCGCCGACGCCGCCCTCGCCGGCCGCACCGCCCTCACCGTCGCCCACCGCCTCACCCAGGCCGCCACCGCCGACCGCGTCGTCGTCCTCGACGGCGGCCGCGTCGTCGAGACCGGCCCCCACGCCGCCCTCGTCGACGCCGACGGCCCCTACGCCGCCCTCTGGTCCGCCTGGTCCGCCGAACGCACCCGGGCCTGAGGTCGAGCCGCTGCCGCCGGCGGACCGGGTGTTGTCCGACGGGGCAAACCTTGCCGGGCGCGGCACTAGACGCCGGGGACGATCGACCTGATCCAGGAGACGTAGGGGTAGACGGAGGTCTGCACGTCCGGGTAGCCGCGGGCGCAGGGGAGGCCCCCGGACACGACTCCGGCGAGAGTCCGGTCACTGTCTCTGACCAGGGGCGCGCCGCTGTCCCCGTTGCACGTGCCCGTGCCGGTGCCGATGAGGGTGCAGAACTCCTTGGAGCCGACCTCCATGATTCCTTGGAGGTACGTCCGGCATTCGTCGTGGAGCATGACCTGAGCGTCGATCTTCCGCAGGTCGTTGTGCACCCGCTGCTTGTCACCCGTCAAGCCCCACGCGGTCACCGTCACCCGCTCACCCCGGTACGGCGCCGAGGTCGGCAGGCGGACGGGCCTTTGCCCGGCGTTCTCCTGCAAGGGTTGGGCCAGCTGGATGAGGCCGATGTCGTCGATGGGCCGCCCGGTGCCGTACCTGTTGTAGTTCGGGTGAACGTAGGTCCGGGAGACCCTGTGCCGCTGGCCGCCACTGTCCAGGTAAGTCGTCCCCGAGACCACCTCGACACTGCTGAGGGACCTCTCGATCGGGACCACGCAGTGCGCCGCGGTCGCCACGGTGACGGTGTTGACGAGCGCACCGTTGCAGATGTGATTCCCGTTCTGGCGGATCGACACCACGTGGGAGTACTGCTCGATGCTGGTGGCCTGCCCGTTCACCAGCGCCTCGGCGGGCGTCCCGCCGGCGATCAGCAGCACCATCGCCGCGGCCGCCGGCGCGATCGCCGCCGAGACCCGCGCCGCGCGCCTTGGAGTCGGCGTCTTCAATCTTCGGACCTCCAGAGCCGGGAAGCGACGGCCCGTGACGGGCCGTCACCAGCCGAGTCTGGCTGACGCACCGCCGTCGCGCTCAGTGGTTACTGCTCCGGGGTGGGTGTGCCGACCTGTACTACCCGACGCGGCATCCTGCCCGGATGCACCTGACGAGCAGTGCGGGCTGCCCCGCCTCCCCGGCCGGCGGCTCACTGCGCGGTGCCCGCCAGGAGCCAGCGGCGGACCGGGACTTCGAGGAGGACGCGGGCGCTGTCCGGGCGGTACGGGGCGGAGACGTCCCAGGCGTACTTGGCGGCGAAGGCCTCCACGATCCCGGGCGGGAAGTCGCCCTCCTGACGGACCGTGACCTCGCCCTCGGCGACCACCGGGGCGTTGCCGCCCTCCAGGGCGAGGGAGACGGAGGGGCGGTGCAGGACGTTGCGGACCTTGACGGAGCGGGCGTCCGAGCCGATCCACCAGACGCCGTCGCGGTAGACGAACCAGATCGGGGTCACGTGCGGGGTGCCGTCGGCGCGGACGGTGCAGAGCCAGGCGTTGCGCTCGACCGCCAGGCGCTCGACGACCGTCCCGGGCAGGGGTGTGTCACTGTTCATGCCCTCATCCCACCCTCCCACCGGGCCGGTCCGCTTCGGGCGTTGGGCCTACGACCAGGGGCTTAGGAACGGTCCTGAGAAAACCATGTCAGATTCTGGGATCAGGAGTGATAGACAGTCACCCGTGACACAGACCCTCGCCTTCCCCGTGCTGCTCGAGCTCATCGAGGAGCGCGCGACCGCGTTCCGCGCGGCCGTCGCCGCCGCTCCCGACCTGGACGCCACCGTCCCCGGCTGCCCGGACTGGACGCTGTACGACCTGGCCCAGCACCTCGGCGGAGGCGAGCGCCTCTGGTCCCACAACGTCGCCGCGGGCCCCGCCGGCGGCCCCTCCCCCGAGGGCCTGGCCGCCAAGGCCGAGCCCGCACCGCGCGAGCTCGACGCCCTGCTGGCCTGGCTGGCCGCCGGGACCGAGCAGTTGGTGTCCACCCTGCGCGAGCTCGGCGAGGACGCCCCCTGCTGGACCTGGTGGGCGGAGGGCGCGACCCCGCAGACCGCCGGCGGCGTCGCACGGCACCGCGTCCAGGAGAGCGCCGTCCACACCTACGACGCGCAGTCCGCCATCGGTGCCCCGCAGGCGCTGCCGGAGCGGATCGCGCTGGACGGCGTGGAGGAGTTCCTGGAGACCTGCGTGACGACCACCGTCGCCTGGCCGCACCAGCCCGTCATCGGCGACTTCGAGGCCACCGAGGGCCGCGTCTGGCGCCTCACCCTCGACGCCGCCGGCGCCGCCGCCGTGGCCCTCGCCCCCGGCGAGGAGCACGCCGCCCCGACCGGCTCGGTCCGCGGCACCGCCTCGGACCTGGTCCTGATGTTCTACGGCCGCCTCCCGATCGAGTCGGTCAAGGGCGACGGCGAGCAGGAGCTGTTCCACCTCCTCAAGGACTGGGACCCGGAGGCCTGATCCCACCGGCCCCCTGACGGTCCGTCGGACCACCCGCCCCGGTACCCCGCGGTACCGGGGCGGAGCCGCGTCCGGGGCAGCCGGGACTGCCCGTGTGGCGCCGCCGGGGGCAGGCGCGGCTCTGAGAGGCTGGCGCGCGGACGGGTGATCGACTCACCCCTCCGTACCCGCCGCCGTACCTGCCGCGCCACTGATCTGCGAGAGTCGATGACCGCCATACTGATCCTGCTGTTCCTGCTCTTCGCCTGGGCCCTGATGGCCGACCGGCTGGCGCGCTGGAGCGTCACCGGGCCGTTGGCCTTCGCCCTCGCCGGGATGGCGCTCACCACTGGCGACGACCCCACCGTCCCGCTGGACCTGGACGCGCACGGCTTCCAGCTCGCCACCGAAGTCGTGCTCGCCGTCCTGCTGTTCACCGACGCCACCGAGTCCAAGGACTACGACCGCTCCCGCACCTCCGGCGAGTGGCGGCTGCTCACCCTGGCGCTCCCGGCCTCGATCGGCCTGGCCACCCTGCTCGGCCACCTCCTCTTCCCCGGCCAGGGCTGGTGGCTGCCGGCGGTGATCGCCCTGGTGGTGATGCCGATCGACCTGGCCCCGATCTCGGCCCTGCTGGCCGAGGCCCGCATCCCGCTGCGCGTCCGGGCCGCGCTCAACCTGGAGGCCGGCCTCAACGACGGCCTCATCTCCCCCGTCTTCCTGTTCTGCCTGGCCAACCTCACCTCCGCCGCCGACACCTCCGTCGGCTCACTGCTCTGGAGCACCTTCAAGGGCGCGGGCCTGGCCCTGCTGGTCGGCTGCTTCTGGGGCCTGCTCGCGAGCCGGGTCGCCCCCGTGGCGGTGGCCAAGGGCTGGACCGGCCCCGAGTCGCTCCCGTTCGCCACCCTGGCGCTGCCGTTCCTGGCGTACAGCTCCGCCGTCCTGATCGACGGGAACGGCTTCGTCGCCGCCTTCGTGGCCGGGGTCTGCTTCGCCCCCGCCGCCCACACCCTCGGCCCGGCCACCGTCCACCTGGTGCGCGACACCAGCCAGTTGATGGCCTTCGCGGTCTGGTTCACGCTCGGCGCCCTGGCCGCCCAGGAGTTCGCCGACGGGGTGTCCTGGACGGTGCTCGGCTACGCGCTGCTGGTCCTCACCGTCGCCCGGATGGTGCCGGTGCTGCTCTCCCTCGGGCGGCTGGAGTTCTCCTGGCCGGAGCGCGCCGCGATCGGCTGGCTCGGCTCGCGCGGCGTCACCTCGATCGTCTTCGCCGTCCTGGCCGCCACCCACCTGGACGAGGAGCGCGGGTTCTTCGTCATCGACGTCATGTGCACCACCGTGCTGCTCAGCATCCTGCTGCACGGCGCGACCCTGCACCCGGTGGCCCGCTGGTTCCAGCGCCGCGGCACCCCTTCCCCTTCTTCCCCTTCCCCCGACCGGACCTGACGGCCCCTCACAGCGCCGGCCCGGCGGCGAGGCGGTCCACGCCGAAGCCGCCGATCAGCAGGCGCTCCTTGCCATTGCCGGTGAGCCGCCGGGTCCAGTCGGTGAAGCCGCCGTCCGCGACCTCCACCGGACCGTCCGGCGTGACGAGGTGCACCTTGTAGCAGAGGCCGGAGTAGTAGCCGCGCCCCGTGGCCCGGTCGGGGTCCTCGACCACGTCCAGGCCCGGGGTGCCGGCCAGTTCCGTCCGGACGTGCTCCAGGAGCGGGGCGGCGGAGGCATCCAGCACGGTGAGGCGGATCTCGGCCCGCCCACCCGTGGGGCCGGCCAGGGCCCGCGCCGCGAAGCGGAGGTGCTCCAGCAGGTGCTCGCGTTCGAAGCGCTGCCCGCCGCTGTCCCGTCCCGCCGTCACCACCGCGAAGAGCTGGAAGTGGGCGGACATCCCGGCCCCCTGGAACCGCTGCGCCCGCACCACCCGCTGACTCGCCGCCAGCCGCACCGGCCCCGCCGCCGCCCGCCTGTCCGCCGCCACCTCCGCACGCCGCCGGGCCGCCTCCAGGGCCAGCCCGTTGGTCGGGTCCGCCGCCACCTCCGTACCGCGGACGGTGGCCACCACCTTGCGCGGGTCGACGGGGCCGACGGCGCTGTGCGCGGCCAACGGCACCAACGGGGCGAGCGTCACCACCTCGAACCCCTCCGGCAGCGCCGCCACCAGCCGGTCCTCGGCCCGCCGCAGCTCCCGGTACCCGACGGGGGACGGCGCCACGAAACGGTCACTCCGGTACCGCCGCATCACCTCGGCCGGCCCGGTCCGCCCGGCCCGCCGCCGGTACACCTCCAGCATCAAGGTGGTCAGGTCCGCCCCGCTCAACTCCTCGGCCAGCAGCGCCAGCACCTCCGGCCCGCCCGCCCGCTCCAGCACCCGCCGCAGCGCCTCGGCGCCCGGTCCCTCCTGATCACTCGTCATACCGGCCGAGTATGACCGTGCCCCCTCCGCCCCCTCCACCGACTTACCGGCGCCCGGCCGTCACCACCTCGAACGTCCTACGCAGCTCGGCGGTCATGGGGGCACGGTGAGCGTTTGGCTCCCGGTCGTGGCCGCTGCTAGATTTCCGGTGACCGTGTGGCAGGACGAGGAGGTGGTACCCGTGAACGCAGTATCGACGTGGGTGCTCCTCTCCGAGGTCACGGTCGGGCGGTAGGTCGTCCGGGAGCGCCGTTTCCCGAGCTCTCCCGAAAGGCATGACGACCATGCGCTTCACCTCCGAACAGCGTCTCGACGGCGACCTCCTCGAGCGCGGGTTCACCCTCGGCGACGTCCCGGGCTTCCTCTGGACGCCCGCACCGGCCGCCGAGCCGGCCCCGCTGATCCTGCTCGGCCACCCTCCCCTCGGCCTGACCCGGATGTACCCCGCCCTGCTCGCCCGGGCGCGACAGGCCGCGGCGGACGGCTTCGCCACCGCCACCATCGAACTCCCCGGCAGCGGAGACCGCCCTCGTCTGCCCGAACTCGACCGCGCCCGCGCCGAGTTGCGCCGCACGATGGAGGCCGGCGAACCGGTCGGCCCGGCCATCGTCGACGCCCTGATCCTCCCGTTGGTGGACCGGGCCGTCCCGGAGTGGCGAGCCGCTCTGGACGCCCTCCTCGAACTGCCCGAACTCCGGGGCCCCGTCGGCTACTCCGGCGGGGTGATCGCCATCGGCACCCGGCTGGCGGCGGTCGATCCGCGCATCGAGGCGGCCGTCCTGTTCGCGGGGAGCTTCGTGCCCGCCGCCACCCTGGAGGAGGCCCGGCGGGTCGGCATTCCGCTGCACGTCCTGCTCCAGTGGGACGACGAGGGGAACGACCGGCAGGCCTCCCTCGAACTCTTCGACGCCTTCGCCTCCCGGGAGAAGACGCTCAACGCCAACATGGGCGGGCACACCGGCGTCCCGCAGTTCGCCGGAGAGGCCGCCGCCCGGTTCTTCACCCGGCACCTGCAGTAGCAGCAGCTGCACAACCGTTCGTTGTCCGCCGCCGAGCCTCGTGAGAGCATCGAGGCTCGGCGAACGACAGGTAATTTTTGATGCAGACAGCAGAAGCCCACATCGAGGATGCGGACAACATCCTGGTCGCACCTTCGACGGTGACGGACCGTGAATTGCTCGGGGACTTCTTCGGGTCCGTCATCACGCCTGAGGAACTCGCCTCCGGCTCGACCGAGATCGCGGGGAAGACCGTCTACCTGTGCGGTGACGTCTCCGGCTTCAGCGCCCACGAACTTCGTTCGGCTGCACGGGTTTTCGTCGTCAGCGAGCTGTCGCACGGCTATCCGGAGGGCACCGACGGGCCGTGGACCGTGGTCGGCCTGGGCCGGGTTCCGGTCCGTGTGCACGGCGTCGGCGTGTACTACCGCCGCTTCTTCGAGCCCGAAGCCGACCACTTCGGCAGGATCCGCGCCGAGCACGAGTTCCAGTCCCTGACGGAGTCCACCAAGCCGGGGACGGCCCACCGCAGCGGGATCTACCTGACGCCCGTCAAGCGGAACGATGACGACGCGCTGCACTTCCGCCTGCTCCGCTGCTCCACCAACCTCTCGGGGCCGACCGAGACCTTCCGCACGACCGACACCGAAATCGTCGAGGCCCTCAACCACGAGGCCGCCACCGTCTTCCGTGGCCAGGCACCGCTCAACCACGTGCTCGCGCAGGTCTACCACAACACCCTCGCCACGGCGGAGCGCAAGCAGTCCAAGGCCAAGATCTCCTCCCACGCCGACAAGACGAAGGACATGCCCGTCAACGGCATCATGGCCTTCTGCACCTTCTACGACGGACTCGACAGGCTCCGGCCCATGGCCGATGATCCCTTCGACCGCGGTGTAAAGCGCACCAGCGGGCTCACCAGGCTCAACTTCCGCCTGAAGGAGCCGATCGCCGCTCTTCCCGCGCGGTTCGGGGTGACCCTGTATCCCGGTTCCGTCTTCTTCATGCCGCTGTCCACCAATCGTCTCTACACCCACGAGATCCGTCCCTCGACCCTGGACGCCGAGCTGCTCCCGACCCGACTTGGGTACGTGGTCCGCTGTTCGAGCACGGAGGCCGTTCACAAGGACGGCCACACCTTTCTCCAACAGGGCGGTGAGCTCGTTGAGTTGGAGGCTGCCACGCAGGAGGGCATGGACGACCTGCGCCGGCTGTACGCCGAGGAGAACCGGAGCACGTCCTTCGTCGATTACGGTGACAAGTTCCTCTTCAGCATGAACTCGGGAGACTACCTTGCTCCCCGCGTCTAGGATCTCGGATGCCGTTCTCGGCTACGACCTCGCGGTGGAGAAAAACCTCTTCGCGGAGCTCTCCGTCTCGGCCCGCTTCGAGGACTTGGGAAAGGGACGGCGCGGCACCACGCTCACCAAGGTCGACGAGGCGAGCGGTGGCGTTCCGCTCGTACGCACGACCAGTCAGTACGCCCACCCGGCACAGCACTTCGGTGCGGTGCACGAGCGGCTGGCTCGCCTGATCCAGGAACGCGCCGCCCTGCCGGTCGGCTTCAACAACGCCCTCATCGAGTGCTACACGAACGCGTACACCAAGATGGGCGCCCATTCGGACCAGGCCCTCGACCTCGCCGACGCGTCGTTCATCGCCGTCTTCTCCTGCTACGAGCACCCCGAGGCCATCCCGCCGAGGAAGCTGATCGTCGAATCCAAGGATTCCGGCGAGACCTTCGAAGTCCCCCTCACCCACCACGGATTCGTCGTCTTCTCGGTCGAAACGAACCGGCGTCTCAAGCACCGGATCGTCCTCGACACGCCGTCCCAGCGGACGGAGAACCAGTGGCTCGGCGTGACGTTCCGAACGTCGAAGACCCTTCTCCGGTTCCACGACGGCCAGGCACATCTCCCCCAGGGCACTCCCCTCACGTCGGCCGACGACGACCAGCGGCGCGAGTTCTACCAACTCCGGCGGCGCGAGAACAACGAGACGGACTTCGTCTACCCCTCGCTGACGTACACCGTCAGCGAGAGCGACCTACTGCCACCCGCCTGACGACGACCCCGTGAGGACGAGCGCTATCCGTCTCGGCCCTGCCAGGTGGTCACGCAGGCCTCGTTGCCCTCGACGTCGGCGAGCACCCAGAAGGCCGGCGCTCTGTCGGCGGACACCATTCGGCCGCCGGCCGCCAGTGCGGCCTCGATCCGCCGGGGTGCCTCGTCGTGCGGGACGCAGACGTCGAAGTGGATGCGATTGCGTTCCGAGCGCGCCTGGTCCATCTGCTGGAACCAGATCGCCGGGCCCTGCCCGACCGGGTCGACGAGCGGATCCACGGGACCGTCAGCTCCCACCTCGTCGGCGTAGCCCAACACTGCCTTCCAGAACGGCCGGATCGCCGCAATATCGAGTGCGTCGATCGCGATCTCGAGGAGTTGGACCGACCGTGGTGCCTCCGCACCGATCTCCGGCTCCGTCCGCGAACCGGCCTCGCGCACGACGCCGGAGATCCGATGCGCGAGAGCGACGTCACGAGTGGTCACCGCGGCGTGGTCCAGCGACTGAAGCGTGAGCACCACCCTCTCAGGTCGGACATCGGCGCGGAGGTGCTGATCAGCGTGGTCACCGCACACCGCCACCGCGCTCGCCGCAATCGCGGCTCCCTCGGCAAGTGAGCGGACCGGTACCGACGTTCGGATCGTGCCCAGCAGGAAGCGCCATCCCGCGTCGCTCACCGCGTCCGAGGCCTCTCGCTGACCCAGCGTCTGCTCCATGACCACAATCCTCTCAGCCCGACCGCCCGCCCGCGTGATCAACCAGCGGACAGGCCACAGGTTTTGAGGACGAGGTGGAGGCGCTCTTCGGTCGGATCGGTGAGGACCGGCACCAGGAGGGTGGGGATGCCCACCTCGATGGCGGCGCCGTCGTAGGCAGAGCGGTCACCGACCATCAAGGCCTGGTGGGGCTGGAGGCCGAGGCTGGTCAGGGCGGCCCGGAAGATGGCGCGTTCGGGCTTGCAGACGCCCACCTCGTAGGAGAGGACGAACTCGTCGATGTAGGCGTCGAGTCCGGCCTCGGCGAAGGCGGGACGGATGTCGAAGTGGATGTCGCTGATGACGGCCACCTTCAGCCCCGCCGACCTGAGCGCGGCGAGCGTGGGCGCGACGTCCGAGGCGAAGCGGGCCGTGGCAGGGTCGGCCAGACCCTCGTACAGCGCGTCGGCCAGTGCTGGGTCGAGGCCGGCGGCCCCGACCCAGCGGAGGTAGGCCGTGCGATAGGTGGCGGCGGAGGCGTCGGCTCCACGCCAACCCTCGATGACCTCGGGGCGGCGTCCCGCCTCGGACAGGGCGGTGCTGATGTGTTGGACCGCTACTGCCGAACCGTCGCGGCCGAGACCGCGAAGTGCGTGGGATATCCACCAGGTACCGCTGGGGCCGGACTTGACGGGGCCCCACTTCGGGACGACGAGCGTTCCCACCCAGTCGAACAGGACCGCGCCGAATGCGGACATGACTCCCCCGAACCTCGATGCCGCGTGATCACTGACAGACTTCCACCGCACCCTTCGGTGGTCAACCGAGGCGTGCCGGCGTGCCGAGTCGGATCAGGTGCACTCGCTGCGGAGCGGACACGGCGGCGGGCATCCGCACGGCGGGTACCCGCCACTGCCCCGGACGGGCTCGCCGGAGTACCGGCGGTCGGATCGGATGAGGATCGAACCGTCAGGCCGCCTGTCGTGCACCCGGATCGAGATCCACGTACCTGCCGCCGCCTCGTCGTCGTTCTCGGGGACGGGGTCGGCAACGGGATGCGACTTCGGTCTGGTGGAGGTGGCGCTGGTCATGTGGGGCCTCCGATGGATGGACAGCCGTCAGATGGCGAACCCGGGACTCCAAGGACCCCCACGGGCCGGCCCTCGTCTTCCCCGTCGAGTCCTGGTCGGCGTTCACCACCTTCGCCGCCCGGTTCGAGGTGTAGTACGGGCGCACCCGTACCGAGGGGCCCTCCGGAGATTCCGGTGGGCCCCTGTTGCTCAGGGCTGACGGGCGGTCAGGCTCGTGGGGCGGAGGTCGGTCCAGTGGGACTCGATGTGGGTGAGGCAGGCCTCGCGGGTGGTGGGGCCGAGGACGCTGGTCCAGCCGGGCGGGGCGGGGGCGAAGGCGGGCCAGAGGGAGTGCTGGTTGTCGGCGTTGACCAGGACGTGGAAGTCGGCCTCGGGGTCGTCGAACGGGTTGGTGGTCACGGGGGTCGGGCTCCTCAGTCGGTGCAGGGGGTGGTCATCAGGGCGGCGAGGACGGTGAGCGGGAGGTCGGGGTTGGCGGTGACGGCGCGGAGGAGGGCGAGGAGTTCGCCGGCCAGGGCGGCGGCCTTCCGGGGGCCGAGGCGGTCGGTGGCATGGATCAGGGCGCAGTGCACCTCGCCGTCGCCGCGCGGTTCGTGGAAGCTCAGGGTCAGGTCGGCCGGGGTCCAGCCGGTCGGAACGGCTTCGAGGGTACCCAATCCGCCTTCCAGCAGGGCGAGTTCGGCTGCCTCGTGGTGGATGACCATCACCTGGGGTGCGTGACCCGCCAGATCGGTGGCCCGGAGCACCTCGGCGAAGGGGAGCTCCTGGTGCTCCAGCGCGGCCAGGGTGGTCTCCCGGACCCGGCCGAGGAGTTCGGCGAAGCTCGGGTCACCGCCGGTGTCGGTGCGCAGGACGACGGTGTTGAAGAAGCAGCCCACCAGGTCGGCGAGCCGGTCGTCGGTGCGGCCGGCGACCTTGGTGCCGATGGGAAGGTCGGTCCCGGCGCCGTGGGCGGTGAGCAGGGCGGCGAGCGCGGCGTGCAGCACCATGTACATGCTGGTGCCGGTCGCGGTCGCCAGGCGGTCGACGGCGCGGTGCAGGCGTGGGTCGAGGACGAACGGGATGTGCGCGCCGCGGTGGGTGCGCACCGGCGGGGCGGGGCGGTCGGCGGGCAGTGCGATGCGGCCCGGGATTCCCGCCAAGGTCTGCTGCCAGTGGGTGAGTTGGGTGGCCTGCAGGTCACCGGCGGCGAGCACGGCCAGGGCCCAGCGGGTGTAGTCGGCGTAGTCCACCGGGAGCGGGGCCCAGCCGGGCGCGGTGCCGCCGCGCCGGGCGGCGTAGGCGGTGGTGAGGTCGCGCAGCAGCGGGACCACGGACCACTCGTCCACGGCCAGGTAGTGGAGGGTGAGCAGGACGGCCTGGGCGCCGGACGGGTCGGTCAGCAGGTGGGCGCGGAGCGGGGCCCCGTCGGGGAAGACGGCGCGCTCGGTGGCCAGGGCGGCGATCCGGGCGGACAGGTCGGGGCAGGTGGAGACCTCCAGGCGAGGTCCGCCGACCGGGAGTTGGCCGCTCTCGGCGGCCGAGGTGCGCAGCGGGGCGTGCCGCTCCACCAGGTCGGCGAGCGCGGCGGCCAGGGCCGCCGGGTCCAGGCCGCCGGCTGGGCGGAGCACCAGGGCGTGGTCCCAGCCGGGGTGCGCCGGGCCGGTGTGCCAGCGCTGGACGGGGGCCGGCGGCAGCGGCCGGGACGAGGGGGACGGGAGGAGGGCGGGCCGGCCGACGGGAGCGGAGGCGGTGAGCTTCAGTGCGAGTCCGGCCACGGTGGGGGCGTCGAAGACGTCCCGGATGCCCAGCTCGACGCCGAGTTCGGCCCGTAGGCGTCCGACCAGGCGCATGGAGGCCATCGAGTGGCCGCCGAGGGCGAAGAAGTTGTCGTGGCGGCCGACGGTGGGCAGGTGGAGGACCTCGCGGAAGACCCGGCCCACCGCCTGTTCGGCCGGGCCGTCGGGCCGGTCTGCCCCGGTCAGGCCGTCCCAGTCGGGGGCGGGGAGGGCGGCGCGGTCGAGCTTGCCGTTCGGGGTGAGCGGGAGCGGGCCGTCCAGCGGGAGGAGCGCGGCGGGGAGCATGTACTCGGGCAGGGTGTCGGCGAGGAGTGTGCGCAGGGCCGCCGGGTCCGGGGTGTGCCCGGCGGCGGGGACCACGTAGCCGACCAGGCGGACGATGTCGTCCCGGCGGTCGGGGAGCACGGCGGCCTGGGCGACGGACGGGTGGGCGGTCAACGCGGCCTCGATCTCGCCGAGTTCGATCCGGAAGCCGCGGATCTTCACCTGGGTGTCCACCCGCCCGAGGAAGTCCAGGTTGCCGTCACGGCGCCAGCGGGCCCGGTCGCCGGTGCGGTACATCCGGGCACCGGGGGCGCCGTACGGGTCGGCGACGAAGCGCGCGGCGGTCAGGCCGGGGCGGGCCAGGTAGCCGCGGGCCAACCCCCTTCCGGCGACGTAGAGTTCGCCGACCACGCCGGGCGGGACGGGGCGCAGGCCGTCGTCCAGGACGTAGCAGCGGGTGTTGGGGTCGGGGGCGCCGATCGGGACCCGGCCGGTCCGGCGGCCGGTGCGGGCGGCGGGCCAGAGGGTGGAGTTGACGGTGGCTTCGGTGAGGCCGTAGGCGGCGATCAGGTCGACGGTGCCGGCCCAGCGGTCGATCAGGTCCGGCGGGACGGTCTCGGTGCCGACCAGGATGGTGGAGCCCTCGGGGAGTGCGCAGCCGGGCGGCAGCGCGGAGACCAGGGAGGGCGGCAGGATCAGGTGGGTGACGCGCTGTTCGGCCAGGAAGTCGGTGAGCGCGGGGCCGGCCACCCGGGCCTCGTCCGGGACGAGGACGAGGCGGCCGCCGTGGCACAGGGCCATGGCGAGCTCGAAGACGAAGACGTCGAAGCCGACGGAGGCGAACTGGAGCACCCGGCTGCCGGCGGTCAGCCCCATCCGGTCCACGGCGGTGGCGACCAGGCTGGCGATGCCCTCGTGCGGGACGACGACGCCCTTGGGGCGGCCGGTGGAGCCGGAGGTGTAGATGACGTACGCGGCCTGGTCCAGTGCCACCGCGGTGGCCGGCGCGGGCGGGGCCGCGGCGAGCTCGGCGGCGACGGCCGGGGCGTCCAGGAGCAGGAGCGGGGCGACGGCCGGGAGCTTGCCGGCCACCGGTTCGGTGGCGACCACCAGGGTGGCGGCGGAGTCGGTGAGGAAGTGGGTGAGGCGGTCGGCGGGGTGGGCGAGGTCGAGCGGGAGGAAGGCGGCGCCGAGGCGCAGCACCGCGAGGACGGTGGCGATCAGGTCGGCCGAGCGCGGGACGGCGACGCCGACCACGCTCTCCGCGCCGACGCCCCGGGCGGCCAGCAGGGCGGCGATCCGTCCGGCCCGGGCGTCGAGTTCGGCGTAGTCGGTCTCCCGGCCCCGGTCCACCACGGCCACCGCGTCGGGGCGTTCGGCCAGGCGGGCGGCGAAGAGCTCGGGGAGGGTGAGCTCGTCGACCGGGCGGGCGGTGGCGTTGAAGGTCTCCAGTACCAGCGCGCGTTCGCCGTCGCGGAGCACCTCGGCACGGGAGAGCGGCCGGGACGGGTCGGCGAGCACGGTGTCGAGCAGCAGCTCCAGCCGGGCGGCCAGCTCCTCGACGGTGCGGCGGTCGAAGAGTTCGGTGGCGTACTCGATCCGGCAGCCGAGGCGCTCCCGCTCCCCCAGCTGCTCGGTGAAGCCGAAGACCAGGTCGAACTTGGCGGTCCGGGTCGGGTAGGGCACGTACTCGGCGCGCAGGCCGTCCAGCGCGAGCGGTGCGTCGGTGCGGGTGTGGTGGGCGACCATCACCTGGAAGAGCGGGTTGCGGGAGGTGGAGCGGGCCGGGTTGACCGCCTCCACGACGCGTTCGAAGGGCAGGTCGGCGTGCGAGAAGGCGGCCAGGTCGGTGGCGCGGACCCGGGTGAGGAGTTCGGCGAAGCTCGGGTCGCCGGTCAGGTCGGTGCGCAGGACCAGGGTGTTGACGAAGAAGCCGACCAGGTCGTCGAGGGCCTCCTCGTCGCGGCCGGCGATGGGTGCGCCGATCGGCAGGTCGGTCCCGGCGCCGAGGCGGTGCAGCAGGGCGGCGACGGCGGCGTGCAGCACCATGAACATGCTGGCGCCGTGCTCGCGGGCCAGGGTGCGCAGGGCGCGGTGGGTGGCGGGGGTGAGGTCCACGGTGAGGTCGGCGCCGTGGAAGCCGGGGTGGGCCGGGCGGGGGTGGTCGGCGGGGAGTTCCAGCTCCTCCGGTGCGCCCGCCAGGGTCCGCTTCCAGTAGGCGAGTTGGACAGCGGCCAGGCTCTCGGGGTCGTCGTCGGCGCCGAGCAGCTCCTGCTGCCAGAGCGCGTGGTCGGCGTACTGCACCGGGAGCGGGGCCCACTCCGGGGCCCGTCCGGCGCGGCGGGCGGCGTAGGCGGTGGTGAGGTCGCGCAGGAAGGGGCGGTCCGACCACTCGTCGGTGGTGATGTGGTGGAGCAGCAGGACCACCACCCGGTCCTCCCGGTCGATCTCCAGAACGCTCGCCCGGAGCGGGAGTTCGGCCGCGAGGTCGAAGGGGCGGGCGACGGCGGCGGCGATCAGGTCGGGCAGCAGCTCCTCGCTCGCGGGGACCACCGTCACCTCGGGGAGTGCCTCGGCGGGCGGCAGGAGGTGCTGGTACGGGCGGCCGTCGTGGGCCCGGAAGAGGGTGCGCAGCGGCTCGTGGCGGACCGTCAGGTCGGCGAGGGCGGCCGTCCAGGCGGCGAGGTCGAAGGGGCCGCGCAGCCGGAGCACCAGCGGGAAGTTGTAGGCGGCCGAGGTTCCCTCCAACTGCTGGATCAGCCACAGGCGTTGCTGCGCGGCGGAGAGCGGGGGCCGGGCGGGGCGCCCGACGGCCCGGAGCACGGGGCGGGCGGCGCGGCCGGAGGCGCGGTCGACGCGGGCCACCAGCTCGGCCACGGTCGGTGCCTCGAACAGGTCGCGGATGGCCAGGTCGGCGCCGAGCACGGTGCGGGCCCGGCCGATCAGGCGGGTGGCGAGCAGGGAGTGGCCGCCGAGGTCGAAGAAGTCGGCGTCGACGGTGACGCCGCCCTCGGGCAGGCCGAGCACCTCGGCGTAGAGCGCGCAGAGGGCGCGTTCGCGGTCGTCGCGCGGGGCGCGGCCGGGGCCGGGGCCGGTGAGCCCGGCGGGGTCAGGGGCGGGGAGGGCGCGGACGTCGAGCTTGCCGTTGACGGTGAGCGGCAGGGCGTCCAGCAGGACGGTCGTGGCGGGCACCATGTAGTCGGGCAGGGTCGCGCGCAGGTGGGCGCGGAGCTCGTCGGGGGTGACGGGTGCAGAGGGGACGGCGTAGCCGATCAGGCGGGCCCCCTCGCCGACCAGGACGGCGGCCTGGGCGACGGCCGGATGGGTGGTCAGGGCGGAGGAGATCTCGCCGGGTTCGATCCGGTAGCCGCGGATCTTGACCTGGTCGTCGGTGCGGCCGAGGAAGTCCAGCAGGCCGTCGGGGCGGCGGCGCACCAGGTCGCCGGTGCGGTACATCCGCTCCCCCGGCTCGCCGAAGGGGTCGGCGACGAAGCGCGCGGCGGTCAGGCCGGGCCGGTCGTGGTAGCCCCGGGCCAGGCCGGTGCCGGCGATGTAGAGCTCGCCCGGGGCGCCGGGCGCGACCGGGCGCAGCACGGCGTCCAGGACGTGGGCCCGGGTGTTGCGGATGGGGCGGCCGACGGTGGGGGTGGGGCTGTCGGCGGTGGAGCCGCCGAGGGTGTTGATGGTGTACTCGGTGGGGCCGTAGAGGTTGTAGCCGTAGGTGCCCCCGGTGTCGCGCAGGCGGTGCCAGAGGGCGTCGGGGACGGCCTCGCCGCCGAGCAGCACCAGGGCCGGCCGGTGGCCGTCCAACAGGCCCTGTTCCACCAGGAGTTGGGCGTAGGTCGGGGTGACGTTGACCACGTCCACCGCGTGGCGGTCGCAGTAGGCGACCAGCTGTTCGGCGTCGCGGCGCAGCTCCTCGTCGCAGACGTGCACCTCGTGGCCCTCGACCAGCCAGAGCAGCTCCTCCCAGGACATGTCGAAGGCGAAGGAGACGGTGTGCGCGATCCGCAGCCGGCGCCCGCCCGCCGAGGCGACGGCGGGGGCGAACACCTCGCGCCGGTGGTTGAGTTGCATGTTGGTCAGCCCCCGGTAGGGGGTGACCACGCCCTTGGGGCGGCCGGTGGAGCCGGAGGTGTGGATGACGTAGGCGGGGTGCTCCAGCCGGCCGGGGCGGCCGGGTTCGAACCCGGGGACCTCGGCGAGCGGACCGGCCGGGAGGGCGGCCAGCTCGGCCAGCACCTCCGGGTCGTCGAGCAGCACCGGTGCGGCGGCACCGGCCAGGGCGGGGGCGACCTCGGTGGTGGTGAGCAGGCAGAGCGGGCGGGTGTCGTCGAGCATCAGCCGCAGGCGGTCGGCCGGGTGGTCGAGGTCGAGCGGCTGGTAGGCGGCGCCGGTGCGCAGCACCGCGAAGAGGGCGGCCACGGTGCGCGCGGAGCGCGGCAGGGCGAGGGCGACCACGCGTTCGGGGCCGGCCCCGCGGGAGAGCAGGAGGCGGGCGAGGCGGTTGATCTCGGCGTCCAACTCGGCGTAGCTCAGCCGCTCTTCGCCGCAGACCAGGGCGGTGGCGTCGGGGGTGCGGGCGGCCTGCTCGGCGAGGAGTTCGGCCACCGTGCGGTCCGGCAGCTCCTCCCGGGTGCCGGTGGTGTCGGGGGCCTCGCCGGGCAGCAGCAGGTCCAGGCGCCCGACCGGGGTGGCGGTGGCCAGGCCCTCGGCGAGGCGGGCCAGCACGGTGGTGTAGCGGTCCAGGACGGTGCGCGCGGCCTCGGCGGGGAAGAGGTCGGGGCGGGCGGCCAGGGTGACCCGCAGGCGGGCCTCGGGGGTGACGATCAGGGTGAGCGGGAAGTGGGTGCCGTCGACGTTGCCCACGCCGGTGATGCCGTGCCGGGTGCGCAGGGCGGCGGCGCGCTCCTCGCCGTCGGCGGAGCGGAGCACGAAGAGGGTGTCGAACAGCCGCCGGTGGCCGGTCCGTTGCTGGATCGCGCCGAGGCCGAGGTACTCGTGCGGCATCAGTTCGGCGCGCTCGGCCTGGAGGCGGCGGAGCAGCTCGGGAACCGGTTCGGCGGGGCGCAGCACGACCCGGGTGGGCACGGTGTTGAGGAACATGCCGATGATCCCGGCCACCTCGGGCACCTCGGCGGGGCGCCCGGCCACGGCGGTGCCGAAGACCACGTCGGAGCGGCCGAGGGCGGCCGAGAGGGTCAGGCCCCAGGCGGCGGCGAGCAGGGTGTTGAGGGTGAGGCCGTGGGCGCGGACCACGGAGCGCAGGCGCTCGCTCGTCGCCGCGTCCAGCAGGGCGTGGTGGTCCTCGGGGATCACCGGCCCGCCGTCGCGGCCGGCGGGGGCGGTGAGGGTCGGCTCCTCCAGGCCGGAGAGGGCGCGGGCCCAGGCGTCGAGGGCGGCCCCGGAGTCCTGGCCGGCGAGCCAGCGCAGGTGGTCGCGGTAGGAGCCGGGCCGCGGGAGGCCCGTGGCGTCGCCGGAGCGGGCGTAGAGGGTGAAGAGCTCCTCCAGGAAGAGCCAGGCGGACCAGCCGTCCCAGAGGATCAGGTGGTGGGTGACCACCAGGGTGTCCCGTCCGCCGCCGCGGCGGAGCAGGAGCAGGCGGCAGAGCGGAGGGGCCGTCAGGTCGAACCGCTGCCGGCGGTCGGCCGCCAGCAACTCGGCCGCGCGGGCTTCCTGTTCGGGCTCCGGGAGGTGCGAGAGGTCGGCGAGGGTGAGCGGGATCCCGGCGTCGGCGACCAGGTACTGGACGGGGTCGGGGACGCCGTCCGCGGTGAAGCCCGCCCGCAGGCCGGGGTTGCGCTCCAGCAGGGCCCGGCAGGCGGCGCGCAGGCGGTCGGCGTCCAGGCGGTGGTCCAGCTCCAGGGTCTCCTGGGAGAGGTAGACGTCCAGCGCGTCGCCGCTGTCGTAGCTGGCGTGGAAGTACATGCCCTCCTGGAGCGGCGAGAGCGGCCACACCTCGCTGACGGCCCGTCCGGCGGTGGCCTCGACCCGCGCCAGCTCCTCGCCGGTCAGCTCCAGCAGCGGGGCGGGCGGGGCGGGCAGGGCAGGTTGGACGGGCGCTGCCGCCGTCAGTTTGGCCAGCAGGGCCCGGAGGGCCGGGTCGGTGCTGCCCTGTCGGGCCAGCAGGGCCTGGAGGGCGGCGGCCTCGGCGGCGCCCAGGGTGAGGTCGGTCGGTTCGGTCACGGCGGCGGCGGGCTCCGGCTCGGTGATCGGGGAGTCGGTGGTCGGTGGCTCGGTGCTCGGCGTCCCGGTGGTCGGCGCCCCGGTACTCGGTGGCTCGGGCAGGAGGGCCGCCAGGCCGGCCGGGGTCCGGGCGGTGAAGACCTCGCGCGGGCCGACCGGCAGGCCGAGCTCCCGGGCGCGGGTGGCCACCGCGATGGAGGTGATGCTGTCACCGCCGAGCACGAAGAAGTCGTCCTCCGGGCCGGCTTCGGGCAGCCGCAGCACCTCGGCGTAGACGGCGCAGAGCGCGCGCTCCAGCTCGCTGCGCGGTTCCCGGCGGCCGGTGGCCCGGTCGGCGGTGGGCACGGGGTCGGGCAGGGCGCGCTGGTCCAGCTTCCCACTGGGCGTCAGGGGCAGCTCCGCCAGCGGGAGGACGGCCTGCGGCACCAGGGCGGCCGGCAGCACCTCCGCCAGCGCGGCGCGCAGGGCCGCCCCGTCCAGTGCGGTGCCGGGCAGCACGGCCGCGGAGGGCACCGCGTAGCCGAGCAGCGCGCCGTCCCGGGCGATCACGGCGGCCCGGGACACCCCGGGCAGGGCCGCCAGCGCGGCCTCGACCTCGCCCGGCTCGATCCGGTGGCCCCGGATCTTCACCTGACGGTCCGTCCGGCCCAGGTACTCCAGCGCGCCGTCCGGGCGGCGGCGCACCAGGTCCCCGGTCCGGTACATCCGCTCCCCCGGCCCGCCGAACGGATCGGCGACGAAGCGCTCCGCCGTCAGCCCGGGCCGGTCGTGGTAGCCCCGGGCCAGCTGCACCCCGGCCAGGTAGAGCTCCCCCGCCACCTCCTCGGGGACGGGGCGCAGGAAGCTGTCCAGCACGTGCAGCCGGGTGTTCCAGACCGGGTGGCCGATCGGTACCGGGCCCTCGCCGGCGACGGGGCGCTCCTCGCCGGCGGCGGTACCGGCCTCGGCACGGGTCTCGAAGTGGGTCTCGAAGTGGGTGACGTCCACGGCGGCCTCGGTCGGCCCGTAGAGGTTGTGCAGCGGCACCCCGCCGGAGACCTCGGCCCACCCCCGGACCGCCTCGCCGCCGAGCGCCTCGCCGCTGGCGAAGGCCCGGCGCAGGCTCACCGCCCAGCCGGGATCGGCCACCGACCGGGCCGCCTGGACGAAGGCGGTCAGCATCGAGGGGACGAAGTGCAGGGTGGTGATCCGCTCGGCCCGCACCAGGGCGGCGAGGTAGGCCGGGTCCTGGTGGCCCCCGGGTTCGGCGAGCACCACCGTGGCGCCCTCGCACAGCGCCCAGAAGAACTCCCAGACCGAGACATCGAAGCTCGACGGGGTCTTCTGGAGCACCCGGTCGGTGGCGTCGAGCCGGTAGCGGTCCTGCATCCAGGCCAGCCGGTTGACGATCGCCCGGTGGGTGACGGCCACGCCCTTGGGGCGGCCGGTGGAGCCGGAGGTGTAGATCAGGTAGGCGGGGTGGTCCGGTCCGGCCGCCTCGGGGGCGACCACTGGGCTCGGCCCGTCCCCGATCTCCTCTGCCTCCTCGATCTCCTCGATCTCCTCGATCAGCAGCCGTTCCACGCCCGGGAGTTCGGGGAGCGCGACCCCGGCCGTGGTGACCACCGTCCGGGTCCCGGCGTCCGCCACCGTCGCGGCGAGCCGCTCGGCCGGGTGGTCGGGGTCCAGCGGCAGGTACGCGGCCCCGGAGCGGAGCACGCCCAGCAGGGCCACCATCAGTTCGGCCGAGCGCGGCAGGGCGACGGCCACGTGACTCTCCGGGCCGATGCCCCGGCCGCGCAGCCACCGGGCCAACCGCTCGGCGCGGCGCTCCAGTTCCGCGTACGAGAGGGTGCTGCCCGCGAAGACCACGGCGGGCGCGTCCGGGGTCCGTGCGGTCTGCTCGGCGATCAGGCGCGGCAGGGTGGTGGCGGGCACCGGGTGGGCGGTCGCGTTGAGCGCGGCGAGCTGGTAGCGCTCCCGGTCGGAGAGCAGGTCCACGGCGGCCGGCGGGAGTTCGGGTGCGGTGGTGACGGTGACCAGCAGGGCCGTCAGGCGGGCGGCCAGGGCGGCGGTCCCGGCGGCCGTGATCCTGCTGCCGTCGTACTTGAGGCGCAGTTCCAGCTGCTCGCCGGGGAGCACGATCAGGGCCAGCGGGTAGTGCACCGTGTCGCGGACCTCGACCCCGGTGATGCGCGGACCGTCCTCGGCGGGACTGCCGTCCAGGGCTGCCGCCGGGTGGTTCTCGAAGACCACCAGGGTGTCGAACAACTCGCCGCCCCCGGCGATCCGTTGCAGTTCGGCGAGGCCCAGGTGCTGGTGGTCCAGCAGGGCGCTCTGCTCCTCCTGGAGGCGGGCCAGCAGGGCGGCGAGCGGCTCCTCCGGGCGCAGTCGCAGCCGGACCGGGACGGTGTTGCTGAACAGCCCGACCAGCTCGGCGCTCCCGGCCACCTCGGTGGTGCGGCCGGAGACGGTGGTGCCGAAGACCACCTCTTCACGGTTGGTCAGCGCACCCAGCAGGACGGCCCAGGCGCCGTGCAGCACGGTGCTCAGGGTGAGGCCGTGCGAGCGGGCGAACCCGGCCAGCCCGGCGGTGAGTTCGGCGGGGAGCCGGACCGCGACCGTCCCGTGGGCTGGGGCCGGGGCTGGGGCATCCACTGCCTCACCCAGCAGCTTGAGGGGTTCGAGCGGCCCGGCGAGTGCGGTGCTCCACCCTGCCCGGGCGGCCTCGCGGTCGCGGGTGGCCAGCCAGCCGAGGTAGCCGTCCGGGGACGGCACTGGCGGCAGCGGGGCGCCCCGGTGGGCGGCGAGCAGGTCGCGCAGGACCAGGGCCACGGACCAGCCGTCGGCCACGATGTGGTGGAGCGTCAGCAGCAGCCTGGTCCGACCGGGCGTGCGCAGCAGGGTGGCCCGCAGCAGGGGAGGCGCCCCGAGGTCGAACCCGGCGGCCCGGTCCTCGGCGAGCGCGGCCTCCAGGGGACCGTCGACGGCCCCGGCGGCCGCCGGGCCCGACTCCACGACCCGCCAGGGCAGTTCGCCCAGCGGCGCGATCCGCTGCACCACCCGGCCGTCCGGGAGCTGACGGAAGCCGGCCCGCAGCAGGGGGTGGCGCTCCAGCACGGTGCGCAGCGCCCCGCCCAGCCGCTCGTCGTCCACCTCCCCGGCCAGCTCCAGCACCTCCTGGACCAGGTACCGGTCCTGCGCACCGCCGTCCAGCGCCGCGTGGAAGAAGAAGCCCTCCTGGAGCGGGGAGACCGGCAGCGCGTTCCGGTCCAGCTCCACCGCCGGGGTGGCGTCGGCAGCCTCGGCCGGGGTGGCCGCGGCGGCCAGCGCCGCGACCGTGCGCAGCCGGAAGACCTGCCGGGGCGTCAGCGTGATGCCGTGCTCCCGGGCCGAGTTGACCAGCTGGATCGCCACGATGCTGTCGCCGCCCAGCTCGAAGAAGCTGTCGTGCGCCCCGACCGCGGGCAGTGCCAGCACCTCGCCGAAGAGCCTCGCCAGGGTGGCCTCCAGCGCGGTGGCGGGCGCCGGTCCGGCGGCGCCGCCGGCGGTCCAGTCCGGGGCCGGCAGGGCCCGGTGGTCGAGCTTGCCGTTGGGGGTCAGCGGCAGCGGCCCGTCCAGCGCCACCACCGCGCTCGGCACCAGGTACTCGGGCAGCTCCCCCGCCACCGCCGCCCGCGCCGCCACCACGGCCGCTTCCTCGCCCACCAGGTAGGCCACCAGCCGCTTCACGCCCCGGTGGTCCTCCCGGACCAGCACGGCGGCCTGGGCGATGCCGGGGCGGGCCATGAAGGCGCTCTCCACCTCGCCGGGCTCGATCCGGTGGCCGCGGATCTTCACCTGCCCGTCGGCCCGCCCCAGGAACTCCAGATTGCCGTCGGCCCGCCAGCGGACCCGGTCCCCGGTGCGGTACATCCGGCTCCCCGGCTCGCCGAACGGGTCGGCGACGAAGCGCTCGGCCGTCAGCCCGTACCGCCCGAGGTAGCCCCGGGCCAGGCCGCGCCCGGAGACGTAGAGCTCGCCCTCCACCCCGACCGCGACCGGGCGCAGCGCCTGGTCGAGCACGTGGCAGCGGGTGTTCGGGTCCGGGCGGCCGATCGGGACGGGGCCGCTCCGGCCCGGGGTGGCGGGCCACAGGGTGGAGTTGACGCTCGCCTCGGTCAGCCCGTAGGCGACCACCACCCGCAGCCGGCCGGACCAGCGGGCGACCAGCTCCTGCGGCACCGCCTCGGTGCCGACCACCAGTACGGCCCCCTCGGGGAGGGTGCACTCCGGTGGCAGGGCGGCCACCAGGGAGGGCGGCAGGATCATGTGGGTGACGCGGTGTTCGGTCAGGTACTCCGTCAACGCGGGCCCGGCGACCCGGCGTTCGGCCGGGACCAGCACCACCTGCCCGCCCACGCACAGCGACATCACCAGGTCCCAGACCGTCACGTCGAAGCCCACGGAGGCGAACTGGGCGACCCGGCTCTCCTCGGTCACGCCGATCCGCTCGGTGGCGGTGGCGATCAGGCTGCCGATGCCGTCGTGCGGGACCAGCACGCCCTTGGGGCGGCCGGTGGAGCCGGAGGTGTAGATCACGTAGGCGGCCTCGTCCAGGGCGATGTCCAGGCCCGGGGAGGCGGTGCCGGACTCCGCGAGCGCGGCCCGGACCTCGGGGGCGTCGAGGGCCAGGGCGTCGACGCCGGAGGGGAGTTCGCCGGCCAGGGCGGTGGTGGTGAGGACCGTCCTGACCCCGGCGTCGGCCAGCATGTAGGCGATCCGCTCACGCGGGTGGTCGGCGTCCAGCGGGAGGTGGGCCGCGCCGGCCTTGAGCACCGCGAGCAGGGCCACCACCAGCTCGGCGGAGCGGGGCAGGGCGAGGCCGACGGGCTCCTCGCGCCGTACGCCGCGGGCGAGCAGCAGGTGCGCCAGGCGGTTGGCGGCGGCGTCGAGTTCGGCGTAGCTCAGGCGCTGGTCCTCGCAGACCAGGGCGGTCGCGTCCGGGCGACGGGCGGCCTGGCGCTCGAAGGCCGCGGGCCAGCTCAGCTCCGGGCTGTCCACCGGGTCGGCTCCGAACTCCTGGAGCAGCTCGGTCAGTTCGGCGCCGGAGAGCAGTTCGATCCGGCCGACCGGGAGGTCCGGGTCGCCGGTCAGGGCGTCCAGGACGCGCAGCAGCCGGCGCTGGTGTCCGGCCAGTTCGGCGGCGACGGTCCCGTCCGCCGGGGCGTCCAGGGCCAGGTCAAGGCGGATGCCGTCACCGGCCAGGGTCTCCCCGAAGGTGACCGCGAGGTCCGCGGCGGGGCCGAGCCAGAGCGGGCGGAACTCCGGGGCGTGCCCGTCGAAGCCGAGACCGGTGCCGACCGGCAGGACGTTGACGGTGGGGCCGGTGAGGGCGGTGACACCCTCGGCGAGGCCGAGCTCGCGGGCCAGTTCCTCGGCCCGGAGGCGGCTGTGCGGGAGCAACTCGGCGATGCCGTCCGCCACTTCGGCGACCAGTTCGGCGAGGGTGGTGGCGGGGCGGACGGTGAGGCGCAGCGGCAGGATGTTGGAGACCATCCCGGGCACCTCCGCCGGGCCGCCGTCCGGCCGGGCGGCGACCGGCAGGCCGACCAGCAGGTCGGTCTCCCCCGTGCTGCGGTGCAGGTAGGCCGCGACGGCGGCCACCAGCAGGCGGGAGGTCCGCACGCCCAGGCCCCGGGCGGCCGCCCGCAGCCGGGCCACCCGCTCGGCGCCCAGCTCGACCTGGCGGGTCACCCGGGTGGCGGTGGCGCGCGGACCGTCCGCCGGGAGGCCGGCACCGGCCCGGGCCCCACCGGCACCGCCGCTCTGACCACCCGCCGGGGAACCACTCCCGCGCGGGCCGTCCCCCGGGAGGGCACCGACCCGAGCCCCACCGGTACCGCCGCCCTGACCACCCCTCAGGGAAGCACCCCCGCGCGGGCCGTCCGGGTACTCCGCCACGGCACCGGTGCCTGCGGTCGAGCCCCCCGGCTCGCCGTCGGTCGGTGCGTGGCGGCGGGAGGCCGCGAGGCGGGCGGGCTCGGGACGGCCTGCCAGCCGGGCGCGCCAGTAGGCGCGGTCGGCCTCGTGGGCGGGCGAGTCCAGGTACTCCCGCTCGGCGTCGGTGAGGCGGGCCGGCCGCCAGTCCGGGGCCGGGGCGGACGGGTCCCGGTAGAGGGCGGCGGCCCGGCGGGTGATCAGGGCGACGCCGGTGCCGTCCACCGCGATGTGGTGGTAGACCTGGTACCAGCGCACCACGTCCCCGGCCAGCAGGAGCAGCGCCTGCCGGTGCAGCGGCCCGGCCGCCAGGTCGATCGGCCGCACCCGGTCGGCCGCCGTCCACTCCTCCGCCGCCGCGTACGGATCCGCCGCATCCCGCAGGTCCACCAGCTCGGGTTCCGCCACCGGCCGCTGTCCGTCCGGGAGTTGGACGGGCCCCGACGGCCCCGACGCGAAGTGGACCCGCAGGCACCCGGCCTCCGCCACGGCCTGGCGGGCGGCGGCGGAGAGCCGGGGCAGGTCCACCGCCCCGTGCAGGTCGAGGTGGTAGGCCGCGTGGAAGGCGGTGCTCTCCGGTTCGTACTGCTGGGCGAGCCAGATCCCGTGCTGGCCGCCGGTCATCGGCAGGCCGGCGGGCGCCGTCAGGTCGGGCTCGGCAACAGACATGGTGGAACGCCTCTCTGGATGGGCTGGTGACGGTGCGTCGGGGGGACGGCGGCGCCCGGACTACTGCTTGGCGCCGAGCAGTGGCTCGATCTGGTCGATCGCGTAGGGGATCGAGAGCACGGTGTTGAAGGAGAACGCCGCGCCGACGTCCGGGTCGGTGTAGGGGACGAACAGGTCCCGCTTCTCCTGCTGCACCTTGAGCTTGCGGTAGAACGGCTCGCCCTTGATCCGCTCGTTGGCCGCCGTGCTGGAGGTGACCCAGACCAGCCGGTCGGTGTCGAGCACGTCGAGCTTCTCGGCGCTCAGCTCGGCGACGTTCCAGCCCGGCTTGGCCAGGGCGTCGATCTCCGGCTTGAGCTTGAAGCCGAGTTCGTTGAAGAAGATCGCCTTCGGGTCGGTCCGGGTGAACGCCGAGTACTTCCCGGCCTCGAAGCTGTCGGCGACGGCGACGGTCTGTTGCGCCCACTCGGGGTGCCGGTCCTTGACGGCCTTGAACCGTGCGCCGATCGCGGCGATCTTCTGCTCCGCCTCGGCCTCCTTGCCGAGCGCCTTGCCGATCTGGCGGGTCATCACCTGCCAGGGCGCGGCGTAGTCCTGGTGCTCCTTGGGCTGGGCGACCACCGGGGCGATCCTGCGCAGGGTGTCGTACTGCTCCTGCTTCAGCCCGGAGTACTGGGCGATGATCAGGTCGGGCTTCAGCCCGGCGATCTTCTCCATGGTGTACTCGTCGCGCTCGCCGACCACCTGCGGGGCGGCGCCGCCCCAGAGCTCCTTGGCCCAGGGCCACTTGCCGTACGGGCTCTCCTTGAACCAGTCGACCGCGCCGACCGGCCTGACCCCGAGCGCGAGCACCGCGTCCTGGTCGGAGAGGCCGAGGGTGACCACCCGCTTGGGGGCCGACTTGATCTCGGTGCTGCCGTACTTGTGCTGGACGGTGACGGGGAACCCGGAGCCGGCCGCGCCGCCGCCCGTGGCCGGGGCACTGTCGGCGGCGGGCTCGGCGGCGCTCCCGCAGGCGGCCAGGGTGAGGGCGGTGAGGGCGGCGACGGCCGCGTGCGGGAGGCGTCTGGCGGAGTGGTGCACGGTCATCCTTTCGAGGGCGGACCGGGCCGGGCGCGCCGAAGCGGCCGACCCCGTCCGGGAGTTGCGGGGCGAGGGGGACGTTTCAGCTCGGGGAGGCCGTTCCTCCGTCCGGGGCACTTCCGTCGCGCTCCTCAAGGGCGACGGCCATCGCCGGGGAAGAGCCCGTGAACATGTCGCTCCCAATTCGCGGGCCGGCAGGATCGAAACCTAACTTAGGTAAGCCTAAGTTAATGTGCAAGTGCCTTCGCGAAATCCTCCCCATCCACCCCGTCGACAACTGGCCATTCGATGGCCGGAGTTCGCATTCGTTGCACTACTTAGGCAAGCCTTGCTTTACTTGCCGCGTCCGACCGTCCCTTCCGAGGAGGAACCTCCATGCGGGTCGTCATGTTCGGCTATCAGACCTGGGGCCACCGCACCCTCCGAGCGCTCCTGGACTCCGAGCACGACGTCGTCCTGGTGGTCACCCACCCGGCCAGTGAGCACGCCTACGAGAAGATCTGGAGCGACTCCGTCGCCGAGCTCGCCGAGGCCCACGGCGTCCCGGTGGTGACCCGCAACCGGCCCGACGACGAGGAGCTCTACGCCCGCCTGAAGGAGGCCGACCCGGACGTCATCGTGGCCACCAACTGGCGCACCCTCATCCCACCGCGGATCTTCCAACTCCCGCGCCACGGAACGCTCAACGTGCACGACTCGCTGCTGCCCAAGTACGCCGGCTTCTCCCCGCTGATCTGGGCCCTGCTGAACGGCGAGCCCGAGGTCGGGGTGACGGCCCACCTGATGGACGAGCGGCTCGACGCGGGGGACATCGTGCTCCAGCGCTCCGTCCCGGTCGGCCCCCGGGACACCACCACCGACCTGTTCCACCGCACGCTCGCGCTGTTCGGCCCGATCACGGTCGACGGACTGGCCGAAATCGCCTCCGGCCGGACCGACTTCACCCCGCAGGACCGCTCCGCGGCCACCTTCTTCCACAAGCGGGCGGAGGAGGACATCCGGATCGACTGGCATTGGACGGCCGAGGAGCTGGACCGCCTGGTCCGGGCCCAGTCCGCGCCCTACCCCGCCGCCTTCACCCACCACCGGGGCCGGCGCCTGGAGATCCTGGCCGCCCGGGTCTCCGAGCAGCGGTACGGCGGCACCCCCGGGCGGATCTTCTACCGCGAGGGCGACGGCGTGGTGATCGTCGTCGGCCCGGACGCCCGCAGCGGCCGGGCGCACGGCCTGGCCGTGACCCGGGTCCGCACCGAGGACGGCCGGGAGCTGCCCGCCGCCGAGTACTTCACGACCATGGGCGGGTACCTCACCGAGCGTCCCTGACCTGGCGTCAACCGCGGTGGCCGGAGCGGCGACCGCCGTACCGGAAGGTCACCGTTCCACTTGTGCCGGGCGGGTCTCGCGATGGTGCGCGGACCGGGCGGGGTGTGGTGGAGTGTCCGGCATCGGCTTCCACGGGGGAAGGACACTTCTGCATGCCTGAAAACCTGTCACGGCGCGCCCTGCTAGGCCTCGGTGCGGCCACCGGGGCCGGGGCCCTGCTCGGCCCGCTGGCCGGCGCCGCCTCAGCCGCATCGGCCGCCTCAGCCGCATCGGCCACCTCGGCCGAGGACGACGGCCGGCCCGTCGCCGGGTCGGACCGGTGGCCCACCGCCTTCGCCCTGCCCAACGGCTTCCGCCCCGAGGGCATCGCCGTCGACGCCCGGGGCCGGGCCTACTTCGGCTCACTCGTCGACGGCCGGGTTCTCCGCTACGAACTCGCCACCGGCAAGGGAGAGTTGCTCTACGCCGGCCCGGCCGCCGGGACGCCCTCGCTCGGCATGAAGGCCGACGACCGCGGCCGCCTGTTCACCGCCGGCGCCTGGGGCGGGGACGCCCGGGTGCTGGACACCCGGACAGGCGCGGTCCTGGCCTCCTACCAGCTGGCCGGTGACCCGGCGAACACCTTCGTCAACGACGTGCTGCTCACCCGGCACACGGTCTGGATCACCGATTCGCTCCAACCGGTCCTCTACGGCCTGCCGCTGGGCCCCGGCGGGCGGCTGCCCGGCCCGGACCAGGTGATCCGCCGCCCGCTCACCGGCGACGTGGACCACGTACCGGACGAGATCAACTCCAACGGCATCGAGACCACCCCGGACGGCCGCGCGCTGCTCGTGGTCAACATGACCACCGGCGCCCTCCAGCGGATCGACCCGGCCACCGGCGCCACCGGCAAGGTGGACCTCGGCGGCGGGTCCCTGCCCCACGGCGACGGGCTGCTCCGGCGCGGCCGGGACCTCTACGTGGTGCGCAACCAGGCCAACGAGGTCACCGTGGTCCGCCTCGACGCCGCCGGACGCCGCGGCACCGTCACCCGCCGGATCACCGACCCGCGCTTCCGGGTCCCCGCCACGGTGGCCGCCTTCGGCGACCGGCTCTACCTGCCGAACGCCCGCTTCGACACCGAGCCCACCCCGGACACCGACTACGACGTGGTCGCCGTCCCGCTGCACTGACACGGGCCCCGTCACCGCACCGCCGTGCCGCCCTGCCATCGTGCCGCCGGGGTCCGTTCCGCTGACGGACCCCGGCGGCACAATGGCGCGCATGGAGATCCGCATCGAGGCGCACCACCTGCCCGGCCGCGACTGCCCGCCCGGGCCGGGCTTCCCCGGCTACCGGGAGGTCCGGGTGGGCCTGCAACGCAAGGGCAGGGCCGACGAGTTGCTCGACCCCGTGCCGGGGGACGCCGCCTCCGCCCGGTGGACGGCGGAGTGCACGGTGAAGGAGTCCGGGAGCGGCCCGGACCTCACCGGCCCCTACCTCCAGGGCCGTCCCGGGGCCCGCTTCCTCTACCTCACCTGGACCGGCGAGGGCCCCGGCGGCGGCCGCGAGCTCTTCCGCCGGGCCAAGCTGATGCTCGACGGCGTGCCGCCCGAGGTGCTCCGGGCCGCCCTCGCCACCGGCCGGCTGACCGGCCGTCTGGGCCTCACCGACCGCCTCGGCCAACCGCTCTGCGCGGCGGTCCGCCCGCCCCGGGTGGTCTGGACCGGTGACATCGACTGACGATCCGTCAATTCTGTTTCCGCGCAGACCTGTTGGCCTCCGGGGCGCCTCCTTCCTACGGCGGAGTCCCCCGGCCCGCGCGTACGACCATCGGCGGACACCGCCTCCTCACTGATCACGAGGCGGCCCCGCCGCACACCCGGCGACGATGGGCACCGACCCCCGAGAGAGGTGCCCCAGGTGTCCGTTCCCGTACCGCCCGGCCCGGCGGGCCCCGACCGCCTCCCCCTGCTCGATGTCCTCCGCGGCGTGGCGATCCTCGGCACGCTCATGACCAACGTCTGGGTCTTCGCCGCCCCCGGCGCGGAGTGGGGCGTGCTCACCGGGACCGCCTCCGGGGCCTCGCTCGGCCACCTCCTGGACGAACCCTCGCCCGCACTGGCGGCGGAGACCCTCTTCCGGCTCGCCGCCGACGGCAAGTTCCTCGCCCTGCTCACCGTGCTGTTCGGCGTCGGACTGGCGATCCAGTACGACTCGGCCCGCCGTCGCGGGCGCCCGTGGCCGAGGAGCTACCGCCCCCGGGCGTGGTTCCTGCTCGCCGAGGGCACCGTGCACTTCGTCCTGGTCTTCGCCTGGGACGTCCTGATGGCCTACGCGCTCTGCGCGCTGCTGGTCTCCCGGCTGCTCGCCGCCCCGCCCCGGGTCCGGCGGGTGGTGTTCCGGTCGGCCGTCGCCTTCCACCTGCTGCTGATGACCGGCCTGACGGTCGTGCTCGCGCTCGACGACGGCGGCGCGACGACCGGCCCGGACCTCGACCCCGCCGTGGCGGAGCTGTACGCCCACGGGAGCTACCCCGCCCAGGTGGCCTTCCGGCTCACCCACGCACTCGCCCTGCGGATCGAACCGGTGCTGAGCTTCGCCCTGCTGGTCACCCTGTTCCTGGCCGGCGTCCGACTGCTGCGCGCCGGCGCCTTCGCCCCCGGCGAGCACGGCCGCCGCCTGCGCGTCCGCCTGCTCGGCTGGGGCCTCGGCCTCGGCCTGCCGCTGACCCTGGGCGCCTCCCTGGCGGGCTCCGACGGCTTCCTGATCCAGCGTTACGTGGCCGGCCCGGTCCTCGCCCTCGGCTACCTCGGCCTAGTCGGCGTGACCCTCGACCGGGTGGGACGCCTGCCGCTGGTCACCGGCCTGAGCGCCGTGGGCCGCACCGCGCTCTCCTGCTACGTCGCGCAGAACCTGCTCTGCATGCTCGCCTGCTACGGGATCGGGCTCGGCCTCGCCGAGCGCCTGCGCGACAGCGGCCCCTGGTGGGTGATGGGCCTGTGGGCCGCGGTCTCCGCCGTCCTGGTACTCGGTGCCCGCCTCTGGCTGCACCGCTTCCCCACCGGTCCGCTGGAGTCCGTCCAGCGCCGCGTGCTGCGCCGCCCGCCCGAGGCCTCGCCTTCCACCTCCTGAGACCCTCCGGACCGCCCGGACCCCCCGCGTCGTGGTCGACGACGCGGGCGGCCCGGACGGCCGGTGTCCCGGCGTCGGCTCAGTCGGTGAGGATGCCCGGGTCCGAGACACCCGGCGCACCGGTCTCCACCACGCCCGCGAGGCGGCGGACGAAGTCGGCGGTGGTGTTCGCCGTGACGGTGACGTCGTACCAGCGGTTCCCGGCGGCCAGGTCCAGCGAGAGGGCGACCGTGGCGCCGGTGGCCACCGTGACCGTGCGGGTGGTGTTGCCGTAGGCGTTGACCACCGTCAGGACGGCGCTCGCGCCCGCGTTGGTGAAGGTCAGGTCGAGCTGCCCGGTGGCCGCGTTGTGACGGGCCCTCACCTCGGGAGCGGCCGTCTTGCCCGGGTTGCGGAAGCGGCGCAGGAAGCCGTTCGGCCCGTGCACGGTGAGGTCGGTGACACCCTTGGAGTAGGTGGTGTTCCAGGTGTCCGCGATCGACTTGCCGGCCTCGGCAGTGTAGGTCCACGGGGCGTCGGTCCGGTTGGCCGAGGTCACGTAGAACTGGGCACCGGCGGACGGCCCGCCGCTGAAGGTCAGCTTGTACTTGCCGCCCGCCACGTCCGCCGAACCGTCCACGTACGGCGCGTACTTGAGCGGACGGGTCGGCCTGGAGCCGGCCTCCTGGCGCGGCATCGTGCCGACCGTCGGGGCGACCGCGAGGAAGTCGCTGTGGCGGTTCTTGTCCGGCGGGTAGTAGCCGGCCGTGGACGGCAGCGCGGCGGCGGTGCCGGTGCGGGCGAAGTCGAACGCCGAGGTGAGGTCACCGCAGATCGCGCGGCGCCAGGGCGAGATGTTCGGCTCGGCCACGCCGAAGCGCTTCTCGATGAAGCGGATCACCGAGGTGTGGTCGAAGGTCTCCGAGCAGCTGTAGCCACCGGTGCTCCAGGGCGAGACCACGATCATCGGCACCCGGGGGCCGAGGCCGTACGGACCGGCCGCGTAGCCGGTCTTGCCCGGGAAGTAGTCCAGCGTGGTGGGCACGGTGGACAGGCCCTGGGAGGTGCCGGACGGCGGGTACGGCGGCACCACGTGGTCGAAGAAGCCGTCGTTCTCGTCGTAGGTGATGAAGAGTGCGGTGCGGGCCCACACCTCGGGGTTGGAGGTGAGCGCGTCCAGCACCTGGGAGATGTACCAGGCACCGTAGTTGGCGGGCCAGTTGGCGTGCTCGGAGAAGGCCTCGGGGGCGGCGATCCAGGACACCTTGGGCAGGGTGCCCGCCTGCACGTCGGCGCGCAGCCGGTCGAAGTAGCCCTCACCGGCCTTGGCGTTGGTGCCGGTGCGGGCCTTCTCGTAGAGCGGGCTGCCGGGCTGGGCGTTGCGGTAGCTGTTGAAGTACAGCAGCGAGTTGTCGCCGTAGTTGCCGCGGAAGGCGTCGTTGATCCAGCCCCAGGAGCCGGCCGCGTTCAGGCCGTCGCCGATGTCCTGGTAGACCTTCCAGGACACCCCGGCCGCCTCCAGGCGCTCCGGGTAAGTGGTCCAGCCGTAGCCCGCCTCGGCGTTGTTGAGCACCGGGCCGCCGCCGGTGCCGTCGTTGCCGGTGTAGCCGCTCCACAGGTAGTAGCGGTTCGGGTCGGTGGAGCCGATGAACGAGCAGTGGTACGCGTCGCAGACGGTGAAGGCGTCGGCCAGCGCGTAGTGGAACGGGATGTCCTGCCGGGTCAGGTAGGCCATCGTGGCGCTGGTCTTGGCGGGGATCCAGTTGTCGTACTTGCCCTTGTTGAAGGCGGACTGGCCGCCGGCCCAGTCGTGGTTCAGGCCCTGGAGGTACTCCATGCCGAGCTTGCTGGAGTTCGGGCGGAACGGCAGGGTGACCTTGCCGCCGCTGGACTGGTTCCAGACCGACTTGCCGCTGGGCAGGGTGACCGGGCGCGGGTCACCGAAGCCGCGCACGCCCTTCATGGCGCCGAAGTAGTGGTCGAAGGAACGGTTCTCCTGCATCAGCACGACGATGTGCTCGACGTCCTGGATGGTCCCGGTGCCGCCCTGCGCGGGGATCGCGGCGGCGCGGGCGATGGAGTCCGAGAGCATGGTCAACGCGGCGGTGCCACCGGCGAGTTGGAGGAACCGGCGGCGATCGATGTTGGTCATGGGTGGCTGTGACCTCGGGAGGGTGAGGGGGCGGAGGACTGGCGGCCCCCAGGAAAACGTTCCTCGGGTACCGCCCGGCGGACCCCTGATGGCTGCCCGCGGTACACCTGGCAAACGCATGCCAACACGCCGAGTTGTCCTGCCCGCGAGAGCCGGTTGTCTGGCCATTTTCCCGATCTGTCCGCAACCTTGTCCGCCCCCTTCCGCTCCCCTGCACCTCTCCTGTACCACCCCTTCCCCGCCGATCGAGAGGGTGGAGCCACTCACGGGCGAACGAGCTCGCGAGCGGACCAGAGCAGAACAGAGCAGAGCAGGAGCAGTGATGAAGCGTCAGCGCACGAGGGGTCAGCGCCCCACCCGCACCCGGATCGCCCTCGCCGCCGCCGTCGCGGTCGCCGCGGCCGCCACCGTCACCGTCGGGGTCGCCCAGGCCGGCGACGACAGGCGCGGCAAGGCCGGCGAGCGGCAGATAGCCGCGCTCTTCGACCAGTGGAACGCCGCCCTGCAGAGCGGCGACCCGGCCAAGGTCGCCGAGCGCTACGCCGAGGACGCGGTGCTGCTGCCCACCGCCTCCCCGCAGATCCGCACCAACCGCGCCGAGATCACCGACTACTTCGAGCACTTCCTGCAGAAGAAGCCGCGCGGCGAGAAGATCCGCTCGGTGATCAACGTCCTGGACAAGGACTCCGCCCTCGACGCCGGCGTCTACCGCTTCCACCTCACCGACCTGAAGACCGGTGTGACCAAGGCCGTCGAGGCGCGCTACACCTACGAGTACGAGAAGCGCAACGGCAAGTGGCTGATCGTCAACCACCACTCCTCGGTCCTCCCCGCCGAAGGCTGACGGCCGGAGGCCGACGGCCGTGTGACGCACGGGGATTCGGTCCGGAGTGTCGCGGAGTGCTGAACCGTTTCGGCGACCGCCGGACTCCCTAGGGTCGTGTCCGCCGGGATCCCACCGGCGCAGAACTCTCGTCCCCCGAGGAGTCCCCGTGCGTCTTCGTCGCACCCTCCGGTCCACCGTCGCCCTGATCATGGCCTTCGGCGGCCTGGGCCTGGTCACCGCCACACCCGCCACGGCGGTCCCCTGTGAGTCCGGCCGGACCGCCGTGAACGCGTACCACCGCTGCGGCTGACGTGCCCTAACGTCCCGTCCGGGGCTCGGTCCTGAGGCCGATCCGGACCCGGAGGCCGCCGCCCGGGGCCTCGGCCAGGGTGGCGGTTCCGCCGTCGTCGGTGACCAGTTGGCGGACGATGGCCAGGCCCAGGCCGGAGCCGGTGCGGCCGGTGAGGCCCTGGCCGCGCCAGAACCGGTCGAAGGCCCGGGAGCGTTCGGCCTCGGACATGCCCGGCCCCTGGTCGAGCACGTCGAGCAGCACCTGGTCGCCCGGGCGGGCGGTGAGGCGCACGGTGATGGTGGAGCCGTCCGGGGAGACCTCCAGGGCGTTGGAGAGCACGTTGTCCAGCACCTGGTCGAGGTTGCCCGGGCCGGCCAGGACCCGCGGCAGGTCGTCGGTGTCCCCCGACAGCGCGATGGTCACCCCGCGCTCCTCCGCCGCCGGGCGCCAGACCGCCAGCCGCTCGGCCACCAACTCCCGCAGTACCAACGGCTCCGGCGCGGAGACCTTGGCCTCCGCCCGGGCCAGCACCAGCAGGCCGCTGACCAGCCGGCTCATCCGGACCACCTCGGCGGTGGCCTGCTCCACGTCCTCCCGGACGAACTCGTCGTCCACGCCGTCGGCGATGTTGTCCAGCGACAGGCGCAGCGCCGTGAGCGGGGTGCGCAGCTGGTGGGAGGCGTCGGCGACGAAGATGCGCTGGGAGGCGACCAGGGTGTCCAGGCGCTCGGCACCCTGGTTGAGGGTCAGGGCGAGCGTCCTGGTCTCCTGCGGTCCGGTGACCGGGGAGCGGGCGGTCAGGTCCCCGGCGCCGAACCGGCTGGCCATCTCGTTGAGTTGGCGCAGCGGGCGGGTGAGCAGCCGGGCCACGATGGCGCCGAGCCCGGCGGCCACCGCCAGGACCCCGACCGCGAGGATCGCGCGGAAGCCCCAGATCCGCCAGAGCCGGTCGGTGAGGTCGGCGGTGGCGTAGCGGATCCGCACCGCGCCGGTGATCGTGCCCGAGTCCGGGGCCCGGGCCGGGACGGTGACGACCAGTTCGGGGCCCCAGACCAGGCGGGAGCCCCAGTCCACCGTGGTGCGGCCCTCGCTGACGGCGCGTCGGAGCGCCTCGTCGGTCGGCTCCTCGGGCCGCGGCAGCGCGTCCACCGATCCCCCGTCGGCCGCCACCACCTCCACCCGGCCCGGGGTCTCCTCCGCGTAGGCGCCGGCCAGCCGGGAAAGCGCTTGCCTGGCCGGCTGATCGCCGGCGCCGAGCAGCAGCGCCATGGTGGTGGCCTCGCGGCGCACCGACTCCTCGGTGTCGCCGCGCAGCTGTGCGGTGAGGGTGAAGGCGACCGGCACGGTGAAGGCGGCCAGCGCGACCGCCACCAGCAGCACGTAACTGACGATCAGCCGCCGGATCATGCCGGACGGTCCCCGCCCCGATCTGCGCCCCGATCCGCGGGTGCCGTCCCGCCCGCGGGCGCCGTCCCGTCCCCGGCCGCCGTCCCGTCCGCGATGACCAGCCGGAAGCCGACGCCGCGCACCGCCTCGATCACCACCGCTCCGGCGAGCTTGCGGCGCAGCGCGGCCACGTGCACGTCCAGGGTCTTGGTCGGGCCGAACCAGTTGGCGTCCCAGACCGCCTCCATGATCTGCTCACGGCTCATCAGGGCGCCCGGCTCCTCGGTGAGGAAGGCCAGCAGGTCGTACTCCTTGGGGGCGAGCGCGACCTCGGTGCCGTCCAGGTGCACCCGGGCGGCCCGGCGGTCCACGGTGAGCCGGGACCCGTAGCGGTCGGGCCCGCTGCCCGCACCGGTGGTGGGGCGGGGCTGGACGCGCCGCATCACCGCCCTGATCCGGGCGATCACCTCGCGGACCCCGAACGGCTTGGAGACGTAGTCGTCCGCGCCGAGTTCCAGCCCCACCACCCGGTCGGTCTCGTCGCTGCGGGCGCTGATCACGATGATCGGCACCGTGCCCCGGGCCCGCAGCTCCTTGCACACGTCCAGCCCGTCGGTGTCGGGCAGCCCGAGGTCGAGCAGCACCAGGTCGTACGGCTCCGCGACGGTCAGCGCCGCCTGGCCCGTGGCGACCCACTCCACCTCGAACCCGTAGCGCAGCAGGCCCCGCCGAAGCGACTGGGCGACCGGCTCGTCATCCTCCACCAGCAGTACACGCACGTGGGCCACCCTAGCCGGGCCCCGCGGCGGAGCCCGGAGGGGGCCGCCGTCAGGCGTGTTCGGCGCCGGCCTCGCGCCGGAGGCCGAGCAGTTCGATCGCCTCCTCGCGCATCTCCACCTTGCGGATCTTGCCGGTGACGGTCATCGGGTACTCCTCGACCAGGTGGACGTAGCGCGGGACCTTGTAGTGGGCGATCCGGCCGTCGCAGTAGGCCCGGAGCGCCTCCGGGGTCAACTCGGCCGCGCCCGGGCGGAGTTTGACCCAGGCCATCAGCTCCTCGCCGTACTTGGCGTCCGGCACCCCGATCACCTGGGCGTCCAGGACGTCCGGGTGGGTGTGCAGGAACTCCTCGATCTCGCGCGGGTAGAGGTTCTCGCCGCCCCGGATCACCATGTCCTTGATCCGGCCGGTGATGTTGAGGTAGCCCTCCTCGTCCATCACCGCCAGGTCGCCGGTGCGCATCCACCCCTCGGCGTCCACCGCCTCGGCGGTGCGCTCGGGGTCGTTCCAGTAACCGAGCATCACCGAGTAGCCCCGGGTGCGGAGTTCGCCGTGGGTGCCGCGCGGGACGGTCTCACCGGTGTGCGGGTCGGCCACCTTCACCGTCAGGTGCGGGCCGACCCGGCCCACGGTGGAGACCCGGCGCTCGATCGGGTCGTCCAGCCGGGTCTGGGTGGAGACCGGGGAGGTCTCGGTCATGCCGTAGCAGATCGAGACGTCGCGCATGCCCATCCGCTCGACCACCTGCTTCATCACCTCCACCGGGCAGGGCGAGCCCGCCATGATGCCGGTGCGCAGGCTGCTCAGGTCGTGCTCCTCGAAGGAGGGGTCGTTGAGCTCGGCGATGAACATGGTGGGCACGCCGTAGAGGGAGGTGCAGCGCTCGGCGGCGACCGCGCGCAGGGTGGCGGCCGGCTCGAAGCCGGGGGCCGGGATGACCACGCAGGCGCCGTGGGTGAGGGCCGCGAGGTTGCCCATCACCATGCCGAAGCAGTGGTAGAAGGGGACGGGCACGCAGATCCGGTCCTGTTCGGTGTAACCGCAGAGCTCGCCGACGAAGTGACCGTTGTTCAGGATGTTGCGGTGGGAGAGCGTGGCCCCCTTCGGGAAGCCGGTGGTGCCGGAGGTGTACTGGATGTTGATCGCCTGTTCGGCGCCCAGCCCTCCGGCCACCGCCTCCAGCCGGGCCCGGTCGGCCGGGTCGGCCGGGTCGGCCGGGTCGGCCGGGTCGGCCGGGTCGGCCGGGTCGGTGGCCGTCAGCTCGCGCCAGCCGTCGGTGCCGATCAGCAGGACGTCCGCCAGCTCCGGGCAGGCCGGGCGGGCCTCGGCCAGCATGGCCGCGTAGTCCGAGGTCTTGAAGGAGGGCGCGGCGATGACCGTGCGGATGCCCGACTGCCGCAGCACGTACTCGAGTTCGTGGCTGCGGTAGCCGGGATTGACGGTCACCAGCACCGCGCCGATCCGGGCGGTGGCGTACTGGGTGAACACCCACTCCGGACAGTTCGGTGCCCAGATGCCGACCCGGTCACCGGGCGCGACGCCGAGCCGGAGCAGTCCGAGCGCCACGCGGTCCACCTCGTCCGCGAGCTGACGGTACGTCCAGCGGCGCCCGCTCGGGACGTCCACCAGGGCCTCGCGGTCCGGGTGGGCCAGCACGGTGCGGTCGAAGGCCTCCCCGATGGTGACCTCCAGCAGCGGGGACTCCGTGGGACCGGTGCTCAGGCTGGGCAGGGGGGCCGTCGGCATGCGGGACTCCTGGGCTCGTGCGGACTGCTCGTGCGGACTGCTCGTCGGACGGAGGATCACCGAATCGAGGATCACCGAGTCTAGGCGGCCGTCCGACCGTTCGGCAGGGTCCGGCGGGAATCCCCGAGTGCCGGTCGGACGGGCCGTCAGCCCTCGGCGGTGGAGCAGAGCAGGGCCGCCCGCAGGTCCATCCGGTGTTCCAGCTGGGTGAGGCTGCGCCCGGTCAGCTCCTCGATGCGGCGGATGCGGTAGTGCACGGTGTTGACGTGGATGTGCAGCGCCTCGGCGGTGCGGGACCAGGAGGCGTTGTGCCGGAGGAAGGTGTCCAGGGTGTCGAGCAGCGAGACGGGGTTGGCCCGGTCGTGGGCGGCCAACGGGGCCAGCAGGCGCCACCGGAAGGCGGCCCGCACCTCGGGCGGGATACCGCCCAACAGGGCGGCGAGGGAGCCCAGTTCGGCGCTGCTGCCGACGGCTCCGCCGGCGCCGGAGGCCAGGGCGTAGCGGGCCTGCACCAGGGCGGCGGCCAGCTCGGCCCGCTCCGGTTCCGCGGTCGGTCCGACGCCGGCGCGCAGCGGCCCGTGCCCGGCGAGGCGGCGCTCGAACCGGGGCCAGGACGCGCGCAGGGCCGCCGTGACCTCCGCCGCCGGCGCGGCCACCAGGGCGACCGCGCAGCCCCGGCCGGGGCGGACGGCGCCCTGCGGCGGCGCGTCGGCGGAGAGCGGCGCTGCGTCGGCGGACGACGGTGCGGGCTCGTACGAGGGCGCCGGCTCGTACGGGACCAGTGCCGGGACCGGGGCCAGGGCCGAGGCCGGGGTCAGGGCCGAGGCCGGGTGGGGCGACTCCGGGGCGGCGGCGAACGGGACGCCCGCCAGGTGCAGCGCCTCCGCGAGGGCCGCGACCGCCCAGCCCTCGGGAGCGCCCTCGGCCCGTACCACCACGGGGGTAAGCGCTTTCCGGACCGGGAGCCGACAGAGCGTCAGGGCCTCGGCCAGGCCGGGCCCGCCGTCCGGCCCGAGCAGGCCGACCAGGCGGGCGGCGGTGCGGCGTTGGGCGGCCGTGGTGGCCCTGGCCCGGGCGGCCGAGGGGGCCAGCAGCTCGGCGAGACCGTGCAGCAGCGCCCGGGCGGCCGGGACCGGGTCGCTCGCGGTCCGCAGCAGCCAGCCGTCGAACGGCGTGTCCCCCGGTGGACCGACCGGAACGACCCAGCCGTCCCGTCTCCCCCAGCGGCCGTCCCGGTCACCCCGGTCACCACCCCGGCCGCCCCGGCCGTCGCCTCGGCCGTCGCCCCGGTCACCGCTCGGCGTCGCGAGCACCTCGGCCTCCGCCTCCTCCGAGGACGCGGCCAACACCCGCCCGGAACCGGTGAGCAGCACGCAGCCCGGCAGCCCGAGCCGGTTCACCGCCCTCGCCAGCACCTCCCCCAGCACCGCGTCCCGCACGGTCCCCGGCGTACCCGACGCGCCCGGCACACCCCGTACACCCGACGCACCGTCAGTCTGCGCACCGTGGACGGCCCCACCGCCGGCCGCCGCCCTGGCCTGCTCGCCGAGCAGCGCCAGCAGGTCCTTGCGGACCGCCGCCGGCAGGGCGGCCGCACCCTCCTCCGGGGCCCCGAGCTCACCCCAGAGCCGCAGGTAGACCCGGTCGGTGACGGCCCGGAAGCTGGTGCCGGCCGGGACGGAGAGCAGCGGGACGCCGTGCAGGCGGCAGGCCTCGGCCAGCTCGGGCGGGACGGCCCCGTGGGTGCCCTCGCCCGCCAGCAGGGCGGCGGCGCCCGCGCTGCGCAGCGCGTTGGCGAACCGCAGCGCGGCCGAGGCGGCGGCCGGGCCGTCCTCGGGACGCCACCAGACCAGCCCGCTGAGCACCAGCTCGCCGCGCTGGAGGTAGCGGGCCGGGTCCTGGAGGTCGGTGGAGGTGACTCCGGTGACCTCGGCGGCCAGCAGCTCCGGGGTGGCCCAGGCCGCTTCGATGTGCAGGTCGGCCAGGTCCAGCAGGTCCCCGACGATCATGTGGTGCTCCTTGTGCTCCGCGCCCTGGCCCACCCTCGCCGATGCCAGGAGATCACGCAGTTGTGCATGGTAGATGCAAGTTTCCGAACCGTCTTTCCCTCCTGTCACTTCCTCCGAGCGGGCGCCCCCTCCGGTCCCTCCGCCTCGGAGGCGCGCACAGTTCCGGCCTCCTGGAGCGCCCGCCAGACCTTGTCCCGCAGGAACGGCGCCTCGGTGAAGCGGATGCCGGTGGCGTCCCGGAGCGCGTTGGCGAAGGCGGGCGGCACCGGGTTGAACGGGCTCTCCGACATCGACTTGGCGCCCAGCGGCCCGATGGCGTCCGAGGTCTCGCTGAAGTGCACCTCGGTGCGCGGCACGTCCGCGAAGGCGGGCAGCCGGTAGCGGCGGAAGGCCGCCGTCGTCACCTCCCCGCGCTCGTCCAGCAGCACCTGCTCGAACAGCGTCGCGCCGAGCGCCTGGGCCACTCCGCCCTCCACCTGGCCCCGGCACTGGAGCGGGTTCATCACCTTGCCCGCGTCGGCGCCGTGGACGCTGCGCAGGATGCGGATCTCCCCGGTGTCCGGGTCGACCGCGATCCGGAACCACTGGGAGTTGAACGCCACCGAGCGCGGCGAGCCGCCGAAGTGCCCGTCGGCCCGCAGCTCCACGCCCTGTTCCCGCGCGGCCTGGTGGACCTCCTTGAGCGGCACCGTCCGCCCGTCGCACTCCACCGCCTCCGCGCCGAGGCGGACCAAGGCGCGCGGCGTGCGGGCGTACTCGGCGGTGAAGCTGACGATCCGTTCGGCCAGCGCGTTGGCGGCCTTCATCACCGCCTTCCCCGCCACCACCGTGCCCGCCGAGCCGAACGCGCCGGTGTCGTGCCCCACCAGGTCGGTGTCCGACTGGCGGATGCCGATCCGGTCGACCGTGGTGCCCAGCGCCCCGGCGGTGATCTGCTGGTGCACGGTGGTGGTGCCGTTGCCGAACTCGGCGGTGCCGACGGCGACGTCGTACGTCCCGTCCTCCAGCAGCTTCACCGTGGCGTCGGCGATGTGGCCGCCCGGCGGCCCGCAGGCGATCGCGGCCATGGCGAAGCCCTGGCCCACCAGCCAGCCCTCTGGGGCCCGTTCGGCACTGGTGTCCCCGGCCAAGGCGTCGCGCACCACCTGCAGGCACTGGTCCAGCCCGTAGCTGGCGATGTGCAGGTCCTCCTCCTCGCCGAGCGGGCCCTCCATGTGCTCACCCGGCCCGATGACGTTCCGCTCCCTCAACTCCAGCGGGTCGATGCCGAGTCGGCGGGCCAGTTCGTCCATCGCCGACTCCACGGCGAAGGTGACCTGCCCCAGGCCGTAGCCGCGGAAGGCCCCGGCCGGCACGCCGTTGGTGTAGACGGAGTACGCGTCGACCTTCTTGTGCGGCGCCCGGTAGACGCCCATCGACTCGCCGACGCTGTGGAACATCACCGCCGGGCCGTGATTCCCGTACGCGCCCGTGTTGGAGACCACCCGGTACTGGAGGGCCGTCAGGGTGCCGTCCCGCTTGGCGCCGAGCTTGACCGTGATGACGAACGGGTGCCGGGTGGTGGCACCGTGGAACTGCTCGGCGCGGGTGAACTCCAGCTTCACCGGCCGGTGCAGGCGCAGCGCCGCCAGCACCGCGATGTCCTCGGTGAGCATCTCCTGCTTGCCGCCGAAGCCGCCGCCGACCCGGCCCGCCACCACCCGCACCTTCTCCGGCGGCAGGTCGTACAGGTCGCAGAGCGCCCGTCGGGTCAGGAACGGCACCTGGGTGGAGGACCGCACCACGATCCGTTCCTCCCCGCCCGGCCCCTCACCCTCCTCACCCTCCTCGTCCTCCTCGTCCTTCTCGAACCAGACGACGCAGCCGTGCGTCTCCAGGCTGGCGTGCTGCACCCGCTGGGTCCGGAAGGTCTCCTCGTAGACCAGGTCCGCCTCGGCGAACCCCTGCTCCACGCTGCCGAGTTCGCCGTGCGCCTCGCCGCAGACGTTGTCCTCGGCGCGGGCGATCCGCGACTCCGGGCCCTTGGGGTGGATCACCGGGGCGCCGGGCCTCATCGCCTCCTCCGGGTCCAGCACGTACGGGAGTTGCTCGTACTCGACCACGATCCGCCGACAGCCCTCCTCCGCCGCGCCCTCGGTCTCGGCGACCACGGCGGCGACCCGCTGGCCGACGAAGCGGACCACGTCGTCCAGCACCCGGGTGTCGTCCGGGTCCTCCGTCGGGTGCTCGTGCCGGGCGGAGGAGTAGAGCCTGTCGGGGGCGTCCTCGTGGGTGAACACCCCCACCACACCGGGCACCCGGCGGGCCGCGGAGGTGTCGATCGAGACGATCCGGGCGTGCGGGTGCGGGGAGCGCAGCAGTTTCATGTGCAGCAGGCCCTCCACCTCCAGGTCGAAGGTGTACCGGGCCGTACCGGTCACCACCTGCGGGCCGGCCGGTGCCCCGAGGCTGCGGCCCACCGCCTTTTCGGCGCACGGGAGTTCGGTGTGACGTACGCCGCGGATCGCGTCCTCGATCGCCCGGTAGCCGGTGCAGCGGCAGAGGTTGCCCTTCAACGCCCGCGGCAGGTCCGCCTTCTTCTCCTCGTCGAAGGACTCCGCGGAGGTGGTCATCAGGAACCCGGCCGTGCAGAAGCCGCACTGGAAGCCCTGGGCATCGAGGAACTGCCGCTGCACCGGGTGGAGTTCACCGTCCTCGGCCAGGCCCTCGACCGTGGTCACGTTCCGCCCCTCGGCCCGCACGGCGGGGTAGAGGCAGCTGTGCACCGGACGGCCGTCCACCTGGACGGTGCAGGCGCCGCAGTCCCCCGCGTCGCAGCCCTTCTTGACGCCGAACCAGCCACGTTCGCGCAGGTAGGTCCGCAGGCACTGGCCGGGGCGGGGCTCGGCCTCGAAGTCCTGCCCGTTGACCCGGACGCTGTAGCTCATCTCCCGACCTCCTCATTCGTCCCGTTCAGCTCGCTCATCTCGCTCGTCCTGCTCGTCCTGCTCGTCCCGCTCAGCTCGCTCAGCTCGCTCAGCTCCCTGCGGATCTCCTCGGCGTGGCGCAGCGTCATGTGGCGCCGCCAGTCCGGGAGTCCGTGGATGTCGTCGAAGTACTCCTCGTCCCGGATGCCCTCCTCAACCGCCTCCCGGACGGCCGCCGCGTTCGGCTCCGGCGGGAACCAGAAGCGGAACGGGCGGACGGTGGAGGCGGTGACGGTCAGGGTGAGGGAGCCGTCCTGCGGGTCGCGGGCGCCGATCACCAGGACGCCGGAGCGGCCGAGGCCGTAGAGCGAGGACTGTCGGAAGGCGGTGCGGGCGGCCAGCGCCCGGGCCGGGAGGGTGATCGAGCGCAGCAGCTCGCCGGGCTCGCGGACGGTCTTCCCGGCCCCGACCACGAACTCGGCGGCCGGTACGCGGCGGTGCCCGCCGGTCTGGTCGCGCAGCAGGCAGACGCCGTCCAGCGCGGCGGTCAGCGAGATCATCGGCCCGGCGGGGAGTCCGTTGCAGAGGTTGCCGCCGACGGTGGCGAGGTTCCAGATCTTCCAGGAGGCCAGGAAGGCCCGGCAGCACTGCTCCACCAGCGGGGCGGCCCGCCACTCGGCCTCCCTCCCGTACGCGGACAGCTCGGCGACGGTGCAGGTGGCGGCGATCTCCAGCCCGCCCTCGGAGGTGCGGGCCAGCGGCTGCCAGCCCATCCGGCCGAGGTCCACCAGGCGCCGCAGGTGCGGCTGCGGCTCGGAGAACAGATAGGTGCCGCCGCCCAGCCACGCGTCCCCGGGCCGCCAGCTCCCGTAGCGTCGGGCGTCGCACACCTCCGTCACCGTGTGCAGGTCCATCGGCGCTCCTCCTCCCGTTCCCGGCTCCCCGGGTTCCCGGCCCTGACCGGCCGTCAGAGCGATTGAAGCTGGCGGGCCGAGGACGGGACGAGTGGGCCGTAACACCAGGCCAGACGGTCTTGCCTGGGTGATCCTCCAGTCCGCCCACTGCAAGGAAAATCGCCTCTTTGCATCGCACCTGCAAGCTGTAAAGCGCGTTCCCATGGGTATCAGCGGCCGCACAGGGGTACCACTCGGCCAGCAGGCCAGCGCGTGCCGGCCGGAAGGAGCCGTCCGTGAGCCAGCCCGCCGCCGTCCGCCTGCGCGGACTGCTCGACGCCCTCGCCGAACTGACGGTGGCCCAGCTGCGCGACCTCCCCTCCCACCGCGTCGAAGCACGCTTCGACTGCCTGGGCAGCGGCGAACAGCACCACGGCTTCGAGGGCCCCCGCCTCTGGGACGTCATCCGCACCGCCGAACCCCGGGTCGACCTGGTCGGCCGCAAGCAGCGCCTGCGCCTCCTCCTCACCGTCACCGGCGCCGACGGCCACCTCGCCGTCCTCTCCTGGGCCGAGATCGACCCCGACTTCGGCGGCCAGCAGATCCTCCTCGCCACCAGCATCGACGACACCCCGCTCGACACCCCCGGCCCGCAACTGGTCGTCCCCGCCGACCGCTGCGGCGCGCGCTACGTCAGCGGAATCACCGAGGTCTGGCTCGGCCCGGCGCCCGATCCGGCCGACCGTCCGTGAGAGGCTCGCCCTCGTGACCACCGAACTCGTCCTCGTCGACGGCCTCAGCCCCGAGGACGTCGCCCTCGTCCACCGTGAGGCCCTCGTGGTGCTCCGCTCCGACCTCGACCAGGCGTGGCTCGAAGCCCGCAGCGACCACCCCTGGCCGCCCGAGGTCCTCGACTCCTACGAGTCCCTGCTCGCCCTGGCCCGCGAGGCCGTGGCCGCCGGCACCCGCTCCCCGGAGTCCGACCCCGGAACGGCGATCGGCATCGACCCCCACGACGACGCCCAGTTCGACCTCTTCTCGGACCTCGCCCCCTACACCACCGGCGCGGAGGCCTGGCGCGACGACGAACTGGTCTTCAGCACCTCCGACACCGGCAGTACCCTCCGGTTCTTCCTGACGGACCGCCAGGAGGCCGAACTCCACTCCCGCCTCGACGCCCTGGGCATCCCCCCGACCGTCCTCGAACCGGCCTGATGGACATCCCCTTCGCGCCCTTCGCCCCCTTCGAAGCCCTGACCGACCGCGCCCCCGGGCACCGTGACGATGCCGCCGCCTCCCTCGGGGACCTGCTACGGAGCCGGGCCCTCGACGCGGACACCGCCCGGCTGATCGTCGGACGCCTCGTCGGTCTGGCCGTCAACGAACCGGTCACCGCAGTCCGTGAGTCCGCCCTCAACGCGATCAGCGACACCTCCCCGCACCATGCCCTGCCCTTCTCCCTGGTCGAACCGCTGATCCCCGCGATGCCGACGATGGGCCCCGAACTGCTCCTCCACACCCTCGACATCCTCGGCACCACCCACGATCGCTCCGCCCTCCCCACGATCGAGGCGCACCTCGGCCATCCCGACCAGGAGGTGCGCGACGGGGCACGGCTCGCGGTCTCCGAGATCAACTGGGCTTGATCCGGTTTGGGGGGGGCCCCCCCCCCCCGGGGGGGGGGCCGCCCCCCCCCCAGACCCAACCACCACCACAACGGGGGGGGGGGGGGGATTGGGAGGTGGTGGCAGAGAGGCGCGCG
>NZ_JBITBY010000012.1:0-3721 GCF_044452665.1 Kitasatospora sp. NPDC051853 | reverse complement strand
GGGGGGGGGGGGGGGCCCCGGCGGGGCGCCTCCCGCACCCAGGGGGGTTGGGGGGGGTGGGCGCCCCCCCCGTTGGGGGGGGGCCCCCCAAACCCGTAACACCCCCACTTCCCCAAGTCCGCTTGGTGCGGTAGCTCGAAGGTGAAGGTCACCCTTACGCGTCCGGGGCCAGGAAGTGGCTTTGTAGGTGAGTTGTGAGAGCACCTGTCGTCGAGCGGCGAGAGCGCCCCGTCCCACGCGACAGTGATGTCGCCGAGTTTCGAGAGCACCCAGGTGCTTGCTTCGGGACCATGATCGTGCTCTGCACGACGAGGCGGCCCGGGTACTGCCGCTACGAGAAACGGACTCAACACCCTCTCTCAGGTGAGGAACTGGGCGAGTACTCCCGCGATGGCGGCAGCGAGGGTGAGGGTCGCTGCGAACGTGGTAGCGGCTCGCATGACGGCGGTGGGGTACGTGGCGCCGTCGAGGCGGGCGAGTGTGCCGGCGGCTGTGGCGGCCAGCAACGCGAGCACGACGATCAGTGCGGCGGCAAGAAGGACGATGACGGTCTGGTCCACGGCAGTCTCCAAGCTGAGAGCGGAGTTTTGACGTGACCCAAAGTCGTGGAAACGGTGGTTGCAGTGGTTCGACCGGACAAAGATGGACACCGGCGAACAGGGGGGCATGTGGTCGAGGAGCGTGGAGGGCGGGAGGCAGCGCTCTCCGAACTGCGCCAGCGGTTGGAGGATGGGTTGGCGCGCTCAGGATTGACGAAAACCCAGCTCGCAGAGCGGCCCCCGCGGCTTGGCCGTACCACGGTTCAGCAGGCGTTCCAGGCGAACGGCCCTGTTCCGTCTCCCACAACGGTTGCGGTGCTGGCCCGGAAGCTGGGGCTGCCGGTGGATGAGTTGCTGGCGTTGCGGCGGGCCGCGGAGGATGAGGTCAGTCCTGTGGCCGCGGCGGAGATGGTGCCTGGCAGACCGATTGGGAACTGGGATCCTTACGACCTGGAGGTCCATCCGGCGGGATCCGTCTCCGGGTTGGTCGACTCCGGTACTCGCTCGATGAGGGCGATGCCCGGCTATGTGTCGCGTGCCCATGATCGGGTGTTGCGTGAGGCGGTGCGCGAGGCCGCGGAGGGTCGCAGCCGGATGCTGGTCTTGGTGGGACGGTCCTCGACAGGTAAGACGCGGGCGTGTTGGGAGGCTGTCCAACCGCTCACCGCTGAAGGGTGGAGGCTCTGGCACCCCTTTGACCCGACGCGGGCCGAGGCGGCGCTTGCGGACCTCGGCCTTGTGGCGCCCGGCACGGTTGTGTGGCTCAACGAAGCCCAGCACTACCTTGGCCACCCCCACGCCGGGGAGCGGATTGCGGCGGCCCTCCATACGCTCCTCACTCACCCCGATCGTCGGCCGGTCCTTGTCCTGGGAACGCTGTGGCCCGAGTACGCCGACGCGTATGCCGCGTTGCCCGACCCCGGTCGGCCAGATCCGCACAGCCGGGTTCGTGAGCTCCTTACTGGGCGCATGGTCCCCGTCCCCGACACTTTCGACAAGGAAGCACTCCGCGCCGCCGCCGTCCTTGCCGAGGGCGGCGACCAGTTCATGGCCGACACTCTCACCCGCGCACGTGCGCACGGGCGAGTCACCCAGGACCTCGCTGGCGCGCCCGAACTCTTGCGCCGCTACGAACACGGCAGCGCCGCCGCTCGTGCCCTGATCGAGGTCGCGATGGACGCACGCCGCTTTGGCGTAGGGCTCCAGCTCCCGCAGGGTTTCCTCACCGCCGCAGTCACCGACTATTTCGCCGATCACGACTGGGACGAACTTGCCGACGGCTGGACCGAAGCCGCTTTCGCCGAACTCGCCCGTCCCGTCCACGGCAAACAGGCTCCCCTGCGCCGCACCGGAACTCGCCCAGCAGGCCGCGCTCCCGGCCCCGGGGCCTCGGCCGAGGAGGCCGATCCGGCGGCGTACACGGTCCTTCGGCTCGCCGACTTCCTCGAACAGCACGGTCGGACCATCCGCCGCGGCCTTTGCCCACCCGCTTCGTTCTGGCGCGCCGCCGACACCCATCTGACCGACCCCGACGACCTCATCAGCCTCGCCTCCGCTGCGGAAGCGCGGCACCGCCTCAAGTGGGCCCACCACCTACGCAGCCGGGCTGCAGGCGCAGGGCACCCCGACGCGCTGGAGCGTCTTGCGCACGAGCGCGCGAATACTGGGGACTTGGATGGAGCCGAAGCTCTGGCCCGCCGGGCAGCCGACGCTGGCGAGTTCGATCCGCTGGTCAGAGTGGCAGTTTTGCGGGAACGGGCTGGTGATCGGGAGCTCGCCGAAGCCCTTGCACGCCGGGCCGCCGAGGCCGGAAACCATCGTGGGTGGGTCGCCCTTGCACTGGCGCGGCACGAGGCAGGTAACCGCGAAGGCTTCAAGGCTCTCATTGAGCGGGCCGCCGACTACCCCGGCACCTTGTTGGAACGAGCGTGGGCCCTCGAGCAGGCAGGGGAGCTGGAGGGCGCTGAAGCCCTCTTCTGGCAGGCCGCCGACGCCGGCAACGTCTGGGGCCTGGTTAACTTGGCGTCAGCACGGGAGCACGCAGGGGATCGGGCTGGCGCTGAAGCACTCGCTAGGCAGGCCGCCGACGCAGGTGAACCCGCAGGCTTCGCCAACCTCGCGCGGAGTCGAAGGGCCGCAGGGAATCTGGAAAGTGCAGAGTTTCTCGCCCTGCAGGCGGCTGCCGCCGGCTTCCGCGTCACCCTGGCCGAGGTCGCGAAGGGGTGGCAGTCGACAGGAGACTTAGACCGTGCAGAAGAGCTCTACTGGCAGGCCGTCGACTTCGGAGACACTGGCGCTCTGATCGGCCTGACGACGATGTTCGAAGAAGCCGGGAGGCAGGAACACGCCGAGAGACTAGCGTTACTGGCCGCCCGCGAGGGCTACCCCGAAGCCCTGACCAGCCTGGTGCTGAAGCGCGAGGCTGCCGATCCGGCGGGGGCAGCGGTCCTCGCTGAAGCCGCTGCCGACTCCGGCCACATGGTCCCCCTGGCCCTGCGTGCGGCCGAGAGGGAGAAGGCAGGAAACTGGGAAGGCGCCGAGGACCTCTACCGGCAGGCGGCCGAAGCCGACCCTGGCAGCACCACTCTCCTGCCCAGCCTTGCGCGATTGCGGCAGATGGCCGGTGACCAGAGAGGCGCCGAGGACCTCTACCGGCAGGCGGCCGAAGCCGACCCTGGCAACGGCAGGATCCTGCTCGAATTGGCGCGATTGCGGCAGATGGCCGGTGACCAGAAGAGTGTCGAAGAGCTCTGCTGGCAGGCTGTCGACGTTGGCTACGTATCGCAATCCCTCTGCGATGCGTGGCCGTACGGATTCGAACCGGACGGATCACCTTATCCACCCTGGCGATCTGAATGAACCAGGTGGGTTGTGTACGGTCTTCGGCTGGACACGCCCGCAGGTTAACGTCACCGCAGTCCCGACGCAGGTGAGTGGTGCCAATTCTCGCCGACATTCCACCCTCCACTCACCGGTGAACGCTCTTCAAGCCCGCCTACAAGTGCTCTCGGTTCTCACCTATGCAGCCACAGGAAGCTCAGCATGAAGGTGCGGTGCAACCAGAACACCGGCCCTCTTGGCATAGGTGGGCCTTCCCCCTGATGTGAGGACACCGGACACTGGATCTTGATGGTTCAGGAGAACGGAGTCCCTGTGGGGATGAAGCACTACCCGCCGGAGTT
>NZ_JBITBY010000011.1:164024-372188 GCF_044452665.1 Kitasatospora sp. NPDC051853 | reverse complement strand
GGGCCCCTTCCCGTGGTGGGGAGGGGCCCTTCGGTGTGGGTCAGAGCTCCTTGGCGAGCCGGGGCTCGGGCACCGCGGTGGAGCCCTCCTCCGGGAAGTGGCAGGCGGTCAGGTGACCGTCCACGTTGCCGGAGAGCTGCACCAGCGGCGGCTCCTCGGTCGCGCACTTGTCCTGCGCCTTCCAGCAGCGGGTGCGGAAGCGGCAGCCGGACGGCGGGTTGATCGGCGACGGGACGTCACCGGTCAGCCGGATGCGCTCGCGGACGTCGTCCGGGTCGGCCTCCGGGACGGCGGAGAGCAGCGCGTGGGTGTACGGGTGCCGGGGGCTCTCGTACAGCGACTTGCGGTCCGCGATCTCGACGATCTTGCCCAGGTACATCACCGCGACGCGCTGCGAGAAGTGCCGGACGATCGAGAGGTCGTGCGCGATGAACAGGAAGGAGATGCCGAGGTCCTTCTGCAGCTGCTGCAGCAGGTTGACGACCTGGGCCTGGATCGAGACGTCGAGCGCGGAGACCGGCTCGTCGGCCACGATCAGCTTCGGGTTCAGCGAGAGCGCGCGGGCCACGCCGATGCGCTGGCGCTGGCCGCCGGAGAACTCGTGCGGGAAGCGGTTGTAGTGCTCCGGGTTGAGACCGACGGTCTCCAGCAGCTCCTGGACCCGGCGCTGGACGCCGCCGGCCGGCTCGATCCCGTTGATCTCCATCGGCGCGCCGATGATGGCACCGACGGTCTGACGCGGGTTCAGCGAGGAGTACGGGTCCTGGAAGATCATCTGGATGTCGGACCGGATCGGCGCCATGGCCTTGCGGCTGGCGTGGGCGATCTCCTGGCCCTGGTACTTGATGCTTCCGCCGGTGGGCTCCAGCAGACGGGTGACCAGCCGGCCGAGGGTCGACTTGCCGCAGCCGGACTCGCCGACCAGGCCGACCGACTCGTTGGAGTGCACGGTCAGGTCGATGCCGTCCACCGCGTGCACGGCGCCGACCTTGCGCTTGATCAGGAAGCCGCCGTGGACCGGGAAGTGCTTCTCCAGGCCCTTGATCTCCAGCAGCGGCGTGCCGGTCGGGGCGGCGGTGCCCTCGGGCTTGTCGAGGGTGATCTGGTCGCTCATGTGAATCGCCGTCCCGTTCAGCCGAGCCGCGGCTGGATCTGGTTGATGAAGATGTCCTGCTTCTGCGCCGCGGCGAGGTGGCAGGCGGTGGCGTGGCCGGTGGCGGGGGCGAGCGCGGGACGCTCGCTGGTGCACTTGCCGCCGGTGACCTGCTCCCGGTGGTCGCAGCGCGGGTTGAACGGGCAGCCCGTCGGGAGGTTGATGAGGCTCGGCGGGGTGCCGCGGACCGGGGTCAGCGGGACGTCCAGCGGGCCGCTCAGGCTCGGCATCGAGGACAGCAGGCCCCAGGTGTAGGGGTGCTGAGGGGCCTTCAGCACCTCGCGCACGGTGCCGCGCTCGACCGCCCGGCCGGCGTACATGACCATCACGTTGTGGGCGGTCTGGGCGACCACGCCGAGGTCGTGGGTGATCATGATGATCGCGGTGCCGAACTCCTGCTGGAGGTCCTTCAGCAGGTCCAGGATCTGGGCCTGGACGGTCACGTCGAGCGCGGTGGTCGGCTCGTCGGCGATCAGCAGGTCGGGGTCGCAGACCAGCGACATGGCGATCATCGCGCGCTGGCGCATACCGCCGGAGAACTGGTGCGGGTAGTCGTCCACCCGGGTCTGCGGCTGCGGGATGCCGACCTTGGTCAGCATCTCGATGGCGCGGTCCCGGGACTCCTTCTTGCTGGCCCCGGTGTGCTTGCGGTAGACCTCGCCGATCTGCCGGCCGATGGTGTAGTACGGCGACAGCGCGGTCAGCGGGTCCTGGAAGATCATCGCCATCTTGTTGCCGCGCAGCGGCTCCAGCTGACGGTTGGTCATCCCGACCAGCTCGTCGTCACCCAGCCGGATCGAGCCGGTGATGGTGGTGACGGCCGGGTTGTGCAGCCCGAGGATCGCCAGGTTGGTGACGGACTTGCCGGAGCCGGACTCACCGACGATGCCGAGGGTGGTGCCCTTCTCGACCTCGAAGGAGAGGCCGTCCACCGCGTTGACGATGCCGTCCTCGGTCTTGAACTTGACCGCGAGGTCACGGACCGAGAGGAAGGCGGAGCTGTCGCTCCGGTCAGCGGCGGCCTGGGGCTTGGCCTGGGTGGTCACGGGCGTACTCCTCGTGGGGTCGTGCGGTGCTCGGAGCGGTTCATGGCGCTCATGCGAGACGGATCCGGGGGTCGATGAGGGCGTACACGGCGTCCACGATGATGTTGAAGAAGACGATCAGTGCCGCTGCCACCACGACCACCGCCATCAGCATCGGCAGGTCGTTGTCGACGACCGCCGCGATGGACAGCTTGCCGATGCCGTGGATGTTGAAGGTGGTCTCGGTGATGATCGCGCCACCGAGCAGCGAACCCAGGTCGAGGCCGAGGATGGTGACGATCTGGGCCATCGCACCGCGCCAGGCGAAGCGCATGAAGACGGTGCGGCCGGACATGCCCTTGGCCCGCGCGGTCCGCACGTGCTCCTCGGTGAGCTGCTCGATCATCGAGGAACGGGTCATGCGGGTGTAGTTGGCGGTGAAGATCAGGGCCAGCACCAGCCAGGCCAGCAGCAGACCGGAGAACCACGGGCCGATGCCGTCACTGAAGTTGTTGTAGTGCGGCTGGTCGAAGATCTGGTTCTTGAAGACCAGGAAGTACATCGCCACGGTGCCGATGAAGTAGATCTGCATCGACGAGAAGAACAGCGAGATGGAGCTCGCGGCCTTGTCGATGATGGTGCCCTGCTTGTGCGCGGCCAGCATGCCCGCGCCGACGCCCACGATCAGGAAGACGACCACAGCGCCCAGGGTGAGCGAGATGGTGGCCGGGAAGCGGTCCAGGATGGTGCCGAGCACCGGCTCCTTGTTGGCGAAGGAGTAGCCGAGGCACGGAGCGGCACAGGCACCGAAGGCGGCGTAGTCGCGGCCGGCGAAGATGCCGACCAGCCAGTGCCAGTACTGGGCCGGAACCGACTCGTTCATCCCGAGGTTGATCTTGATCTGCGCCAGGGTGCTCGCGTCGCAGGTCTTGCCGCAGAAGGACCGGGCGGGGTCGGCCGGGACCGCGTAGAAGAGGAAGAAGGTGATGGCGCTGATGATCAATAGGATCACAGCCGCACCTAGTGTCCGGCGCACGAGGAAGCGGAACATGGGAGCGGGATCTCCTGATCGCATGTCACGCCTGGTCCGCACGGGGGGTGTTCGGCGGCCGGCGTGGTGGGGCGGGCTGGGGCTTGTGGTGCGTGGTGCCACCCGGGTGGGTGGCGGTGGTGCCCGCCGCCGCGCTGGGCGGCGGGCACCACGGGGTACTACGGGTCAGGCGGTGATCACTGCTTCACGAACACGTCGTTCGGGGAGATGATCTTGCCCAGCGCGTCGTAGGTCGCGCCACCGATCTTGGAGCCGTGCAGGATGTAGAACTTCTCCTGGATGCCGGGGATCAGGGCGGCCTTCTCCATGATCTTCTTGTCCAGGGCGCCCCACGCCTTGTTCTGCTCGTTCAGGTCGGCCAGGTCGAGGATCCGGTCGATCTCGGCGTTGACCTCGGGGTCGTTGAAGTTGGCGTAGTTGTTCGAGCCGTCCTGGATCAGGCGACCGTCGAACAGCACCGGGAGGACGGTGGAGGCGTTCGGCCAGTCGGCGCCCCAGCCACCCCAGAAGACGTCGAACTGCTTGTCGACCTTGGAGATCTCGTCGTACCAGGTCTTGGTGTCGATCGGCTTGAGGACGACGTCGAAGCCGGCCTTCTTCAGCGCGTCCTCGATCACGACCGAAACCTTCTGCTGGTTCGGCGTGTTGTTGTACGCGTAGACGATCTTGTAGTTCTCCTTGCCGGCTTCCTTCAGGAGCGCCTTGGACTTCTCCGGGTCACCGGTCGGCTTCTCCTTCTTGCCGAACAGGTCGTAGTCCTGGAAGCCGGCGACCGACGGGTTCAGCAGGGTGGTGGAGTAGGTGCCGGTGGCCGGGCCACCCTCCGTGGTGCGGATCTGCTGGTGCGGCCAGGCGTGGTTGAGGGCCTGACGGACCTTCAGGTCCGTGACCTTCTTGTTGTTGATGTAGTAGTAGTCGGCGTAGGGGCTCTCGCCCTTGACCAGACGGTCCTTCAGGGAGGCGTCGTCGAGCACCTTCTGCAGGCGGTCGCCGGCCACACCGGAGTAGAAGGACATGGTGGTGACGTCCTCGCCCTTGTCGGCGGCGAGGAGCTTGTCGGTGGCCGGGATGGCCTGGTAGCCGAACTCGAAGTTCCACTTGTCCGGGTAGGCGTGGCGGATCGGGTCCGTCTTCGCGTCCCAGTTGGTGTTCCGCTCGAGGCTCAGCGACTTGTCGGTGACCCGGTTGACGATCTTGTACGGGCCGGAGGAGACCGGCTTCTTGTCGTACTCCTCCTTGGTGTCACCCTTCTGGGAGACGACACCGTAGGTGGTCATCGCCATCGCGTAGTTGAAGTCGGCGTGCGGCTTCGCGAACTTGAAGACGATGGTCTTCTCGTCCGGGGTGGTGACGTTGTCGAGGTGCTTGCCGTCGTACGGGCCGGCGTAGGCCTTGCGGTAGTCCTCCTCGGTCAGCCAGCGCTGGACGTAGGTCGCGCCCTGGGTGATGAAGGGGGCGAAGGAGCGCTCGATCGAGTGCTTGACGTCAGCCGAGGTGATCGCGTCGCCGGTCTCCCACTTGACGCCGTCCTTCAGCTTGAAGGTCCAGGTCTTGCCGCCGTCGCTCGCGACACCGGTGTCGGTGGCGAGGTCGCCGACCAGCTTGACGGTGTTGCCCTCCTGCTTGTAGCCGGTGAGGCCACGGGTGATCAGCAGGGAGAAGTTGGAGCCGGTGTTGGAGTACACCTGGGCCGGGTCGAGGTGCTCGTAGTCGTCACGCTCGATGTTCTTGACCGTGCCGCCGGCCTTGGCGCCCTCGACCGGCTTGGCCGGACCCTGGGAGTCGGCGGCGGTGCCGACCACGATGTTCGGGTGCTCGTTGAACTTCGAGGCGGAGGGCGAGGACTTGCCGTCCGTCTTGCCGCCGCCACCGCCGCTGGAGCAGGCGGTGAGGGTCAGGGTGCCGACGGCCACGACTGCTGCGGCCGCCTGGAGGGTCTTGCGAGAAATCATGTCGTCCTGCCTGTCGGTTAACCGGCTGGTCAGCACGGCCGCGGCGGCTGCCGAGGTGTGCGGTTGCTCAACTTTTTGAGAGTGTTCAGCGCCTTGGCGACGCTGCGTCAGCGCTTGGTCTTCGGGTCGAGTGCATCCCGGACCGAGTCCCCGAGGAGGTTGAAGGCGAGCACGAAGATCACCAGCGAGGCCCCGGGGAAGATCAGATATGTGATGTCGTCCTGGTAGACGTCGGTACCGGCCGCGATCATCCGGCCCCAGTCCGGGGTCGGCTCGATGATGCCGACGCCGAGGAAGGAGAGTGCGGCCTCGGCGGTCACCAGGGCGGGGAGGGAGAGCGTGGCCTGGATCAGGATCGGCGTCCACAGGTTGGGGAGCAGTTCCTTGAAGATGATCCGGGCCGGCGAGGCACCGGTGACCCGGGCCGCCTCGACGAACTCGCGCTCACGGAAGGCCAGGGCGGTGCCGCGGATCAGTCGGGCCAGGCCGGCCCAGCCGAAGATCACCAGGACGGCCACCAGCACCACGGCGCGGGCGAAGGGCGGGATGTTCTCGTCCGGCTTGTAGAAGGCCGCGAACAGCACCGGGGTGAAGGCGATGAAGAACAGGGTGGACGGGAAGGCGAGCAGCACGTCGATCACCCGGCCGACCAGGTAGTCGGTCTTGCCGCCGAGGTAGCCGGCCGCGACGCCGATGATGGCGCCGATCGCGGTGGAGAGCAGGGTCGCGATCAGGGCGATCAGCAGCGAGGTGCGGATGCCGTAGACCAGCTGCATCAGGACGTCACGGCCGAGCTTGGGCTCCAGGCCGAACCAGAAGTCGCCGCTCATGCCGCCGTTGGCGCCGACCGGGAAGCCGTAGTCGTTCAGCAGGCTCGGGTCGTCCTGGCCGTACAGGGTGTACGGGTCCTTGCCGTAGATCATCGAGATCAGCGGGGCGCACAGCGCCACCAGGACGAAGAACGCCACGATGAACGCCGAGACCACGCCGGTGCGGTCGCGCTTGAAGCGCCGCCAGCTGATGGTCCTCGGGGACAGGCCCTTGAACGTCGTGGCCGACTTCGCGGTCGGCGCGATGGTGTCGGCCGTCCCTACGGTGTCGGCCTCGGCCGTGGCCTTGGTGGGGTTAGTCATGGTGCTGGAGCTCCCGCCCGGGGTGTAGCGGCTGCAAAAAGGTGATCGCACGGACTCTTGCAAGTCGTTTATCGAACGTCAAGAGTTCCCCAGTTGCTGGCCGTGCATTTCTTGCTTCGTGTTGGAATATCAACCACTTCGTAGTTCCAGACACCTTGACAAGCGTTCAGCGATACGGCACAAACCGGACATAGCACCACAAGTAACGTTCACGCGTCCGTAACCCGAGCTTCGCAACTCCGGTATCAGGACGGACCGTTCCTCTGTTCGGGAATGTGATGCGCGTAGACAGGGTGTCCGTTTTGGTTGCTCTGTCCGCGAATGTCCAGTGAAATTGCATGTCCGATAATCGGACGCTACCGCTTTGTTGAGGGCTACGGGGAATTTGGGGTCCAACGGCCCAAATCAACGGGGGGTGTTGTCACGCACGGTTGCTGGCAAATTCACGCCACTGGCGAGTTTTCGCCGCCGGGGCCGGGGGTCGTAAATGCCGCGGGGCCGGTACCGGATCATCCGGTACCGGCCCCGCGCCGCCTCAACTGGCCCTGCCTCAGGCGAACTTGTACGTCCGGTCCTTGGTGGCGGTCTTGTCCAGGACCGAGGCGATGCCGTCGGCGACGTCCTGCGCGGTGATGGCCACCGAGGCGCCGTTCTTCTTGGTCTTCACCCGGTCGAAGGTGCCGTTCAGCGCCTTCTCCAGCTCGGCCAGGTCCCAGCTGAGCGCGACCTTTCCGGAGGCGTCCGGGGCCAGCGTGAGCACCTTGGCGGCGGTGGCCTTCCCGAAGTTCCAGGTCTTGCCGCCGGCCTGCACCGTGACGTTCCCGGCCAGCACCTGCTTGCCGAGGCCGTCGGCGGCCGCCTGGAGGGCCTCGGGGGAGACCTTGGGCTGGGCGGCCGTCACCGGCACCGAGAGCTCGGCGTCGGGCTGCCCGGCGGCCCTGGCGCGGTAGGCCTGCTCGACCTTGTCCATCGCGGCGTTGGCGTCCACGGTCTGCCCGGCCCGGCCGGGCACGACCTCGGCCTTGCCGTCGGCGGTGAAGCGGACCACGCCCTCCTGGAGGCCCTGGCTGGTCTTGGCGCCGAGGCCCTCCAGCGCGGCCTTCAGCTTGGCCCGGTCCACCTTCACCTGCGGCTCGACGGCCTTGCTGCCGCCGGCCAGCGAACCGATCACATCGACCGGGTTGTAGGTGTGGTCGGTCAGCCCGTCCACCGTCGCGGTGGTGTCGAAGGCCAGACCGGCGGTCACCGGGTCGAGATCCACGGTCTGGTCGCCGAGCTTGAGCTTGAGCGGCTTCTGGCCGGTCTTGGCCACCGAGGAGTCCAGCGCCGTCACCGCTTGGTCGCGGGTGTCCCCGCCGATGTCGGTGCCGAGCACCGTGGTGCCCCGGGGGATGTCGGCCTGGTTGAGCATCAGACCGGTGCCGTACGCGGCGGCGCCGGCGAACAGCACGCCGCCGACGGCGTAGGTGGCGAGCTTCCCGGCCTTGCCGCGCGGGGCGGGGGCGGGCTTGGCGGCGGCCTTGGGCTTGGGCTTGGCGGCCTTGGGCTCTGCGGCCTCCTGGGCCGGGGCCTCCTCCGCGTCGTCGGCCGGCCCGGGCCGCCCGGCGGCCGGGGCGGTGCCGAACGGGTCGGCGGCGGGCGCGGGCCGGTCGCCCGGGCGGGAGGCGCCGAGGGGGCCGGTGGGACGGTTGCCCGGGAACGGCTCGGCGGGCTCGTACGGGACGTTGGCGAAGCGGCCCTCGGGGCGGCCGGCCGACGGGGCGTCAGCTCCGCCCGGCTGCCCGGCGGGGCGGCCGCCGAAGGGGTCGGCGGGGGCGCCCGCGAACGGGTCATGCGGTGCGGTGCGGCCCGGCTGCCCGGCCTGCCCGCCGGGGGCGCCCGCGAACGGGTCGGCCGGGGCGAACGGGTCGGCCTGGCCGTACGGCGAGGCCTGGGCGGCACCCGCACCCGTGGGGCCGGCGGCTATGGCGGCCTCGCCGGCCGGGTAGGCGTCGAAGTCGTCCCGGACCGGGTCGAAGCCGCCGATCTGGGTGTCCTCCGGCTCGCCCTGCGGGCGCGGCCCGCCGGCCTGCTGGGCCGCGTACGGGTCGTTGGCGTAGGGGTCGTTCGCGTACGGCGAGCCGCCGCCCGGGTGCTGCGCGGCGAACGGGTCGTCAGCACGCGGGGCCCCCGCGGCCGGTGAGCCCCCGAAGGGGTCGGCGGGGGCGAAGGGGTCCGCGGGGGCGAACGGCGAGGCCGGTGCGCCCGACGGTGCGGGGTGCGCGCCGCCCGGTGCCGCCTGGGGCGCGGACGGGCGCGCACCCGGACGCGGGGCGCCCGCCTCGGGCTGCGGCGCCCCGGCGGCGACCGGGGCGGGGGCGCCCTTCTGCCGGGGCCGGAACCACTCGCCGGTGGACTCGCCGTCCACCGGGGCGGTGGCCGGCTCCTGGCGCCACTCCGGCGGGAGGTTCGGCGGGGTCCCGGCGGGGGCGGCCGAGTCCACCACGCCGAGCACGGGGGAGGACGGGGTGGCCGAGCGGTGGCGCGGCCCGCTGGGCGCCTCGGGCGCGGCGGCAGCGGCGGGCTCGGTCTTCACCGCGCTGCGCACCACCACGGGCGGGATCGGCCGGGAGCCCGGGATGTTGATCCGGACCCTGGTGGTGAGGGTGGTCTCGGTCTTGGGGACGTCCTCGGGCTCGCCCCGGCCCGCCCGGGCGGCCGCGGGCTGACCGGGCGTCACACCGAACGGGTCGGCGGCGCCGAAGCCGCCCGGGACGCCGGTGCCGTAGGGCGGGGTGCCCGACGGGTAGGCGTCCGGCCCGGTGTGCCGGGGCGACGGGTTCGCGCTGTCAGGTTCGCGGCTGCTCAATGCTGCTCTGCTCCGGGTTCGCGGCCCGCGCGTGTGGGACGTGCGGTCGCGGGTTGTGGGACCTCGGCCCGGCCGAGTGACCCTCCGACACCAGTTGCGCAGGCGGACCTCAGACCTCCTGTCGCGGCACCACCATACTGTGCGGTCCCGCGGACAGGTCGGGCATCTCCGGCAGAGGGGGCGCCCCGGAGGGTGCCCTGACGTGCCGTCACGGGTTCAGGAGACCGAAGCCGCCCCGGGTCGGGAGGGTCGCGCAGACCACTCCGGAGACCGCGCCGAGGAAGAGGTAGGCGTAGGAGGTGAAGGAGGCGGCGAGCACGAAGTCGCCCTCCGGGCGGGGCGCCATCAGCACCAGCAGCACCAGGAACCAGCCCACCAGCGGCGCCCCGGCCCCCAGCTTGGTACCGGTCACCCGCAGGCCGCCGTAGAAGACCGCCCAGGTGGCGGCCAGTGCCAGCAGCAGGCCGGCCGGCGGCCAGAGCGCCTGCACGAAGCAGCCCGCCAGCGAGACCGCCGCCCCGAGCACCAGCAGCACCAGGTAGGCCACCACCCGGGCCCCGCGCGACGGCTGGGCCTCCGCCAGCCGCCCGCCGCGGCTGCCGAGCACCCGGGCGGGCAGGCCGCGCACGGACGGGGCCTTCGCGGTGGCGGTGTTCTCGGCGGGGGTGCTCATCGCTGCGCCTCCAGACCGGCGAACAGGTCGGTCTCCGGCCGCTCGGGTCCGGGCTCACCGCGGACCAGCTGGTAGTACTCGGTGGCCACCAGCGGCTGCCCGAGGTCGTTGCTGAGGGCGAACCACTCGCCCTTGACGGTGATCTGGGTGGCGTGCGCCGCCATCGCGGCCGCCTTCACCCCGGCGTGCGCCGCACCGTCGAGCACGGTGGTGACCAGCCCGGGGTCGACCACTCCGGGCACGTCGCCCGGCTCGGCCACCCCGGGGAAGGGGCGGGCGGCGGCGACGGCGGCCAGTCCGGCCTCGATCACCGGGCGGGGCATCCGGTTCCAGTACACCTTGGCGATCCGCCAGGCCGGGCCCAGCTCCGGGCGCCAGCCGGGATCGGCCGCCAACTCGTGGGCCCGCATCGCGACCTGATGGGCCTTGACATGGTCGGGGTGCCCGTAGCCGCCCTGCTCGTCGTAGGTGACCAGCACCTGCGGCCGGACCTCGCGGACCACCGCGACCAGGTGGCCGGCCGCCTCGTCCAGGTCGGCCTGCCAGAAGCAGTCCGGCCGGTCGTTCTCGGGCAGGCCCATCATCCCGGAGTCCCGGTACCGGCCGGGGCCGCCCAGGAAGCGGTGGTCGGTGACGCCCAGCTCGCGCATGGCGGCGGCCAGTTCGCCGATCCGGTACTCGCCCAGCCGGTCGGTCCGGTCCGCCGTCAGGTCCGCCAGCTCCGGCGGGATCACCTCGCCGCCCTCGCCGAGCGTGCAGGTCACCAGCGTGACCCCGGCCCCCTCGGCGGCGTACCGGGCCATGGTGGCGCCGTTCCCGATCGACTCGTCGTCGGGGTGCGCGTGCACCAGCAGCAGCCGGCGCCCGGGCCGGTCGGAGACAGCGGTCATGCGCAGGAGCCTACCGATCTCCGCCCGCCCCGAGCCCCGACCGGGCCCTCAGAGCTTCAGGCCGTTGATCATCCCGGCCACGTTGCTGGTGACCTGCTGGATCGACGGGGCGATCGAGCTGGAGGCGAGGTAGAAGCCGAGCAGTGCGCAGACGATCGCGTGCGCCAGCTTCAGGCCGGACCGGCGGATCAGCACCACGACGATGACCAGCATCAGCACGGCTGCGGAGATGGACAGAGCCATCAGGCTCACACCCTTTCTCGGGTGTGCCGCCCCGGGGACAGGACGGCAGGGGACGTGATGACTCAAGGGATACCCGATCGGTGAGCACTGCATTACTTTCCGTGAGTCCGCATGGCTGCGCACGAGCCCCCAAGATCGGCATCCGGGCCGGTGGGAGCAGCCCACGAGCCGCTTGACGGCAGGTCACGGGCGCTGCGCCGAACGGGTGATGACGGTTGTTCGTGTGGCCTTAGAGTTCGTGCCATGAGCACTGAAACCTTCCCTCGCCAGTACGCGCGCACCCAGCGGTTCACGGTCGGCGCCCCCCGGTCGTTCGCCGTCGCACCGGACGGCTCCCGGGTCGTCTTCCTGCGTGCCAAGGGCGGCGCCGAGCGCGCCAACCTGCTCTGGACCCTGGACCCGGCCACCGGTGAGGAGCGGATCGCCGCCGACCCGGTGGAGCTGCTCGGCGGCGGTGAGGAGAACCTCTCGGCGGCCGAGAAGGCCCGCCGCGAGCGCAGCCGGGAAGGTTCGGCGGGCATCGTCGGCTACTCCCTGGACGGCTCCGGTGCGCTGGCCGCCTTCGTGCTCTCCGGCCGCCTCTTCGTGGTGGACCTGGCCGGCGGCGGGGCGCCGCGCGAGCTGCCCGCCGAGGGCCCGGTGCTGGACCCGCGCCTCTCGCCGGACGGCACCCTGGTGGCGTACGCGAACACCGCCGGCGAGCTGCGGGTGACCGCCGCCGACGGCAGTGGGGACCGCGCGCTGGCCACCCCCGAGCGGGACGGGGTGACGTGGGGTCAGGCCGAGTTCATCGCCCAGGAGGAGATGGACCGGGACCGCGGCTTCTGGTGGTCCCCGGCCGGTGACCGGCTGCTGGCCGCCCGGGCCGACGAGGCCCCGGTGGCCCGCTGGTGGATCGCCGACCCGGCCAACCCGGACGCCGTCCCGGCCGAGGTGGCCTACCCCCGGGCCGGCACCGCCAACGCCGAGGTCGGCCTCTGGCTGCTCGGCCTGGACGGCAGCCGCACCCAGGTCGGCTGGGACGGCGCCGAGGAGCCGTACCTGGCCCGGGTGCACTGGTCCGCCACGGCCCTCACCCTGCTGGTGCAGGCCCGGAGCCAGCGCTCCCAGCGCTACCTGACGGTCGACCAGGCCACCGGCGCCACCAGCACCGAGCTGGCCGAGCGGGACGAGGTCTGGCTCGACCTGTTCGACGGCTCCCCGTCCCGGACGGCCGACGGCCGGCTGGTGCGGATCGCCGACCAGGACGGCGTCCGGGCCCTGGTGGCGGGCGACTTGACGTTGTCCGACGCCCGACTGCACGTACGTGCGGTGCTCTCGGTGGACGAGACGATCCTCTTCACCGCCTCCGGCGGCCCCGCCGACGACTCCGCGGAGCCGGGGTGGATCGGCACCTTCGAGGTCGCCCCCGACGGCACCGGCCTGACCCGGCTCGGCACCGCCGGGGTGGTCTCGGCCGTCCGCGGCGGCGACGTCACGGTGCTGCTCTCCGCCGACCCCTCCTGGCACGGGGCCCGGGTCGAGGTGCTGCGCGGCGGCGAGACGGTGGCCACCGTCGCCTCGTACGCGGAGACCCCGGTGCTCACCGCCCGGCCCGAGTTCGTCTTCGCCGGGGAGCGCCGCATCCCCTGCGCGGTCTTCCTGCCGACCGGCTACGACCGCGAGCGGGACGGCCTGCTCCCCGTGCTGATGGACCCGTACGGCGGCCCGCACGGCCAGCGCGTGGCGCGGTCGCAGAACCCGCACCTGACCTCGCAGTGGTTCGCCGACCAGGGCTTCGCGGTGGTCGTGGCGGACGGCCGGGGCACCCCGGGCCGCAGCCCGGAGTGGGAGAAGGCGATCGCCTTCGACTTCGCCGGGGCCACCCTGGAGGACCAGGTGGACGCCGTCCGGGCGCTCGCCGGGACGTACCCGCTGGACCTCGGCCGGGTCGGCATCCGCGGCTGGTCCTACGGCGGCTACCTGGCCGCGCTCGCGGTGCTGCGCCGCCCGGACGTCTTCCACGCCGCCGTCTCCGGTGCCCCGGTGACGGACTGGCGGCTCTACGACACCCACTACACCGAGCGCTACCTCGGGCACCCCGACGAGCGCCCCGAGGTGTACGAGGCCAACACCCTGACCGGCGACGCGGCCAAGCTGGAGCGCCCGCTGCTGCTGGTGCACGGCCTGGCCGACGACAACGTGGTGGCCGCGCACACCCTGCGGCTCTCCTCCGCCCTGCTGGCCGCCGGCCGCCCGCACAGCGTGCTGCCGCTCTCCGGGGTCACCCACATGACCCCGCAGGAGGAGGTCGCGGAGAACCTCATGCTGTTCCAGGTCGACTTCTTGAAGAAGTCGCTCTGACGGACGTGACGGACCGTCGGGTGTTCCGCATGACAGCTGTCATGCGGAACACCCGACGCACCGCACTGCCCGTGCTCCGCCGTTTTCGCGACTCTTGAGGAGTCAGAGGGAACGGGGAGAGAGGGAAGCGCGATGAGCACCGCGACAGAGACGGCCACCGAGGTGGCCGCCTTCCGGCAGGTGAGCAAGAGCTACGGCACCGTCAAGGCGGTGGACGGCCTGGACCTGGTGCTGCGGCCCGGGGAGACGGTGGCCCTGCTGGGGCCGAACGGGGCGGGCAAGTCCAGCAGCCTGGACCTGCTGCTCGGCTTGCGGGAGCCGGACGCCGGCCGCGTCTCGCTGTTCGGCGGCAGCCCCCGGGCGGCCATCGAGACCGGCCGGGTGGGCGCCATGCTGCAGAGCGGCGGCCTGCTGGGCGAGGTGAAGGTCCGCGAGCTGGTGAGGTTCGCCTGCGAGGTGCACCCCCGCGGCCACCGCCCCGAGCAGGTGATGGAGCGGGCCGGGATCACCGAGCTGGCCGAGCGCAAGGTGGACAAGCTCTCCGGCGGCCAGGAGCAGCGGGTCCGGTTCGCCCTGGCGATCGCCGGGGCCAACGACCTGATCGTGCTGGACGAGCCCACCACCGGGATGGACGTGTCGGTCCGTCAGCAGTTCTGGGCCGCCATGCGGGCCGAGGCCGAGGCCGGGCGCACCGTGCTCTTCGCCACCCACTACCTGGAGGAGGCGGACTCCATCGCCGACCGGGTGCTGGTGCTGCACCGGGGCCGGCTGATCGCCGACGGCACCGCCGCCGAGATCAAGGCCAAGGCCGGCGCCCGCCGGATCTCCTGCGAGCTGCACCCCGCGGACGGCCCGGTCGAGGAGGCGGTGCTGCGCGCCCTGCCGGGCACCGTGGGACTGGACCTGACGGTCCGTCCGGACGGCGTCCGGGTGGTCCGGATCCGCACCACCGACGCCGACGCCGGCGTGGCCGCCCTCTACCGGGCCGGCTTCTACCCCCGGGCCCTGGAGGTCACCGGCCTCGGCCTGGAGCAGGCCTTCCTGACCATCACCGGCGAGGCCGACGCCTCCGAGGAGCGTGCGCGATGAACACCCTGATCCAGCTGGAGATCCTGCGCACCCTGCGGAACAAGCGGTACCTGATGTTCACGGTGCTCTACCCGGCCCTGCTCTACGTCTTCTTCATCAACGCCTACGGCACCTCCCCGTTGGCCAACGGCATGCAGGTGAAGACCTACTTCATGGTCTCGATGGCCACCTTCGGCTCCGTCGGCGCGGTGCTCACCGGCAGTGCCCAGCGGATCTCGCTGGAGCGCAAGAGCGGCTGGGTCCGCCAACTGCGGCTCACCGCGCTGCCCGGCCGGGCGTACACCATCGCCAAGATCGCCTCCTGTGCGGTGACCACACTGCCCGCGATCGTGGTGGTCTTCGCGATCGGCGCGGTCGAGGGCGTCTCGCTCTCCGCCCCCCAGTGGGCCGGCCTGGCGCTCGCGCTCTGGGCGGGCAGCTTCGTCTTCGCCGCGCTCGGCGTGGCCCTCGGCTACGCGGCCCAGCCGGACGCGGTGCAGCCGATCGTGATGATCGTCTACATGCTGATGGCGCTGCTCGGCGGCACCTGGTTCCCGGTCGGCGGCTCGCTGGAGTCCTTCGCCCGCTTCAACCCGGTCTACCTCTACAACCAGCTGGCCACCTTCGTGCAGCCGGGCCACGGCTTCGACCTCGGGGCGGCCGCCGGGCTGGCCGGCTTCCTGGTGGTCTTCGTGGCCGCCGCCGCGCACCTCTACCGCAAGGACACCAAGCAGGCATGATGTCGCCCATGCCGAAGCAGCTCCCCGCCACCTCCCGCGCCGGTACCGAACGGACCGGAGGGGGCGGGGAGTTCCGCGTCGTCCCGGGCGCACCGGTGGACAACCTGCGCCAACTGGTCGTCAAGATCTGCTGGATGTCGCTGTGGATGATCTACCTGTACTACCCGGTGGAGGACCTGCTCGGCGACGAGCACACCACCACCGGGAAGGTGCTCGGCTGGTGCGCGCTGGCCGTCTTCCTCACCGCCTACCTGGGCATGGTCGCGGTCCGCTCGCTGGCCCACGACCGCTGGTGGATCGGCCTCCCGGTGGCCGGCACCATGCTGGCGCTCGCGGTGGCCACCTCCTTCGGGCTGGGGGAGGCCTGGCTGACCCTGTTCACGTACACCTCGGTCTGCTTCGGCGCGGTGCTGCCGCCCAGGTACGGCATGTACGGGGTCGGCGCGGTCACCCTGCTGGCGCTGGCGACGGCCCTGCTGGTCCACGCCGAGCACGGCACCCTGGCCGCCATCCTGCTGCCCTGCTTCCTCAGCGGCCTGGCCATGGTCGGGCTCCAGCGGCTGGTCACCACCATGCGTGAACTCCGGGAGGCCCGGGCCACCGTGGCCCACCTCGCGGTCGCCGAGGAGCGCCTGCGGATGGCCCGCGACCTGCACGACCTGCTGGGCCACTCGCTCTCCCTGATCACCATCAAGGCCCAGCTCGGCGGGCGGCTGATGGACGCCGGCCGGGAGGAGGCCGGGCGGGCCCAGTTCACCGAGATCGAGCAGGTCGCCCGGCAGTCGCTGACCGACGTCCGGGAGGCTGTCGGCGGCTACCGCCGCCCCACCCTCCCGGTCGAACTCTCCGCCGCCCGAACCGCCCTGACGGCCGCTCAGATCCGTTTGGAGGCCGACCCGGCGATCGGTGACCCGCGCCCCGGCCTGGACGGCGAGGAGGCCGGCGTGCTGGCCTGGGCCTTGCGCGAGTCGGTCACCAACGTGGTCCGGCACGGCGAGGGCGCCACCCGGTGCACCGTCACCCTGGACGAGAGCTGGGCCGAGGACGGCACCCGCTACGCCGTCCTCACCGTCACCGACAACGGCCGCGGCCCCGGCAAGTCCTCGGCGGGCAACGGCCTCTCGGGCCTGCGGGAGCGGCTGGCCCTGGTCGACGGCAGGCTGGAGACCGGGCCCGGCGAGCGGGGCAGGGGCTACCGGCTGCGGGCCTCGGTGCCGCTGCGGGCGGTGGCCGATAAGGTGCCCGGGTGATCAGGGTGCTGCTGGCCGAGGACCAGGGGATGGTGCGGGAGGCGCTGGCGGCGCTGCTCTCGCTGGAGGGCGACATCGAGGTGGTCGCGCAGGTCTCGCGCGGCGACGAGGTGGTCGCGGCGGTGACGGAGCACCAGGTCGAGGTCGCCGTGCTCGACATCGAGATGCCCGGGATGACCGGGATCGAGGCGGCCGCGGCGGTGCGGAAGGCCGCGCCGGGGGTGCGGATCGTCATCGCCACCACCTTCGGGCGGCCCGGCTACCTGCGCCGGGCGATGGAGGCCGGGGCGGACGCCTTCCTGGTGAAGGACGCCCCCGCCGCCGAACTGGCCGAGGCGGTCCGCCGGGTGCTCCGCGGCGAACGGGTCATCGATCCGGTCCTGGCCGCCGCCGCCCTGGCCGAGGGCGCCAACCCGCTGACCGCCCGTGAGCGCGACGTGCTCGCGGCGGCGGCCGACGGGGCGCTCAACTCCGAGATCGCGGCCCGGCTGCACCTGTCCGAGGGGACGGTGCGCAACTACCTGTCGATGGCGATCCAGAAGACCGCGACCCGCAACCGGGCGGAGGCCGTGCGGCTGGCCCGGGAGAAGGGCTGGCTCTGACGAGGGGTCAGGCGGGGAGGGGCTCGTCGGCGGTGGCCAGGCGGTAGGTGGTGTACAGGACCGCCGTGGTGAGGACCGCGCGGAGGGTACTGAACACGAGGTTGCCGACCATCAGCGCCACGAACCCGTCCGGCCGCTGGTAGCCCGTCGTCGCGGTCACCAGGACCAGTTGGACGACCTGCTCGCTCAGGAAGCCGAGCACCACCACCAGCGCCACCGGCACCACGGTCCGCCAGGAGCGGTGGAGCAGCCGCACCGCGCGCAGCGGGCCGCGCCCGTCGAGCAGGACCACCATCGGCAGCAGCGCGAAGACGTACCGCAGGGCGAGGTCGGCGAGGCTCGCCACGGCCGGCAGGTACCCGGGGACGAGGACGTCGGCGTCGAACCGCAGGTTCAGCAGGCCGGTGATGTCCAGCAGCACCAGCCAGGCCCAGAGCAGCGGGAGCCGCCGGAGGTCCGGAACCGCCCCGTGCCGCGCGTGCAGGACGCGGAGCCCGGCGTACCAGGCGCCGGCGGCCACCAGGGCGCCCAGCAGCAGCACCGCGGTGAAGCTCCCGGCCAGGAACAGGGTGTCCACCAGGACGATCACCACCAGGTGGAGCACCAGCAGCAGCACCCAGCCGCCCGCGGGGATGCTCCGCACGGAACCCCACCAGTCGGGCACGGCCCGCACGTTCGCATCGGTCACGAGGGGACCCTAGGGGGTGCCGGGCCGGGCGGGCCAGGGGATTTCGGTCAGTTGAGGCGGTGGCGGGCGGCGCGGGCCTCGTGGCGGGTGCGGGCGGCGGCCTTGGGGTCGAAGGTGTCGAGGATCTCCGCGTAGGCGTCCATCTCGGCCGCCCCGGAGAGGAAGTCGCCGGTGCGGACCAGGAGTTCGGCGCGTTCCAGGCGGAGCTGGGCGGGGTGGCGGGGGAGCAGCAGGGCGAGCTCGGTGGCCCAGAGCTGGGTACGGGCGTGTTCGGGGCGGTCGGCGGCCCAGCTGCGGATGTTGCCGAGGACCCGGTGGACGGTGTCCAACGGGGCGGCGGGGCTGAGGAGTTCGGGGGAGAAGTGGTGGCCGGCGGCCCGGGTCAGCTGGGCCGCGTCGGGGAGGTCGAGCAGCCGCCCGCCGTGGTACGGGTCGGCCAGCACGTACTCCTCGCCGCCGCCCGGCCCGCCCACCGCGACGATGAAGTGCCCGGGCAGGGCGATGCCGTGGACGGTCAGCCCGGCCCGCCGGGCGACGGCCTGCCAGACCAGCGAGAGCATGATCGGCAGGCCGCGCCGCCGCCGCAGCACGTCCGGCAGCAGCGAGGACTCCAGCCGCCGGTAGTCGGCCGGGCGGCCGTGGAAGCGTTCCCGGCCGCCGAGCACGGCGGCGAGCAGCGCGGCCACCTCGTCCGGGGTGCCGGGGGCGCGCTCGGCGACGGCCAGCCGGACGGCGGCGGCGTGCCGGTCGAGGGCGGCCTGACAGGCCGCCACCAGCTCGTCCAGGGCAGGTGGTTCCGGGGTCTCGGCCGAGGGCGCGAGGATGTGCTCGGCGGCGGCGAGCACGCAGAGCAGCACCGGGTCGGGCTGGTCGGCCCTGGCCTCGGCGCGGAAACGTGCACGGCTCTGTTCGGTCAACAGTCCACACTCTCCGGTGACGCTACCGCCGGGGCAGGCGGGCGTAGTGGTAAGTGTGACTGGTGGTGAAGCCCAGACGGTCGTAGAGGGCGATCGCGCCCGCGTTCTCGGCCTCGACCTGGAGGTAGCCGCCGGTGGCGCCCTCCTCCGCGGCGCGGGCCGCGAGCACCGCCATCACCGTGGTGGCCAGCCCGGAGCGGCGCGCCCCGGGGGCGACCTCCACGGCTCCGAAGCAGGCCCAGGGCCCGTCGATGACGCACCGTCCGATCGCCAGCGGCCCGCTGCCCTCCGGCCCCGGCACGGTGGCGAACCAGACCGAGGGCCCGCCGTGCAGCACCTGGTGGGCGGCCCTCTCCAGCGCGGGGTCGTCGCCGACCCGGCGGTAGCGGGAGAGCCAGGAGGCGTCCGCGGTGCGCGCCAGCCGCACCCGGTCGTGGCCCTGACCGAGCCTCACCAGCCCGGCCAGCGGAGCGGTGCGGACCAGGGTGGGTGCCAGCTCGGCCCCGCTGCGGGCCAGCTCATCGGCCAGCCCGTCGGGCGAGCCGGGCACCGAGACCTCGACGTACGCGGGCAGTCCGCGCGCCGCGTACCAGCGGTCCACGGCCGCCAGCGCCTCCGGCAGCGGCAGGCCGGGGTCGCCGAGCGCCTGCACCGAGTTGGCCCGCCGGGTGAAGCCGGAGGAGGCCCGCAGGGTCCACTCGCCCAGCGGCTCCTGCTCGACCGCGGGCCAGCCCCGGGCGGCGGTCCGCTGCAGCTCCACGGGGGAACTGACGGGCAGTGGGCTCCGGCGGGCCGGGAAGAGCGGCACCGGCTTCCCGGCCACCAGCAGCTGCTGGGGGATCGTCACCGCACCGCCGTCGCGCGGTACCACGGTGATCCCCTCACTGTCCCAGGAAGTGAGCACGCCGATCACATCGCGGAACACCGGCCGGTCGTCCACGACCTCCGAAAGACGGCGCACGGAGACGCGTCGTCCCACGTCAGAGCCGTCCAGGCGGACTTCGGGACGGCCTCCGGCGGTGGCTCCACCCGTCATCAATGGCACCTCCTGTGCATTTGCTGTCTCTGACCCGCGATACTAGGGGCGGGCATCGACGACGCCGCGCTCACCCGCGCACAAGCCAATAGTTTGGGCAACTGCCCAACCGAGGAGGAACGACAGCGTGACTTACGTCATCGCGCAGCCTTGTGTCGACGTCAAGGACAAGGCGTGCATCGAAGAGTGCCCGGTTGACTGCATCTACGAGGGCAAGCGCTCGCTCTACATCCACCCGGATGAGTGCGTCGACTGTGGCGCCTGCGAGCCGGTCTGCCCGGTCGAGGCGATCTTCTACGAGGACGACACCCCGGAGGAGTGGAAGGACTACTACAAGGCGAACGTCGAGTTCTTCGACGACCTCGGTTCGCCCGGTGGTGCCTCGAAGCTGGGTGTCATCGACTCGGACCACCCGTTCATCGCGGCCCTCCCGCCGCAGAACGCCGACCACTGATCGGTGGCCGACCAGCTGTGAGCAACGACAGCACGCACGCGCCGCTCCCGGGCCACCCGGGGGCGGCGCGCCGCGTCTCCGACCTGCTGCCCGTCTTCCCCTGGGACAAGCTGGAGCCGTACAAGCGGACGGCCCTGGCGCACCCGGACGGGCTCTGCGACTTCTCCGTGGGCACCCCCGTCGACCCGGTGCCCGAGCTGATCCAGAAGGCGCTGGCCGCCCACACCGACACCCCCGGCTACCCGACCGTCTGGGGCCCGGTGGAGCTGCGCGAGACCATCGCCGGCTGGCTGCGCCGCCGCCTCGGGGCCGAGATCGGCCCGGAGGCGATCCTGCCGACCGTCGGCTCCAAGGAGCTGGTGGCCTGGCTGCCGACCCAGCTGGGCCTCGGCCCGGGCGACCAGGTCGCCTACCCCAAGCTGGCGTACCCGACCTACGAGGTGGGCGCCCGGCTCTGCGGCGCCGAGCCGGTCGAGTACGGCGAGCTGGACGAGCTCGACCCCTCCCGGGTCCGGCTGCTCTGGCTCAACTCGCCCTCCAACCCGACCGGCCGGGTGCTGACGGCCGATCAGCTCCGGGCCGCGGTGGCCTGGGCCCGGGAGCACCGGGTGCTGCTGGTCAGCGACGAGTGCTACCTGGAGCTGGGCTGGGAGGCCGAGCCGGTCTCGGTGCTGGACCAGGCGGTCTGCGGCGGGGACCACGAGGGCCTGCTCGTGGTGCACTCGCTCTCCAAGCGCTCCAACCTGGCCGGGTACCGGGCCTCCTTCGTGGCCGGTGACCCGGTGGTGGTCAAGGAGCTGCTGGAGGTCCGCAAGCACGGCGGCATGATCGTGCCCGCCCCGGTGCAGGCGGCCACCGCCGCCGCGCTGGCCGACGACGCCCACGTCGAGGAGCAGCGGGGCCGGTACGCGGCCCGGCGTTCGGCGCTGCGGGCGGCGCTGGAGGGGTACGGCTTCCGGATCGAGCACTCCGAGGCCAGCCTCTACCTCTGGGCGACCCAGGGGCGGCCGTGCTGGGAGACGGTGGCCGAACTGGCGGAGCTGGGCATCCTGGTGGCGCCCGGTGACTTCTACGGGCCGGCCGGGGCCGAGTTCGTCCGGGTCGCGTTCACCGCGACCGACGAGCGGGTGGCCTCGGCGGTGGAGCGCCTCAAGCGCTGAGCCGGCGGTACGGGAAGGGGCGCGCACTCCACGGAGTGCGCGCCCCTTCCGGCGTCCTGGCGGAGCGTCAGCCGCCGAGCAGCGGCAGGCCGCCGCCGAGCAGGCCGCCCACCGGGCCGAGCGCGCCGGTGGCACCGCCCAGGTCCGGGGCGCCGCCGAGCCGGTTGGAGTGGTCGGTCGGGTCCTGGGTGTCCACCGGGAGCTTGCCGGTGTCCGGCACCAGGTGGCCCAGGCCGCCGGGGAGGTGCTGGGTGACCTGGCCGAGGTCCGGCACGCCGCCGGTCGGCAGCGCGCTGGCGGCGGTGCCGGTCAGCGAGCCCGAGGCGAGGTCGCTCAGCGGGAGGCCGGTACCCGGCAGCGAGCGGTTGGCGGCGGCGGGGGAGCCGGGCAGGTGCGGCACCTTGTCGGTGACGGCGGGGGCCAGGCGGTCGACCAGCATCGGGGTGGCCTTGCCGGCCACGGCGGCCAGGGTGCCGGCCGTCTCGGTGGTCTTGGCGGCCGGGCCGGCCACCTTGCCGAGCGCCTGGTCGGCGTCGGGCAGCGCGCCCGCGACGGCCTTGCCGGCCACGTCGGCGGAGGCCGGCACGCCGGTCTGCACGGTGGCGGCGGTGGTGTCGGCGGCGGCCACGCCGGCGTCGTGGGTGGCGCCCTGGAGGGTGTTGTTCGGGTTGTCGAGCTGGCTCAGGCCGGCCCCCAGGTCGGTCTTCGGCAGCAGGTCGGCGGCGGACGCCGCGCCGGCGGCGGCCAGCGGGGTCGCGGCGGCGGCGACGAGGAGCGCGGCCTGGGCGATCCGGCGCGTGAGGGGACGAGACATGGTGCTCCTGCTCTGAGAGGTGGTCCCCCGGCATGGGTCGGGTGTTCGGGGCGCCAGGGGTCGTCCGTCGGGCGGACGACGTTATTACCGCTGCAGGGCCGAGAAGGTTTCGCCGGGCCAAGGTCAAGGGTTGGCAAAGATCGGACGATCCTCTTTCCGGCATTCAGGACATTTCGCCCCGGCCCGCGGGGAGGTGACGAAACGTCACGGCGCCCCTCCCGCAAGGGAAGGGGCGCCGTGGCCCACCGTCCGTCCGGAGGTGCTCCGGTGCGGCCCGCACCGTCCACCGGGGTTGACGCGAATCACCCGGTCGGCCGGTACTGGCTCACCAGTGCGTCAATCCCCGGCCTTGGTGCCCAGGGTGACCAGCACCTTCTCGGCCCCGGCCGCCTCGCCGCCGGCCGCCTGCCAGCCCTCGGTGGGCCGGTCCACCCGCCAGACCTTCCCGTCGAAGGCGACCTGGCCGATCCCGAGGTCGGCCGCCTGCGACACCGCCCACTGGGCCAGCGCCCAGCCGGTCTGCCGCTGCGTCGGCCCGGACTGCGGGGAGAGCGCCAGCACCGTGCGCGGGTCCTTGGCGGCCGGGGCCGCAGGAGTGGTGGTGACCAGCTTCCCGAACTCCCGCCGGGCCCGGTCGGCCGGGCCGGGCAGCGGCTTGCCGTCGTCGCCGAGCGAGGCCGCGGCGGCGGTCTTCGCCGGATCGTGCACCACGCAGCTGAGCGCGGCCGCCTCGCGGCCGGTGAGCACCGAGGCCAGCAGCGTCGCGTTGGTCTCGTGCTTGGCGTACGCCTGCGGGAAGCCGCTGCGCTGCACCTCCTGGGCCGCGTCGGTGAGCGGCATCCGGGCGTAGCCGTTCACCTTCACCAGGCCGTCCAGGAACTTGTTGGTGGCGTACACCGGGTCCTTGATCTGCTGCACGGTGCCCCAGCCCTGGGACGGCCGCTGCTGGAACAGCCCGACCGAGTCGCGGTCCCCGCCGTCCAGGTTGTAGAGCTTCGACTCCTGCATCGCGGTGGCCAGCGCGATGGTGACGGCCCGTTCGGGCAGCCCGCGGGAGAGCGCCACCGCGGAGATGGTGGCCGCGTTGGCCGCCTGCGCCAGTTCCAGCTGCCCCTGGCCGGAGGCGGTGGCCACCTTGCAGCCCTCCTGCGGCGGGATCAGGGTGTCCTTGTTGAGGTAGACCACGGCGCCGCCCACGATCGCGAGCACGGTCAGCCCGATCAGCACCCGGCGCACCGGCCGCCGCCGACGGCCCGCCGTCTCCTCGGTCGTAGTCTCCGCCACAGGTCCCGTCCTCTCCTCGCCGATCCGCCCGGACACCGTACCCACTCGGACGGCTGTGCGGTGCCCGCGGTTGCGCGGCCCCCACTACGCTGACGGGCATGACCAGCTCCGACGCCACCGCGCCCCAGCAGCTCGACCTCACCCTCGACGGCGGAGCGCTCACCGCGCAGCTGGTCGACTTCCCGTCCGTGAGCCGCTCCGAGGGGCCGCTGGCGGACGCGGTCGAGACCGCCCTGCGGGCCCTGCCGCACCTGCGGGTGGACCGGTACGGCAACAACGTGGTGGCCCGCACCCAGCTGGGCCGGGCCGAGCGGGTGGTGCTGGCCGGGCACCTGGACACCGTGCCGATCGCCGACAACGTGCCCTCCCGGGTCGAGGGCGACCTGCTCTACGGCTGCGGCACCTCGGACATGAAGTCCGGCGTGGCCGTCCAGCTGAAGCTGGCCGCCACCCTGACCGAGCCCAACCGCGACCTCACCTTCGTGTTCTACGACTGCGAGGAGATCGAGGCCGCGCACAACGGCCTCGGGCACCTGGCGGAGCGTCACCCGGACTGGCTGGCGGCCGACTTCGCGGTGCTGATGGAGCCCAGCGGCGCCATGGTCGAGGGCGGCTGCCAGGGCACCCTGCGGGCGGACGTGAAGCTCACCGGCACCCGCGCCCACGCGGCCCGCAGCTGGCTGGGCGACAACGCCATCCACAAGGCCGCCGAGGTGCTCCGCAGGCTGGACGAGTACCGGGCGCGCCGGGTGGAGATCGACGGCCTGGAGTACCGCGAGGGCCTCAACTGCACCCGGATCAGCGGCGGCGTGGCCGGCAACGTCATCCCGGACGAGTGCCTGGTGCACGTGAACTTCCGCTACGCGCCGGACCGTTCGGAGGCCGAGGCGGCCGCGCACGTGCGCGAGGTGTTCGCCGGCTACGACGTCGAGGTCACCGACACCGCCCCCGGCGCGCTGCCCGGCCTGGACCAGCCCGCCGCCCGGGCCTTCCTGGAGGCGGTCGGCGGCCAGGCCCGCGCCAAGTTCGGCTGGACCGACGTGGCCCGGTTCTCCGCGCTGGGCGTCCCGGCCGTCAACTACGGCCCGGGGGACCCGAACCAGGCCCACAAGCGGGACGAGCACTGCTCGCTGAGCGCCATCGCCGAGGTGGAGGAGCGGCTGCGGGTCTGGCTCACGGCCAACTGACCGTCACCGGGCGTACCGCCCGTTTTTCCCCGACATCGGGGATCAACGGGCGTACTGTTCCGTCATGACAGGCACAGGAGACGAGAACACCACGTACGGATCCGACGAGCACACCGAGAAGAAGAGCGTGCCGGAGAAGCGCAAGGGCCCGGTGCTGCTCCGCCGGGACCAGGTCGGCACCGGCACCACCGACCAGCGCCTGCTGGACACCACCGGCCCGACCGACTGGCTGCACACCGACCCGTGGCGGGTCTGGCGGATCACCTCCGAGTTCGTCGAGGGCTTCGGCGCCCTGGCCGAACTCCCGGCCGCGATCAGCGTCTTCGGCTCCGCCCGGACCCCGGTCGACTCGCCCGAGTACGCCGCCGGGGTGGCCATCGGCCGGGCCCTGGCGGAGGCCGGCTACGCGGTCATCACCGGCGGCGGGCCCGGCGCCATGGAGGCGGCCAACCGCGGCGCCTCGGAGGCCGGCGGCCTCTCGGTCGGGCTCGGCATCGAGCTCCCCTTCGAGCAGGGGCTGAACGAGTTCGTCGACCTCGGGCTGAACTTCCGCTACTTCTTCGTCCGCAAGACGATGTTCGTGAAGTACGCGCAGGGCTTCGTGGTGCTGCCGGGCGGGCTCGGCACCCTGGACGAGCTGTTCGAGGCGCTCACCCTGGTGCAGACCAAGAAGGTCACCCGCTTCCCCGTGGTCCTCTTCGGCTCGGCCTACTGGGGCGGCCTGGTGGACTGGCTGCGGGACACCCTGATCGCCCAGGGCAAGGCCAACCCGAGGGACCTGGAGCTCTTCCACGTCACCGACGAGATCGACGACGTGCTGAAGATCCTGGAGGAGAGCCGCCGCCCGGCGGAGGAGGTCTGACGCCTCCTCACGCCAGCCCCCGGCGGGCCACCGCCGGGGGCCGGGTGCCGCGGATCGAGGCCACCATGTCGAGCACCTGGAGGGTCTCGGCGACCTGGTGCACCCGGTAGACCTGCGCCCCCAGCCAGGCCGAGACCGCCGTGGTGGCCAGGGTGCCGAGCAGCCGCTCGTCCACCGGCTTGTCCAGGGTCTCGCCGACGAAGTCCTTGTTGGAGAGCGAGACCAGCACCGGGAAGCCGGTCGCGGTCATCTCCGGCAGGCGGCGGGTGGCCTCCAGCGAGTGCCGGGTGTTCTTGCCGAAGTCGTGGCCCGGGTCGATGATCACCGCGTCCCGCCGCACCCCGAGCCCCACCGCCCGTTCGGCCAGGCCGACCGTGACGTCCAGGATGTCGGCCATCACGTCCGCGTACCCGACCCGGTGCGGCCGGGTGCGCGGCTCGGCCCCGCCCGCATGGGTGCAGACCAGCCCGACGTCGTACCGGGCGGCCACCTCGGCCAGCTGCGGGTCCACCCCGCCCCAGGCGTCGTTCAACAGGTCGGCGCCGGCCTCGCAGACCGCCTCGCCGACCTCGTGCCGCCAGGTGTCCACACTGATCACGACCCCGGGGTGACGCTTCCTCAGCTCCGCCACGAAGGGCACCGTGCGGCGCAGCTCCTCCTCGACGGTGACCTCCTCGCCCGGCCCCGCCTTCACCCCGCCGATGTCCAGGATCGCCGCGCCCTCGGCCACCGCCCGGTCGGCGGCGGCGAAGGCGGCCTCGTCCGCGAAGGTCGCGCCCCTGTCGAAGAAGGAGTCGGGGGTGCGGTTGACGATCGCCATGACGACGAGTTCCTCGGCGCCGAATTCGCGCGGGCCCAGACGCAGTGCCACCGGTGTCTCCTCCACGGCTCGCCCGGGTGCAATGATGGGCCCCGGTCTGTTCGGGGACCATGATCCCATCTCTCTCGTCTCGTGCCGGGCCCACCGGAGTACTGGAGGACAGCTCGTGTTCTGGTTGGTCGTGGTGGCGATGGCCGTGGTGATCGGCGGGACGGCCCTGGTGGCCCTCGGCGGGGGCGGCACCCTGCCCGAGGCGGAGCACGACCGGATCGCCGCCCGGCTCCCGCAGGACCGGCCGCTGAGCCGCACCGACGTGGACGAGATCCGCCTGCCGATGGCCGTCCGCGGCTACCGGATGGACGAGGTGGACGACGTGCTGGACCGGCTCGGCGCCGAGCTCGCCCTCCGGGACACCCGGATCGCCGAGCTGGAGGCCGCCGCGGTCCCGGCCGGCGCCGGTTCCGCCGCCGCCGCGGAGGCCGCTTCCACGGTGACCACCGCCGTCGAGCTGACCAAGGGCCGGGACGGGGACGCCTGATGACCGGCGGCGCGGTGCTCGGCGCGGACGGCCTGAAGCGCTGCGGCTGGGGCGACTCGGCCGACGACTACCGGGTCTACCACGACACCGAGTGGGGCCGGCCGGTGCACGGCGACGACGCGCTGTTCGAGCGGGTGGCGCTGGAGGCCTTCCAGTCCGGGCTGTCCTGGATCACCATCCTGCGCCGCCGGGAGGGCTTCCGGGCGGCCTTCTCGGGCTTCGCGATCGAGCGGGTGGCGGAGTTCGGCGCGGAGGACGTGGAGCGGCTGCTCCAGGACACCGGCATCATCCGCAACCGGGCCAAGATCGAGGCCACCATCGCCAACGCCAGGGTGGCCCGCGAACTCGACGGCGGCCTGGACGCCCTGATCTGGCGTCACGCCCCCGAACCCGGCCCGGCCCCGCACGCCCTCTCCGACGTGCCGGCCGTCACCCCGGCCTCCACCGCGCTGGCCAAGGAGCTCAAGAAGCAGGGCTTCCGCTTCGTCGGCCCCACCACCGCCTACGCCCTGATGCAGGCCTGCGGCCTGGTCAACGACCACCTGGCCGACTGCCACGCCCGGTAGCCCCGCAAGGGGCTTCGGGGCGCGGGGAACTGCGCGCAGGGGAACGGCAGCACGTGCAACTGGCTGACGTGCCCTCAGTTGCAGGTGAGCCGCCTTCCGACTCGCGCAGTTCCTCGCGCCCTGGTGGCGCAGCCGTGTGCGTCAGCGGCCGAGGTACTCGGGCTGCTCCTTGGCGAGGAAGGCGGCCACCGCGATCCGGTGGTCCTGGCTCTCGCCGGCCAGGGTCTGGAGCTCGTCCTCCTTGTCCAGCAGTTCGCTCAGCGAGTGGGTCGCGCCGTAGGCCAGCGCGGTCTTGATGGCGCCCAGCGCCACCGTCGGCCCCTTGGCCAGACGCTGGGCGAACTCCCGTGCGGTGGCGGCGAGTTCCTCGGCCGGCACCACCTTGGTGGCCAGGCCGAGCTCGGCCGCCTCGGCCGCCTTCACGGTGCGCGGGAACATCAGCAGCTCGGTCGCCCGGGCGTGCCCGACCAGCCGCGGCAGGGTCCAGGAGGCCCCGGAGTCGGCGGTCAGCGCGACGCCCGCGAAGGAGGTGTTGAAGCCGGCCGTGTCGGCCACGATCCGGAAGTCGCAGGCGAAGGCCAGCGAGGCGCCCGCCCCGGCCGCCACGCCGCCGACCGCCGCGACCGTCGGCTTGTTCATCCCGGCCAGCGCCCGCACCAGCGGGTTGTAGTGCTCGGCGACGGTGCGCAGGGCCGGGGCCCCGCCCTCGTCGGCCGCCTGCAGCAGGCCGAGGTGCTCCTTGAGGTCCTGGCCGACGCAGAAGGCCTTCCCGCCCGCTCCGGTGAGCAGCACCGCCCGGACGGCCGAGTCCTCGGCGGCGGCGGTCACGGTGTCCCGCAGGGCCACCTTGGTGGCCGTGTCCAGGGCGTTCATCGCCTCGGGGCGGTTGATGGTGATGACGGCGAGGCCGCCGTCGATTTCGTACAGCACGGAGTCCGACATGGACCGCAGCTCCCGGTGTCTGAGGGTGGGACGGTGCCAGGATGCCCGACTGTCAGTGGCATGAGGGAGTGTGAGCTCGGGCACCTTTTCGCGGCGCCGCACACCTCGTGCCACCGGGGGTTCCGGCCGTCCACCGGGCACCTCGCAGGGGTGCGGCGGGTGGCGCGGAGAGAGTGACGTTGGTCATCCGGGCTCCGGATGCGGGATAATGGCTTCCGATCAATGCGTTCGATACCGGCGGTGGACGGACTGCCGGGACGTAGTTGAGCGGTTTGCAGGAAGGGGAACGAGCATGGCGGCCATGAAGCCGCGGACGGGTGACGGCCCGCTCGAGGTCACCAAAGAGGGGCGGGGCATCATCATGCGCGTTCCGCTCGAAGGCGGCGGACGCCTGGTGGTGGAGCTCACGCCGGACGAGGCGAGCGCCCTCGGTGAGGCTCTGAAGAACGTCACCGGCTGACACAGCGGGTGCTGCCGCGTTCTCCTCGGAGACCGCAGACCTGAGCCCGGTTCCGGACCTCCGGAACCGGGCTTCGCGTTGTCCCCGTGCTGACGGTCCCTCAGCGCTTGACGGCGCAGAGCAGCCCGTCGCTGACCGGCAGCAGCGCGGGCAGCAGCAGCTCGCTCTCCCGGACGTCCCGGACCAGTTCGCGCACCGAGTGGGTGGCGGGGTCGTCGAGGTCGGGCTCGGCCAGCCGGCCCTGCTGGAACACGCCCTCGAAGCAGACCATCCCGCCCGGCCGGAGCAGGCGCAACGATTCTGCAAGGTACGCCCGGGACTCGGCCGGGTCCCCGTCGCAGAACACCAGGTCGTACTGGCCGTCCGCGAGCCTCGGCAGCACGTCCAGCGCCCGGCCCGGGATGAACCGGGCCCGGTTGGCCGCGAAGCCCGCCGCCTGGTACGCCTCGCGGGCGTACTGCTGGAGCACCGGCTCCAGGTCGACGGTGGTGAGCACGCCGTCCGGCCGCATCCCGCGCAGCAGGTAGACCCCGGACACGCCGGTGCCGGTGCCGATCTCGGCCACCGCCTTGGCGTCCAGCGCCGCCGCCAGCAGCCGCAGCGCGGCCCCGCCGCTCGGCCCGATCGCCTGCACCCCGATCCGGGCGGAGTGCGCCCGGGCGTAGGTCAGCACCGCGTCCTCGCCGACGTAGCTGTCGGCGAGTGCCGCTCGCGCGGGCCCGAACTCGGTGATGGCTGCCTCTTCCGGAGCGCCGGATGTCGATATTTCCAGCCACAGGTTACTGGCCGCGCGGGAACCGCGTTCGAAGACGGGCCGTTGTACCGGGAGACGGCCGGTGATCGGCGCACGGAGCACCGTGGGTGCAGCCGGAATCGGTGCTTTATCCGGATCTGACGGGTGAGGTGGATATGGTGGTGGCCCTGCTGGGCAGAAGAGCCGACCGAGGAGGTGTGGCCGAGGGCGACGCCCCGATGCCGTGGCACTCCTACGGCAGCGCGTCGGCCCGTACGCCGAAGCCCGTGATGAACCAGCCTGCGCACTCCACCCTGGACACGTCGACCGCAGCCGACTCCGCGGCGGACGCCGCCCCGCTCGCGACCTTCGCCGAGGGCCCCGACGCGCAGACCTGGACGCCGCCGAGCTGGGCGGAGATCGTCGAGGCGCACAGCGCCCGGGTGTACCGGCTCGCCTACCGCCTGACGGGCAATCAGCACGACGCCGAGGACCTGACCCAGGAGGTCTTCGTCCGGGTGTTCCGCTCGCTCTCCACCTACACGCCCGGCACCTTCGAGGGCTGGCTGCACCGGATCACCACCAACCTCTTCCTGGACATGGTCCGCCGCCGTCAGCGGATCCGCTTCGACGCGCTGGGCGAGGACGCCGCCGAGCGGCTGCCGTCCAAGGAGCCGAGCCCGGCCCAGCACTTCAGCGACACCCACTTCGACGCCGACGTCCAGCAGGCGCTGGACACCCTGGCGCCCGAGTTCCGCGCGGCCGTGGTGCTCTGCGACATCGAGGGCCTCTCCTACGAGGAGATCGCCGCGACGCTGGGCGTGAAGCTCGGCACCGTGCGCTCCCGCATCCACCGTGGCCGCTCGCACCTGCGGGCCGCGCTCAAGCACCGGGCCCCCGGCAGCGCGCCGGGCCGGGTCCGGCGCGGCGGGGCCGAGCCGGTGGCGGTGGCCGCCGGGTCCGGGGGCGAACGGGGGCCGGCGTGAGTTCCGCCGGCTCCACCGGGAGGTCCCGGCGCGGCAGCGTCCGGGCCGCACTCGGCCGCCGGGCCGAGCCCCTGACGGAGCTTCACCCCGTCCCCGCCGCGGCACCCGCCCCCGGGCAGCACCACCTGGGCGACCGGCTGGCCGCCTTCGTGGACGGCGAGCTCGACCACGACGACCGCGAGCGGGTCCAGTCCCACCTCGCCACCTGCGCCGACTGCCTCGCCGAGGCGGACGAGAGCCGGGCGGCCAAGCAGCTCCTCACCCGCACCGCCGTCCCCGAGCCCTCCGGCCTGTTGATGGCCCGTCTGCTCGCGGTGGCGGCCCTGCCCGACGACGAGGACCTGCCCGGCGGCCCCGGGCAGCCGCTCGCCGGCCTGCCGGCCTCCGGGCCGCTGCCCGAACCGGGCCCCAGCACCTTCGGCGGCAGCCGGCTCACCGGCGGCTCCTTCGGCCGCGGCGCCGGTGCCTCCTTCGGCGGCGGCGCGCTCGGCGCCGGCAGCCCGTTGCCCGGGCTCGACCCGAGGGCCCGCCGGTCCGCCGCGGTCCGGCCCCTGGCCGCGGCCGTCCGCCCGCTGGCCGCGCTGGCCGAACTGCCCCCGGTGGTCCGGGCGTCGGCCCCGCGCGGGCGGCGCTTCGTCTTCGCGGCGGCCGGGGCCTTCTCGGTCGCGGCGGTCACCCTGGGCGGCGTCGGCGCCGTCTCCGGCCAGCCGGTGCCCACCCGGATCTCCCCGGTCAGCGGCTCCGGCTCCGGCGGGGCGGCCGTGGTCCCGGTGGACTTCCAGGGCGAGCGCGCGGTCCAGCCGGCCAGAGGCGCCCGCCCCACCGCCTCGCCCAGCGGGCGGCCCGACGGGTCGCCCTCCGGTCCGCAGCACTACTTCCGCTGATCACCGTCCCGCCGGTGCCCGCCAGGGCCCCGGCGGGACGCTTTTTTGCCACAGCTTCATCCGGGGGCATCCCTGGTCGGCGCCGGGGCCGTTTACTCTGTACTGACTGCTGTCCAGACCTCTTTTTCAGCGCCGGGAGCTCGGGTGTTCACTGACATAGGCCCACTTGAGTTGCTGACGATCGTCATCCTGGCCATCGTGATCTTCGGCCCGGACAAGCTGCCGAAGCTGATCCAGGACGTGATGGGCTTCGTCCGCAAGGTCAGGTCCTTCGCCGACAACGCCAAGCAGGACATCCGCAGCGAGCTCGGCCCGGACTTCAAGGACTTCGACTTCGAGGACCTGAACCCCAAGACCTTCGTCCGCAAGCAGCTGCTCGGGGGCAACGAGGACCCGCTCGGCTTCAAGGAGATCCGGGACGGCCTGGACATCAAGTCGGTCCTCAACGACGAGCCCGCGCCCAACCGCGCCGTCGCCGACCTGACCAAGTCCGCCCCGCCGGTCACCGTCGAGCCGCTCAAGACCGGCGAGCGCCCGCCCTTCGACCCGGACGCCACCTGACCTTCCGTCAGCCCGCGCCACCGCACCGCCCCGCCAGCCCCGCTGCGCGGGGCGTCGGCGTCCGCCGCCCGCTACTGTGCTGAGTGCAAATCGGCGGTGTGACCAAGGAGGACCGGGATGGACGCGAGCAGCACGACGGTGGGGGCCCCGGTCGGTGCGCAGAAGCGCCCCGCCGCGGACCCCCTGGCGCCCTACCAGTCCGCCGACTTCCCCTGGTACGGCCTGGACGACGGCTGGACGGGACGGCGCTGGCTGATGCAGGCCGGCGCGAGCGGCCGCGACGGCGCCCCCGTCGACTACGGCACCCTCGGCCACGGGGACGAGCCCGCCAAGGCCTACGAGCCCCGGGACGTCCGCAAGTTCGCCGTGGTGGTCACCGTGGCCCGCCGCGACTCCCGGCGCAGCGCCGACAACACCGGCACGCTGGAGGCCACCTCCGCCTCCTCCGCCGCCTGGCTGGCCGGCTCCGGCCTGCTCGCCGCCACCTGGCCCGGCCAGCTCGACCGCGCCCTGCGCCAGGACTGGCTCGACCAGCAGACCGCCCTGGCCTGGGACCTCGCCGACGACCTCGACGGCCCCGGCTGGTCCCCCCTCAGCCTCCCCGTCAACGGCCTCCCGCAGCCCTTCCGCTACCGCGAGTCCGAGTACGGCTGGGTCCTCGCGGGCGAGGCCCCGGGCGTCCTCCTCGGCGCCTACGGCCGCGGCGTCAGCGCCTACGGCGCCGGCTTCTCCACCGTCCCCGACCTGACGGTCTACAACGGCCGCTGACGGCTCACGGGGCGCAGCGGTAGGACCCGTCCTGCTGCTGCGCCACCCTCGGGTACCCGAGGCAGTCCAGCATCGGCTCCAGCGCGCGGCCCCGCCAGGCGCCCGCCACCACCAGCACGCAGCAGACCAGCCCCACCCCCACGAACCGCGCCCGGGGGCCCCGCCGGGCGGCCACCAGCGCCCCCACCGCCGCCGCCACCGCGACCACCAGCAGCAGGGACGCCAGCCCCGCGTGGTTCTCCTGGTACCCCGGATACCGCCCCTCGGCCTCCCCGGTCACCGAGGCGCTCAACAGCAACGCCCCCGCCGACACCGGCACCAGCCGCACACCCGCCCGTCCCCTCACGAACCGGGAACGCCGAGGGCCCCGGAACGAGTTCCGGGGCCCTCGGTGCTGACGCTCGGTCAGAACTTGTTCTTGGGGGTGAGGCCGAGGGAGAGGCCGGAGAGGCCGCGCTGGCGGCCGCCGAGCTTGCCGGCGATGGTGCGCAGGGCGGCGCCGGCCGGGGAGTCGGGGTTGGAGAGGACGACCGGGCGGCCGTCGTCGCCGCCCTCGCGCAGGCGGACGTCGATCGGGATGGAGCCGAGGACGGGGACGGTGGCGCCGACGGAGCGGGTGAGGGCGTCGGCGACGGTCTGGCCGCCGCCGGTGCCGAAGACGTCGATCATCTCGTCGCAGTGCGGGCAGGGCATGCCCGACATGTTCTCGATGACGCCGACGATCTTCTGGTGGGTCTGCAGGGCGATGGTGCCGGCCCGCTCGGCCACCTCGGCGGCGGCCATCTGCGGGGTGGTGACGATCAGGATCTCGGCGTTCGGGACGAGCTGGGCGACCGAGATGGCGATGTCGCCGGTGCCGGGCGGGAGGTCCAGCAGGAGGACGTCGAGGTCGCCCCAGTAGACGTCGGCCAGGAACTGCTGGAGGGCGCGGTGGAGCATCGGGCCGCGCCAGACCACCGGCGCGTTGCCGGGGGTGAACATGCCGATCGAGATGACCTTCACGCCGTTCGCCGACGGCGGCATGATCATGTCCTCGACCTGGGTCGGCCGGCCCTCGACGCCGAGCATGCGGGGCACGCTGTGGCCGTAGATGTCGGCGTCGACCACGGCGACCTTGAGGCCGTCGGCGGCCATCGCGGCGGCCAGGTTGACGGTGACCGAGGACTTGCCGACGCCGCCCTTGCCGGAGGCGACGGCGTAGACCCGGGTGAGGGTGCCGGGCTTGGCGAAGGGGATCTCGCGCTCGGGCGCGCCGCCGCGCAGCAGCTGGGAGAGCTCGCGCCGCTGCTCGTCGCTCATCACGTCCAGCTCGACCTGAACCTCCGTCACGCCGGGCACGGCGGCGACGGCGGTGGTGACCCGCTCGGTGATGGTCTCGCGCATCGGGCAGCCGGAGACGGTCAGGTAGACCGCCACCTTCACCGCGCCGCCGGCACCGATCTCGACCGATTTCACCATGCCGATCTCGGTGATCGGTCGGTTGATCTCCGGGTCGTTGACGGTCGCCAGCGCGGTGCGTACGGAGTCCTCCGTGACGCCTGCCGGGACCTCAGTCTCGTTCGCCATGCCTTGATGGTACGGCCCGGCGGCATCCCGCCGACCGGGGAGTAACGTGCGGAGGGTCACAACGTGTCGGCGTGGTCCCGGCGTTCGTCGAGTTCCTTCAGCAGGGCCTGGAGTTCGGAGCGGACGAAGTCGCGGGTGGCGACCTCGCCGAGGCCGTGCCGCAGGGCGGCGACCTCGCGGGTGAGGTACTCGGTGTCGGCGATGTTGCGGTCGCTGCGGGCCCGGTCCTGCTCCATGTTGACCCGGTCCCGGTCGTCCTGGCGGTTCTGCGCGAGCAGGATCAGCGGGGCGGCGTAGGAGGCCTGGAGCGAGAGCATCAGGGTGAGGAAGATGAACGGGTAGTCGTCGAAGCGCCAACTCACCGGCCCCACGGTGTTCCAGACCACCCAGGCGATGATCACCACCGTCATCCAGACGATGAACCGGCCGGTGCCGAGGAAGCGGGCGATCCGCTCGGAGAGCTTGCCGAAGGCCTCGGGGTCGTAGGCGGGCAGCGAGATCAGCCCGGGGCGGGCGGTGCGCGGCTGGTCCAGCCGGGCCCGGACGGGGCCGCTCGGTTCGGGGCGGCCGCGCTCGGGGCGGCTGCCGCGCTGGGTGCCCTCGCGGGCGCGCAGTTCGCGCAGCTGGCGGAGCTCCCGCAGCTCGCCCTGGAGGCGCTGGCGCGGGGAGTCCTCCCGCCGGCTCTTGCGGTCACCGTCCACCGGTGGTCACCTCGCTCTCGTGGTCCTGCGCGTCGTGCGCGTCCCCCGCGTGCAGCGCCTCCTCGCGCCAGTCGTCCGGCAGCAGGTGGTCGAGCACGTCGTCGACCGTGACGGCGCCGAGCAGGTGGTCGGCCTCGTCCACCACGGGCGCGGCCACCATGTTGTAGGCGGCCAGGTAACTGGTCACCAGGTGCAGCGGGGTGTCCGGCGGCAGCGGGTCCAGGTCGTCGTCGACCAGCGAGCCGACCAGGGTGTACGGGGGCTCGCGCAGCAGCCGCTGGAAGTGGATGGTGCCCAGGTACTTGCCGGTCGGCGTCTCGTTCGGCGGCCGGCAGACGTAGACCTGGGCGGCCAGCGCGGGCTTGTGGTCGGAGACCCGGACCCGGGCCAGCGCCTCGGCCACCGTGGCGTCCGGCTCCAGCACGATCGGCTCGGTGGTCATCAGACCGCCGGCGGTGTTCTCCTCGTAGCTGAGCAGGCGTCGGACGGACGCGGCGTCCTCCGGCTCCATCAGCCGCAGCAGCCGCTCGGCCGCCTCCTCGGGGAGGTCGGAGAGCAGGTCGGCGGCGTCGTCCGGGTCCATCGCCTCCAGCACGTCGGCGGCGCGCTCCTCCTGGAGCTTGCCGATGATCTCGACCTGGTCGTCCTCCGGCAGCTCCTCCAGCACGTCGGCCAGCCGGTCGTCGTCGAGGGCGGCGGCCACCTCGGCACGGCGCTTGGGGGAGAGGTGGTGCATCACGTTGGCCAGGTCGGCCGGGCGGAGCTGCTCGAAGGTGGCCAGCAGGTTGGCCGCGCCCTGGCCCTCCTCGGCCAGCGAGAAGCCGCTGACGGCGGACCAGTCCAGGGTCAGCGTCTCGCCCTTGGCCTTGCGCAGCCGGGAGACCTTGCCGACCTGGACGAAGACCTTGCTGATCTCCCACTCGCGGACCCGGGTCTGCACCATCGCCACGTCCAGCACGGTGACCTCCTCGGAGGTCTTGGTGCGGGTGACGGTGCGGTCCAGCAGCTCGGCCAGCACCAGGGTCTCGGAGGGGCGCTGCTCGAACCGCCGCATGTTGATCACACCGGTGGTGAGCACCTGGCCGGACTCCAGGCTGGTGACCCTGGTCATCGGCAGGAAGATCCGCCGCCGGCCGACCACCTCGACCACCAGGCCCAGCACCCGGGGCGGGCGGCCGCCGATCCGCAGCGACACCACCACGTCGCGCACCCGGCCGACCTGGTCGCCGTTCGGGTCGAAGACCGCGACCCCCGAGAGGTGCGAGATGAAGACCCGGGTGCCCGGCCCTGCCATTGGCTTCCTCCTCGCGACGATCCGCGGCCCAGGCTACCCGCCCGGGAGGGCGGCAGCCCGCCGACCGGCTGCTGCGCGGTACGGTCGGCTACTTGATCATCCGTCAGACGGAGCGGTCGTCACACGACGTGGGAGGGGATTGCGCATGAACGGTTCGGCACACGTACGGATCGCCCGGCCGAGCAGGGACCTGGCGGCGGCGGAGCGGTTCTGGATCGGCGGGCTCGGGCTGAGCGTGCTCTGGCGCTCGCAGCCGGAGCCCGGCTCCGGGAAGCACGCGCTGCTGATGGCCGGCTGGCCGGACGCCGCCTGGCACCTGGAACTGGTCGACGCGGGGGAGATCCAGCCGGTGCCGACCGTGGAGGACCTGCTGGTGGTCTACCTGGGCGAGGAGGTCCCGCAGGAGCTGGTGGAGCGGCTGGAGGCGCACGGCGGCCGCCGGGTCCCCGCGCACAACCCCTACTGGGACCAGTGGGGCGTGACGGTCGAGGACCCGGACGGCTACCGGCTGGTGCTCTCCACCCGCGAGTGGTCCAACGCGGCGGCGCTGGGCCTGGGCTGAGCGGGCGTCAGGGACCTGGGTCGAGCGGGCGTCAGGCGAGGGGCTGCTGGAGCTCGGTGACCCAGGTGGTCTGCGGGCCCTCGCACTCCAGGTAGAGCTCGCGGACGTACCCGACGGCCCGCTCGCCGGTGGCCTCGGCCCACCGGGCCATCAACTGCTCGGCCGGCAGCACCTGGTCCATCGCGCCCCGGTGCACCAGGGTGGCGGCCCGGGCCACGGCGGGCAGGTCGGCGACCTCGAACCCGTACGCCGGGTCGGGCGCGGCGTTCACCGGCAGCGCGGCGTACGCCCGGACCCGCTCGGACCCGGGCTCGGCCTCCTCGTAGTACGCCAGGCCGGGCCCGGCGACGGTGAGGCCCGCCTCCTCGACCAGGGCGCAGAGCCGCCCGAACAGCGGGTCGATGACGGGGCCGATGTGCTCCGGCCCGAAGCTCTCCGCCACGGCGGACAGCCGGGCCACCCGGACCGCCGGGAGGCCCTTCACCACGATGTCCTCGGTGGGCATGTGCCCCTCGCTCTCGATCGACCGGAGCCGCGACTCCACCCGGGTGAGGCGGCTCTCGGCCTCCGCCACCGCCTCCGCCAGCTCGGCCCTGCGCAGGCGCAGCATGCCGCGCAGCTCCTCCGGGGACACCTGCTCGTCGATGATCCCCGCCACCTGCTGGAGGGTGAAGCCGAGGTCCTTGAGCGCGATGATCCGGTTGAGCCGGGCCAGCTGGGCCGCCTCGTAGCCCCGGTAACCCGTGAACGGGTCCACCCGGGCCGGGGCGAGCAGGCCGATGGCGTCGTAGTGGCGGAGCATCCGGACCGACACCCGGCCGTGCTTCGCGAAGTCTCCGATGCTGAACATGACGAGGGGTACTCCAAGGGCTGACACGGTGTCAGGGTCAAGCGGGGTGCTCCCCCGGGGGCGGGAGGAAGGTGGTCACCCCGAGGGCGGGTGCTGCGGTGCCGGGTTGGTGGTGGTCACCCCGGGGGCGCGGGGAACTGCGCGAGGCGGGAGGACGGGACCCGTGTGCCGGGTACGGGCCTTCACGTGCAAGTGGCTCTCCGTACCCGGCACACGGGTCTGTGTCTTCCGATTCGCGCAGTTCCTCGCGCCCCTGGCCGGCCTCCGGCCGGCCGGGTCAGCGGGAGCGCTTGAAGAGGAGCTTGGGGAGGCCGGCCGGGATGGGCTGGCGGGTGGTGGCGTCCGTGGGCATCGGGACGGCCTGGTGGGAGACCTCCGGCATCGCGCCGGGCTTCTCGGAGAGGGCACCGGCCGGCTCCAGGCGGAGCACGCGGCACTCGCGGGCCCAGCGGTCACCGATGGTGTCGGTGTCGGGGGCGTTCAGGCGCTTGCCCTTGAGCTCCTCGACCGCGCCCGCCCAGGCCTCGCTGCCCGGGGCGAGTTCGCTGACCCGGGCGGGCCAGGCGGTCAGCCGGCCCCACTTGTCCTTGCTGCGCACCGTGACCTCGGCGCCCTGACCGGCCGTCAGGCCGTGCAGCGGCTGTTCGGCGCCGTCGCCGACCACCACCACCGCGCCGTCGTGCCAGGCGTGCCAGACCGGCCTGGCCTGCGGCTGCCCGTCGGCGCGCACCCAGAGCAGGCCGGACTTCTTGGCGGCCTCCTCCAGCAGGGCGCGGTCCAGCAGGTCGTCGGCGGCGATCGTGGGCTCCATGGCGCACAGCGTACGGCTTGCCGTCCGCCGGATGTCCCAGCAGGCAGGACGACAGTTCCGTCCGGCCGTCACAGCCCTTACGGTAAGAGCCGAAACCCGAGCACCACCCTGAGCACCACCCCGAGGAGCACCGTGCCCGCCGCCCGGTCCGAGACCGTCACCGCCGCCCAGGCGCCCGCCGCCGCGCCCGCCCGGGCCGCGCTGCCCAGGACGGACCTGGTGCTGCTGGCCGTCTCGATCACCGGCATCTCGCTCTCCGCCCCGCTGATCACCGCGACCGCCGCCCCCGCGCTGGCCATCGCGTTCTGGCGCAACGTCATGTCGGTGGGCGTGCTCGGCCCGTACGCGCTGCTGCGGCACCGGGCCGAGCTGCGCGGGATCGGCCGCCGGGCGCTGCTGCTGGCGGTGGCGGCCGGTGTGCTGCTGGGGCTGCACTTCGCGCTCTGGATGCCCAGCCTGCGGATGACCTCGGTGGCCTCGGCCACCGCGCTGGTCACCACCACCCCGCTCTGGACCATCCTGCTGATGCGGCTGCTCGGCCACCGCGCGCCCCGGTTGGTCTGGATCGGCACCTGTGTGGCCTTCGCCGGGGTGCTGGTGCTGACCGGTGTCGACATGTCGCTCTCGCCGCGCGCGCTGCTCGGGGACGCGCTGGCGCTCGGCGCGGGGCTGGCCGCCGCCGGGTACATGCTGCTGGGCGCCGAGGTCCGGCGGACCGTCAGCACCACGGCGTACACGCTGGTCTGCTACTCCACCACCGCGGTGGTGCTGCTGGTGATCTGCCTGGTCGCCGGCACCCCGATGGGTGGGTGGGACGCCGGGGTCTGGGGCCAGATCGCGCTGCTGATGGTGGCCGCCCAGCTGCTCGGCCACTCGCTGAGCAACCGGGTGGTGCGGACCCTGGGCCCCACCGTCACCTCGACCGCGATCCTGCTGGAGACCCCGGGTGCGGCGCTGATCGCCGCCCTCTGGCTGGGCCAGCTGCCGCCGGTGGCCGCCTACCCGGCGCTGGTGGTGATCCTGGCCGGCCTGGCCCTGGTGGTCCGGGGCCAGAGCCGGGCCTGACGGTGCGTCAGAGCCAGCCGTTGCGGCGGAAGCCCCGGTACATGCCGACGCAGAGCACCCCGATGCAGGCCATCACGATCGGGTAGCCGTACTTGGAGTGCAGCTCCGGCATGTAGTCGAAGTTCATCCCGTAGACGCCGGTGACCATGGTGGAGACGGCGAAGATGGCCGCCCAGGCGGTGATCTTGCGCATGTCCTCGTTCTGCGCCACCGAGACCTGGGCCAGGTTGGCCTGGAGCAGCGAGTTGAGCAGCTCGTCGAAGCCGTGCACCTGCTCGACCACCCGGGTCAGGTGGTCCGCCACGTCGCGGAAGTACTTGCGGATGTCCGGGTCGACCAGCCGCTGGCCCGGCTCGGAGAGCTGCTGCATCGGGCGCAGCAGCGGGGTCACGGCGCGCTTGAACTCCAGCACCTCGCGCTTGAGTTGGTAGACCCGGCCGACGTCGGCGCCGCGCCCGCCCTTGTTGGCGAAGACGTCGAACTCGATGTCGTCCACGTCGGCCTGCAGGCGGTCGGCCACCAGCAGGTACTGGTCCACCACCTGGTCGGCGATGGCGTGCAGCACGGCGGACGGGCCCTTGGCCAGCAGCTCGCCGCCGCCGTCGCTCTCCAGCCGGCGGCGCAGCTGGGTGAGCGAGCTGTGGCCGCCGTGCCGGACGGTGATCACGAAGTCGGCGCCGACGAAGACCATCAGCTCGCCGGTCTCGATCACCTCGCTGGTCGGGGTGAGCGCGTCGTGCTCCACGTAGCGGATGGTCTTGAAGACCGCGAACAGCACGTCGTCGTAGCGCTCCACCTTGGGGCGCTGGTGCGCGTGCACCGCGTCCTCCACCGCCAGCGGGTGCAGGCCGAAGCGCTGGGCGATGCCCTCGAACTCGGCCTCGGTGGGCTCGTGCAGGCCGATCCAGCTGAACGATCCTGCATCCGTTTCCCGGGCCGCGCGGACCTGGCGGGCCGCCTCGCGGGGGCTGCACTTGGCACCGGCCCGCTTGCCGTCCAGGTAGACGGCGCAGTCGACCACGGCCGACGAGGTCTGGTCGCCGGCGGTGGCGTCGTACGTGGGCGCGGTGCGGCGCGGACGCGGGCGGACGACGGCACGGAGGTTGTCGATCATCGACATGACGGGCTCCTCGGGCAGGAACCGTCGCACGGCGGAGCTGTGGGCAGACCGTGGTGCGGCGGAGCGGGCGGCACGTTCGTAGCGGCCGAGGCCGGTGTTTCCGGAGCCGGGGAAGAAGTCCTGCTGCCTTGCTGGGGCGCGGTTTGGACGCTGCGGCTTCGGGGAAGGTGCTCTCCCGGCCGGACGTGACGCTGCCTCAGGTGCTCGCTCGGCCGATCTGCTGGGCGATCGGACGGTGCCCTGCGGAGAGGGGCCTCAGACGAGGGTGACGAGGACGGAGCGGAGGCGACGCGGCCGGGCAGAGCTGCCGGTACTGCATGGTCGGCTGGTATCCACCGCAACCACCTCCTTCACGTCGTGGCCCTGTGGGTGGAGTGATGCCCCAGTGGCCAGCTCCATACCCTAACAGTTGACGGGCCGCCAGCGCTGGGGGTCTGCGCGCCCCGGCTGTCAACCGGGCGTTAGGGTCTGCCCATGGCGCACGACTTCCACGACCCCGCCGAGCTCTCCCGCACGGCCGTGCTGGCCGCCGTCGAGGCCCGCTTGCTGGCGACTTTCGGCGAACCGAGCGGCCGGGCCGCCGTCACCTTCCTGGGCGCGGACCGGATCGAGGTGCTGCGCTTCGGCCCCGACGGGGCCGGACTGGTGAGGTACGTCACCCTCGGAATGTCAGCTGCGCCGATGACCGACCCCACCGCGGTGGTGGCCGACCCGGTCCGCGGGCCGCGCACCGAACTGGTGCTGACGGTCCGTGGGGGGCGCGACGACGTGCTCCGCACGCTGGCCACCTTCGCCGCCACCCCTCAGGTCGAGGGCCTGGTGGTGGCCCCCGGCGCCTCGCTGGACCTCGGCTCCCCGCTCTGGGCCGGCGCCCCGTTCACCTCGGTGCTGACCGGCGAGCCCGGCGGCCTGGTGCCCGACCTGGAGCTGCCGGAGCCGGCCGAACCGGTCCGCTTCCTGCCGCTGCTGCCGATGACGCCCAACGAGGCGGCGCACAAGCGGGTGCACGGCGCGGCCGAGCTGGAGGAGCGCTGGCTGCGGCACGGCACCGACCTGCGCGACCCGGAGCGGCGCGGCGTGCCGCTGGGCTGACGCGGGGTCAGTGCTACCGGTAGTCCTTGATGAAGCCGTAGACGCCGCTGGCCACCAGCTGTACCGCGATGGCCGAGAGCAGCAGCCCGGACAGCCGGGTGATCAGGACGACGCCGCCCTCCTTGATCACCCGGATGATCACCAGCGAGAACCGCATGGTCAGCCACATCACCACGTGCATGGCCACGATCGCCGTCCAGACCGAGAACTCCTCGGCCGCGCCGTCGGCCCCCTGCACCGCCAGGATCACCGCGACGATCGCCCCGGGACCGGCCAGCAGCGGGGTGCCGAGCGGGACCAGGGCGACGTTCACGTCCTTGGTCTGGGTCGGCTCCTCGATCTTGCCGGTGAGCAGGTCCAGCGCGATCAGCAGCAGCAGGATGCCGCCGGAGACCTGGAGCGCCGGGATCGAGACGTGCAGGTAGTCCAGGATCTGCTGGCCGAACAGGCCGAAGCAGGTGATCACCCCGAGCGCCACGGCCGCGGCCTGCCAGGCCATCTTCCGCTGCACCTTGGCCGCCCGGCCGGAGGTCAGCGCCAGGAAGATCGGGATGGTCCCCGGCGGGTCCATGATCACGAACAGGGTGACGAACAGCGACCCGAAGGTCGTGAGGTCGAAGAAGCTCATCGGCGGGCGTCCGTCGACTGGGGTGGTACGCGGCTCATGTGACGAATTGTCCGGTCCGTCGAGCCCTGACGCGAGGTCAGCCGGTGATCGGGGCGGCTCCGGTGGCCTGGGCCAGCAGGGCCTCGTAGACCGCCGGGTCGGTGGTGTGCTCGCCGAGCCGGACCGTCTTGCGGCTGCCGTGGTAGTCGCTGGAGCCGGTGGCCAGCAGCCCCAGCTCCCCGGCCAGGGCGCGCAGCCGCTCCCGGGTCTCGGGGTCGTGGTCCATGTGGTCGACCTCCAGGCCGCCGAGGCCCGCCCCGGCCAGCTCCCGGATGGTGTCCTCCGAGACCGTGCGGCCGCGCTTCACCGCACCCGGGTGGGCGAAGACCGGCACCCCGCCGGCCGCCCGGACCAGCCGGACGGCCGTCACCGGGTCGGTCTCGTGCTTGGGCACGTCGGCCCGGCCGCCGTTGGCCAGCCAGTCCGCGGTGAAGGCCGCCGAGACGTCCGGCACCACCCCGGCCTCGACCAGCGCGCTGGCGATGTGCGGCCGCCCGACGCTGCCGTTCCCGGCGATCTGCTCCACCTGCTCCCAGCTGATCGGCGCCCCGAGTTCCACGCACTTCTCCACCACCGCCCGGCCCCGGCGGAACCGGTCGGTGCGGACCAGCTCGCGCTCGGCCGCGAACTCCGGCTCGGCCGGGTCGAAGAGGTACGCCAGCAGGTGCATCGAGATCCCGCCGGTCCGGCAGGACAGCTCCGCCCCGGGCACCAGGGTCAGCCCGGTGCCGCGCACCGCCTCCGCCGCCTCGCCGTACCCGGCCACCGTGTCGTGGTCGGTCAGCGCCACCACGTCCAGCCCGGCCGCCACGGCGGCCGCGACCAGCTCGGCGGGGGAGTCGGTGCCGTCCGAGGCGTTGCTGTGGGCGTGCAGGTCGATGCGCACGGGCTGGTCGCTCCTCGGTCCGGGTGTCGTGGGCGCTCAGCCTACGACCCGACGGCCCCGGGGAGCCGCCGGGGCCGTCCCCTCGACCGGGCCGTGCGGGCGCCGCCGGGGCACCCACCCCGACGGCGCCCGCCCGCGCGGCGGAGTCGCACGACGTCGCAGCCGTGACCCGACGGAGGAGACGGCCGCTACCCCAGCAGGCGCGGCGAGGGCGCCCCGCAGGGCAGCAGGCCGAGCTCCGCCCCGGCGTCCCGCAGGTCGGTCAGGACCAGCTCGTCGTGCATCATCAGCGCCGACTGCTCGGGCCAGGCGATCGCCCAGAGCCAGAGCCCGCGCGCCTCGCCGACGTACACCGCGCGGTCGTCCGGCGCGTCCGGGACGTGGAACATCGGTGTGGGCCGGCCGGCCGCGGTCAGCTTGGCGTCGGCGGGCTTGTAGAGCGAGACCGAGTCGCCCGGATCCGGCCCGGGCAGCCCCGCGTACCGGGCACCGAGCCCGACGCCCAGCTCCTCGGCCACCAGCACCAGCTCGCCGAACCCGCCGAGCGGGGCCGGGCCGGAGCAGGCCACCGCGGTGGCGCGGGCCCCTGACACGTCGTCACCCGCGTGCGCGATCCCGGTGAACAGCCAGCCGACCGGCAGCGGCCAGGGCAGCCAGACGGGCACCTGCGAACGGGCGACGGCGACCCCCAGGGCCTCCACGCTCGGCGGCAGCACGGGCTGCATGGGATGGACCGCGCCGTGCTGGTCACACTGCCAGGTGTCGGAGAAGAGACCGGGTGCGCGGACCCGGGCGCCACACCTCGGGCAGCTTGGCTCGCCCCTCATGACGGACAACGGTCCTCCTCCCGGAGCGCCGCGTCAAGGACGATCACCCGGATGGAGTGCGGCTCCGCCGGGGGTGGTGGGCAGCCCCGTTGGGGGATGTCCCGCCCGAGGGCGCGGCAAACGTGTGCGGGGCCCCGTCCGGCCGTGCGGGGCGGCGCGGCCTGGCCCGTGCGGGAACGCACTGACGCCCCGTCACCCGGACGGGGTGAGCGGGGCGTCGGTGACTCTCGGGGCGTCGGACCCGGCCTCGGCCGGCCCTGCGGCGGTCAGGCCGTCTTGCACGGGCGGATGTAGATGCGCTCGCCGGTGCGGGCGGCCCGCTCCACGTACTCGCGGACGGTGTCCGCGTCGGCGATCAGGCGGTCGGTGGCGGCACCCTGGATGTCGTCCAGGCGGAGGATCTCGAAACGCATGGGTCGCTCCCTTCCCTGCCCCACCCGAGGTGGGGCGCTTGTGACAGCTCGGTCTTCGTCGTCCGGGTGTGGTGCTGTCCTGCTTCGTACGGTCTCGCACTGCTGAATCCGGGCGATTGCCCGCCCGTTAAGTCCCGGTTTCGGCGCATCGGCGCCGGTGTGCTCCGAGGTCTGCAACCAGGCGCCGGGCTCAGTGATTCCCGGACAGAATCAAATATTACCTGAACTAAAGAAATTGTGCCCGTGGAGCGCCCGCGCCGTACCCGGCACGGGGGCATTACGTCAGGTCAGGTCCCAGAAACCGGCGAGCACGGCGGCGGTGGCGGCGGGCTGCTCCGCGTTGGGGGAGTGCAGCGCCCCCGGGACGGTGGTGTGCGGGACGCCGAGCCGGCCGGCCATCGCGATCTGCTCCTCCACCGGCCAGGCGTAGTCCCGCTCACCGGAGACCACCTGGGCCGGCAAGCCGGTGGCCGCCAGCTCCGCCACCCGGTCCGGGGCGGCGGTCAGGTGGCCGCCCATCGCGATCAGCGCCTCGGGGCGGTTGGCCAGCCAGCGGCGGTGCAGGAACGCACCGATCTCGGGATCCGGGGCGGGCCTGTCGTCGTCCTGGTCCATCTCCCGCATCAGCTGCCAGATCTCCTCCAGCGTCAGACCGCCCGCCAGCGCGTCGACGAGCAGCCCGGTCCGGGCCGCCTCGGGCGGGTCGATCGCCGCGGGGCCGGTGGAGAGCAGGGTCAGCGAGCTCCACGGGAGGGGCTGAGGGGCCGTCAGGACCGCTTCCCGGGAGACCTGGCCGCCGAAGGAGTGGCCCAGCAGGTGGCGCGGGGCGTCGGTGGGCAGCGCGGCGGTCAGGGCCAGCACGTCCAGCGCCAGCTCGCCGATCGCGTACGCGGCGGCGTCGGCCGGACCCTCGGTCTCGTACTGGCCGCGCTGGTCCACCGCGACGGTGCGGTAGCCGCGCTCGGCGAGCGGCTCCAGGAGGGCGATGAAGTCCTCCTTGCTCCCGGTGAAGCCAGGGACCAGCAGGGCGGTACCGCGGACCGGGCCGGCCGGTTCCCCCACGAAGGCGGCGAAGCTCCCCCGGGCGGTGGCCAGCCGGACGGCACTGGCGCAGACGGGCAGCTTCAGGAAGGGGGGAGTGCTCACCCCGCAGAGCGTAGGGCCTGCGGCGCGGCGGTGGCGGCCATGACCCCGGGGCACGAGGCCTGCGGCGCCGGGGCGGTGGCGATTACATCGGGGGCGCGGTGGTCTGCGGCGGCGGGTTGGTGGTGGTCACCCTGGGGGCGCGCGGGGGTCTGCGGGTGGCGTGGGGCCTGCGGCGCCGGGTTGGTGGTGGTTACACCGGGGGCGCGGGGAACTGCGCGCGGCGGAAGGACGAAACCCGTGTGCCGGGTACGGAGGCTCACGTGCAAGTGGCTGTCCGTACCCGGCACACGGGTCTGTGTCTTCCGATTCGCGCAGTTCCCCGCGCCCCTAACCGCCCTCCGGGCGGCCCGGAGGGCGGCACGGGGTGGCGCGGGTTACTCGGCGGCGGGGGTCTCCGCGGCCGGGCGGCGGGTGCGGGTCCGGGTGCGGCGCTTGGGGGCCTCGCCGTCGGCCGCCGGGGCGGCTTCAGTGGCGGGGGCCTCGACGGCGGCGGCCTCGGTGGCGGCGGCGCGGGGGCGACGGCGGCGGCGCTTGGGGGCGTCGCCCTCGACGGCCGGGGTGGCCTCGCCGGCCTGGGCCGGGATGACCGGGGCGGTCTCGGTGGCGGGGGCCTCGGCGACGGGCTGGCCGTCGGCGCCCACGCCGCCGCGGGTGCGGCGGCGCTCGCGCGGCTTGCGGGCCGGCTTCTCGGCGGCGGGCGCCTCGGGCGCGGCCGCGCCGCGACGGCCGCCGCGGGTGCGGGAGCCGCGGCCGCCGGTCTCGCCGAGGTCCTCGATCTCCTCCGCCTTCAGGCCGGCCCGGGTGCGCTCGGAGCGCGGCAGGACACCGGTGGTGCCGGGCGCGATCTTGAGCAGCTCGTAGAGGTGCGGCGAGGTGGAGTAGGTCTCCTCCGGGTCGGTGAACGGCAGGTCCAGCGCCTTGTTGATGAGCTGCCAGCGCGGGATGTCGTCCCAGTCGACCAGGGTGACGGCGGTGCCCGAGGCGCCGGCGCGGCCGGTGCGGCCGATCCGGTGCAGGTAGGTCTTCTCGTCCTCGGTGCACTGGTAGTTGATGACGTGCGTGACGCCCTCGACGTCGATGCCGCGGGCGGCGACGTCGGTGCAGACCAGCACGTCGACCTTGCCGGAGCGGAAGGCGCGCAGCGCCTGCTCGCGGGCGCCCTGGCCGAGGTCGCCGTGGACCGCGCCGGCCGCGAAGCCGCGCTGGGTCAGCTGGTCGGCCACGTCGGCGGCGGTGCGCTTGGTGCGGCAGAAGATCATCGCCAGGCCGCGGCCGTCGGCCTGCAGGATGCGGGCGACCATCTCGACCTTGTCGAGCGAGTGCGCGCGGAAGACGTGCTGCTCGATGTTGGCGACGGTGGTGCCGGTGTCGTCCGGAGCGGTGGCCCGGATGTGGGTCGGCTGGCTCATGTACCGGCGGGCCAGCGAGATGACCTGGCCGGGCATGGTGGCGGAGAAGAGCAGGGTCTGCCGCTTGGCCGGCAGCATGGTGATGATCTTCTCGACGTCCGGCAGGAAGCCCAGGTCGAGCATCTCGTCGGCCTCGTCGAGGACCAGCGCGCGGACCTTGGAGAGGTCCAGCTTGCGCTGGCCGGCCAGGTCGAGCAGGCGGCCCGGGGTGCCGACGATGATGTCGACGCCCTTCTTGAGCGCCTCGACCTGCGGCTCGTAGGCCCGGCCGCCGTAGATGGCGAGGACGCGGACGCCGCGGACCTTGCCGGCGGTCTGCAGGTCGTTGGTGACCTGGGTGCAGAGCTCGCGGGTGGGCACCACGATGAGCGCCTGCGGGCTGTCGGAGAGCTGGTCGGCGGTGGCCCGGCCGGCGTCCACGTCGGCCTTGACGACGACCCGCTCGATCAGCGGGAGGCCGAAGCCGAGGGTCTTGCCGGTGCCGGTCTTGGCCTGGCCGATGACGTCGTGGCCGGTCAGCGCGACCGGCAGGGTCATCTCCTGGATCGGGAAGGGGTGGACGATCCCGACGGACTCCAGGGCCTCGGCGGTCTCGGCCAGGACGCCCAGGTCCCGGAAGGTGGTCTTGGTGGGTTCAGCGGTGGTGGACAGGGTGCTGCCTCTTCCGTGTGGGTGGGCCGAGAGCGAGAGAGGCGGCGTGGCAGCCCCGTGTTCGGTCGCGGGCCGTGTCACAGCCCGTCCCGTCGTCACGAGGTCGCACAACCGCGCCGGCCCCTGTGCCCTGCCGACCCGAGCGGCCCGGTTCGGGGCGCGGGGTGCGGCGGCGTCGGGGAGGATTCCCTTGAGGGGCGCGGCGCGGGACCTTGCGCCGGGGGGAGGCGCGGTCCGCGGCGGCCCTCGCTCGGCCACTGATGCGGTGCCAGGGCCCGAAGTCCGGGCCATGGTCGGAGCCGATCGGCTCTCCGACCGGGCATCCGCGTACGTGAACGCCCGGTGTCCTGCGCGGCACCTTCATGTGCCGCCCGGATACATCGGGCCTCACTACCACCATACAGTCAGGCGACGACTCGAACACGTGACGTGCCCTACTCCGTGCCGACCGTCCCTGCTCAGGGGGAGGCACTAGGGTGGCGGGAATGGAGACTCAGGCCGCCGACGACGGCACCCCGCTGGACGCTTCCGCCACTTCCGACGCTCCCGCCTCCATCGGCGGGTGGGAGGCCAGGGCCGCCGACCCGGGGTACCGGGCCGCCGTGCTGGACCTGCTGGGGGCGCTGGCCTACGGCGAGCTGAGCGCCTTCGAGCGGCTGGCGGAGGACGCCAAGTTCGCGCCCGGGCTGGTCGACAAGGCCGCGCTGGCCAAGATGGCCTCCAACGAGTACCACCACTACCAGCAGCTGCACGACCGGCTGGTCGAGGTCGGCGCGGATCCGACCGAGGTGATGACCCCGTTCGTCGAGCCGCTGGAGAACTTCCACCGGATGACCGCGCCTTCGGACTGGCTGGAGGGCCTGGTCAAGGCGTACGTCGGCGACGCCATCGCGACCGACTTCTACCGCGAGGTGGCCGTCCGGCTGGACGACGACACCCGGGACCTGGTGCTCAGCGTCTCCGCCGACACCGGGCACGCCCAGTTCGCGGTCGACCGGGTGCGGCAGGCGATCGAGGAGGACCCGCGGGTCGGCGGCCGGCTGGCGCTCTGGGGCCGGCGGCTGATGGGCGAGGCGCTCAGCCAGGCCCAGCGGGTGGTGGCGGAGCGGGACGCGCTCTCCAACCTGCTGGTCGGCGGCGCCGAGGTGCAGGGCTTCGACCTGGTCGAGGTCGGCAAGATGTTCAACCGGATCACCGAGGCGCACACCCGGCGGATGGCCGCGCTGGGGCTGGCCTCCTGACCGGAGGGCGCCTCAGGCGTGCCGGTGGCGGCCGTGGCCGGCCGCGCGGTCCGGGCGGGCCAGCACCGAGAGCAGCAGGGCCGAGCTGACCGCGGAGAAGAGCAGGGCCAGGCCGGGCAGCCGGTCGTCCAGGGCGTAGCCGGAGACAACCCCGCCGATCAGGGCCGAGACCACCGCGGTGCAGACGGTCAGCGCCCTCGGACTCGGGAAGTAGTCCGCGAACAGCACCAGCGCCACGGCGGCGACGGCCAGTCCGATGACGGCGAAGGCGATCGACTGCAGGACCACGGGCTGCCTCCCAGGTGTGGGGCCGGGGCGGGGGGTACCACCCGGGCCATACCCCGTACGGACCGGTGGTACGCGCACCGGACGCGGAACGGCCGCCCCTTCGGGTGAAGGGGCGGCCGTCCGCCTGAGACAGCGTCAGGTGCTGCCGGTGCGTCAGATGGTGCCGAAGCCGACCTTGCGGACGCTCGGCTCGCCGATCTCCACGTACGCCAGGCGCTCGGCCGGGACGATGACGCGGCGGCCCTGCTCGTCGGTCAGCGTGAAGAGCTTCGTGGTGCCCTCCAGCGCCTTGGCGACCGCGCTCTCGACCTCATCGGCAGTCTGCGAGCTCTCGAGAACGATCTCTCGGGGCGCGTGCTGCACGCCGATCTTGACCTCCACGGCTTCCGTCCCTCCGGGTTTGCAGTCATCCGTGCGCTCGAACCGCAGTTCGCGGCCGTCGCGTCTTACGGCTTCACCATAGAGCACCTGCCCGGCCCGGCGGCGAAGGTCCCGCGATCACCGCGGGACTCCGGTCAGCCGGCGGGGGACTCCGCGCCCTGCTCGCCCGGGTGCATCGGGAAGCCCTTGAGGCCGCGCCAGGCCAGGCTGGCGACCAGCTTGACGGCGGCGTCGCGCGGGATCTCCAGGTTCTGCGAGAGCCAGTAGCGGGCGGTGATCTGGGCCAGGCCGCAGACGCCGACCGCGAGCAGCTTGGACTCGGCGTCGGGCAGGTCGGTGTCCTCCGCGATCACCTGGCTGACCAGGGTGGCGCTGGCGTCGGCGGCCCGCTCGACCCGCTCGCGCACGGCGGGCTCGTTGGTCAGGTCGGACTCGAAGACCAGGCGGAAGGCGCCGGACTCGCTGGAGACGTAGTTGAAGTACGCCTCCATGGTGGCGGCCACGCGCTGCTTGTTGTCGGTGGTGGCGGAGAGGGCGTCCCGGGTGGCGTCGACCAGGGCGTCGCAGTGCTTGTCGAGCAGCGCGAGGTAGAGCTCCAGCTTCCCGGGGAAGTGCTGGTAGAGGACGGGCTTGCTGACGCCCGCGCGGTCGGCGATGTCGTCCATCGCCGCGGCGTGGTAGCCCTGGGCGACGAACACCTCCTGCGCGGCACCGAGCAGTTGTTCACGGCGGGCGCTGCGCGGCAGGCGGGCGCCGCGCGGGCGCTCCTGGGCCTCCTGGACGGCCGACACGGGCGCTCCTCACTTCTCGGTCCGCGGCACGCCCGGGACGGGGGTGGTGTGCCGTGCGTGGCTTGCAGAGGAGTCCGATTCTACTTTTGGGTAACCGGATCCGCGCCGGGCGAGCGCAGATCAATTACCCCTCGGACCCCTTGTCGGGAGCCCACAATACGGTGCCGACCTGCGCTGTCCAGAGGCCGAGACACCGGCGGGGGTGCTCGTGGGGGCTGGGCCCGCTCCCGCCCGCTCACTACGATCGTGCTCCATGAGCACTGAGCAGCGGGTGGCGGACGGGGCGGGCGCGGGGCGGACCGTGGAGGTCCCGGGGGCGGTGCTGGCGGTGCACGGGCCCGCCACGCGGTCGGCCGACCTGCCGCCGGCGCTCTTCGTCCACGGGCTCGGCGGCTCCGGGGACAACTGGACCGAGCTGATGACCGAGCTCTCCGACGTGCTGGACGTGGAGGCGGTGGACCTGCCCGGTTTCGGCTGGTCGATGCCCCCGCAGGACGGCAACCTCTCGCTGAACGGCCACGTCCGGGCGGTGATCGGCTACCTGGAGGCCTCCGGACGCGGCCCGGTCCACCTGTTCGGCAACTCGCTGGGCGGCGCCGTCGCGGTCCGGCTGGCCGCCCTGCGGCCCGACCTGGTGCGCAGCCTCACCCTGATCTCCCCGGCGCTGCCCGAGCTGCCCCCGCAGCGCACCGCCTGGCCCACCGGCCTGCTCGCGCTGCCCGGGGTGGCCGCGCTGCTGAGCCGCACCCGCGCCCCCGGCGGCGACGTCGAGGCGGCCACCCGCCAGCTGATGGCGCTGGTCTACGGCGATCCGGCGGCGGTGCCGTCCGGGCAGTGGGACCGGGCGGTGGCCGAGTACCGGCGCCGGGCCGGACTGCCGTACGCGCTCTCGGTGTTGGCCGGATCGGCCCGCGGGATCGTCTCGGCCTACACCGAGCGCGGGGACCAGTCGCTCTGGCGGCAGGCGGCGCAGGTGAAGGCGCCGGTGCTGCTGGTGTACGGGCTGAAGGACAAGCTGGTCTCGTACCGCTCGGCCCGGAAGGCCTGCGCGGCCTTCGCGGACGCCCGGCTGCTGGTGCTGCCGGAGGCCGGGCACGTGGCGATGCTGGAGCACCCGGAGCGGGTGGCGCGGGCCGTGCGGGAGTTGTTGGCGGCCTCCTGACCTGCGGCCTCCCCGGTGCCGGGCCCTTGCTGACGGGGCGTCAGCGGCCTTGCGGAACGGCTCAGTCGGGGTGAGGTCACGCGGTTTCACTCGTTCAGGTGGCCTGGACGCCCATGTCGGAGGCGTTCTCAGCGATTCGTTCTACCTTCGTGGTGTCGGACCGAACAGGTGTGGGGGAAGCGCGGCCCCTCCGGGTGGTCCCGGAGCAGCCGCGCGGGTTCTGAGTACTGGTACGTGGGCTGACGTCGTCGCGTAACCGCACCCGGTCAACACGAACCGCTGCGCCCTGGAGGTCGTCGTGCGCATTGCCCTGATCACCGAGAGTTCCCACTCGTACGCACGCCGTGCCGACGGCTGGTGCGGGCGGCTGGCCGAGGGGCTGGCCGAGCACGAGTTCCGGATGTACGTGCTGGGCGAGGGGGGCGGGGCCCGGGGCGGGCGGCTGCCGGTCAGCGAGCTGCCGATCTGGGGGCGGCGGCCGCGCGGCCGGGGGCCCGCGCTGCACCGGCGGCGGTCGTACGCCCAGGCCTACCGGGCGCTGGTGCGCTCGCTGGTGATACCCGGGGAGAAGGACTCCTTCGGCCCCGCGCTGTACCGGCTGGCCGCGCTGGCCCGGGAGGACGGCGCGCTGCCCGCCTTCCTGGCCTCCGGGCCGGCCCAGCGGGTGCTGGAGCAGGTCTGGCGCTCGCCCGGGGCCGAGACGGCGGCCGGGCAGCCGCAGGTGCGGGACGTGCTGGTCGCGGCCGACCTGCTGGAGCAGTGCCTGCGGCCGCTCTCCGCGTCCTGGTACGGCGCCGGGGAGGACGGGCTCGGCGGGGCCGACCTCTGCCACGTGGTCGGCGGCGGCCCGGCGGCGCTGCCCGCCCTGGTGGCCAAGCAGCTGTACGGGGTGCCGTTCGTGGTCACCGAGCACGGGCTGCACCTGCGCGAGCAGTACCGGAGCTGGCGCACCGCGCCGTACCGCTGGCCGGTGCGGGCGCTGCTGATCGCCTTCTTCCGGCAGCTCACCGAGGAGACGTACCGTCAGGCCGCCGTGCTCACCCCCGGGAGCGACTACGACCGGCGCTGGCAGGAGCGCTGCGGGGCCGACCCGGCCCGGGTCCGGGTGGTGCACGAGGGCACCCCGGCGGTGGCCCGGCCGGCCGCCGGGCCGGAGCCGGAGCGGCCGGTGCTGGTCTGGGCCGGGGCGCTGGAGCCCGGGCGCGACCCGGCCCTGGTGCTGCACGCCTTCGCCCGGGTCCGGGCCGAGCTGCCGAAGGCGCGGCTGCGGCTGTACGGCGAGGAGGGCGCGCCCGGGTACCTGGCGCACCTGCGCGGGATCGCGGAGAAGCTCGGGGTGGGCGCGGCGGTCTCCTTCGAGGGGCGGCCGGAGGGCGGCGCGGCCGAGGCCTGGGAGGCCGGGCAGGTGGTGGTCTTCTCGGCGCTCGCCCAGCGCAGCCCCCGGCTGATCGCGGACGCGATGCTGAGCGGCCGGGCGGTGGTCTCCACCGAGGTCGGGGTGGCCCGGGAGGTGCTCGGGCCGACGGGGCTGCTGGTGCCGCCCCGCGACCCCGCAGCGCTGGCCGCCGCCTGCCTGGCGCTGCTCGGCGACGCGGAGCGGCGCGCCCGGCTCGGGCTGGCCGGGCGGCTGCGCGCGCAGGAACGGTTCGCGGTGGAGCCGGTGGTGACGGCCTTCCGCGAGGTCTACCTGGAGCTGGTCTCACGCTTCCCGGCGTACCCGGCGGCGGACCGTGCGGGCGGGGCGGAGAAGAAGGGGGCGAGGGCGGAGGTGCGGCCGTTCGCCCGGCCCGCCGAGTACTGGGTGGCCGGGCCGGTCGGGGGCGAGGAGGCTCCCGCTCCCGTCGGTGCGGTGGAGCCGTTGAAGGAAGCGGTCTGATGGTCGGGGGAGCGGGGGACCCGGTCCGGGAGTTGATGGAGCGTCACCGCAGGACCTGTGAGCAGGCGGTGGACGCGTTGGAGATAGCGGCCGCGCTGGAGGACTCCGGGATCGGACCGGGGGAGGCGGCCCGGTACCGGCACGCGGACGTGTTCTCGCTGGCGGAGGAGCTGTACGCCCGGGTGCCGCGGCGCCCGCCGCGGGCGCCGGCCACGGCGGCCGGCGGGGCCTGGCGGGAGCGGGCCGGGGCGGCGCTGCGGAGCGCCGTCCGGCACGGGCTGCCGGTGGTGGGGGTGGCGGTGGGCTGTGCGGTGGTGCCTGCGGCGCGGGGGCCGTTGGCGGTGCTGTGCGGCGGGTGGCTGGCGTGGGCGGCGACGCGGCCCGCGGGGCTGCTGGGAAGCGGAAGCGGCCGCGCGGGCGCCCCCGGGGTGACCACTTTCCCTGGTGTGGCCGCCTTCGTGGGCGGAGCCGCCGTCGCGCTGGCGCTGGTGGTGCCGGTGGTGGGTGGGGGGCCGGTCGGGGTGGTGTTCGGGGTGGCGGCGGCGGTGGGGGCCGGGGCGGTGGAGTGGGCGGCCGGGTGGCTGCGGCGGGTCGGCCGGGGGCACCTCGGTGCGGCGCGGACGATCGCGGACTTCCGGGCCCGGATGCGGCCGGTGCTCCCGGTCGCGGTCGGGCTGCACGTCCTGGCCGTGGCCGCCCTCGGTTTCGGCGGGCTGGTGCTGCTGACCGCGGCCGGTCCGGCCGGTGACGGCGGCCTGCTGTACGGCGCGCTGCACCGGGCCACCGGCCCGGAGTGGGCCGGGCAGGCCGCCCTCGGGGCGGTGCTGCTCCCGGCCGTGGTGCTGTTCCGCTGCGGCCGGCCGGCCCCGGCCCTGGCGGGTCTGGCGGTGGCGGGGGCGGGCGGGGCCCTGCTGACGGTGGCCCAGCCCGGGCCGGTTGCCCAGTTACTGGCCTGTTCTCCCGTGGCGGCGGTGCTGCTGCCCTACGCGTGGCTGGTGCTGGGGCGCCCCGGGGCCCACCGGGCCCCGTGACGTCCGGCCCCCTCGTACCCCTAGTTGTCTGCAATGGATCTCGTGGAAGGACACCCCAGATGAGGGTGCTGCTGTTGGGCGCCGACGGTTTCATCGGCCGTCGTGTCGCCGAGCGTCTGCTGGACGAACCGGACCTCCAGGTCACCGTGCTGGGCCGGCGGGATTCGGCCGACATCCGGTTCGACCTGACGGCGGGGAGCCCGGGCGCGCTGGCCCGGTTCCTGGACGCGGTGGCGCCCCAGGTGGTGATCAACTGCGCGGGGGCGACGTACGGCAGCTCGCGGATGCTGATCCGGTCGAACACGCTGGCCGTGGCCACCGTCTGCGAGGCGATCCGGCGCAGCCGGGAGCCGGCCAGGCTGGTGCACATCGGGTCGGCGGCGGAGTACGGGCCGATGCCCGCCGGGGTGCCGATCTCGGAGCACGCCGAGCCCAGGCCGTCCGGCCCGTACGGGGTGTCCAAGCTGGCCGGGACGGAGCTGGTGCTGGCCAGCGGGCTGGACGCGGCGGTGCTGCGGGTGTTCGACGTGGTGGGGCCGGGCTCGCCGGCCGCCTCGCTGTTCGGGCGGCTGGCGGAGGGGCTGCGCCGGGCGCTGGAGCAGGGCGAGCGGCAGGTGCGGATGCCGGACCTGTCCGGATACCGGGATTTCGTGGACGTCCGGGACGTGGCCAGGGCGGTGCAGTCGGCGGCGGTCTCGGCCGCCACCGGGGTGATCAACATCGGCAGCGGCCACGCCGTCCGGGCCCGGGACGGGGCGCAGCTGCTACTCCGGGCGGCCGGGTTCGAGGGCTCCATCAGCGAGGACGCCCGTCCGGCGGTGCTGCCGGGCCAGCCGGGGCCGTCGGGGGACCACCCGCCGCAGTACCCGCCGTTCCGGCCGGGCGGCGAGCCGGTGCAGTGGCGGCAGGCGGACGCCCGGACCGCCCGGGACCGTCTCGGCTGGCGGACACAGGTGCCGCTGGAGGAGTCGCTGGGGGACATCTGGCTGGAGACCGCCTGCCGGGTCTGAGCTCCCACCGTCCGCTCCCACCAGGGGTGTTGCGGGAATCCGGCCCGGTCCCACGATCCGGCGGAGGGTGTCTCACCAGACGGACCTGCTGTCTCGGAATACCTCGGTCGAGTGACACTGTTGGCGTAGCAGAGCCACTTCGGTGGCCCGCCAAGCCCCGAACTGACGACCATCGGAGTCACTGTGTCGCTGCCACCCCTGGTCGAGCCGGCCGACGAGCTCACCATCGACGAGGTCCGCCGGTACTCCCGCCACCTGATCATCCCGGACGTCGGGATGGCCGGGCAGAAGCGGCTGAAGAACGCCAAGGTGCTCTGTGTCGGCGCCGGCGGCCTGGGCTCGCCCGCCCTGATGTACCTGGCCGCCGCCGGTGTCGGCACGCTCGGCATCGTCGAGTTCGACACGGTGGACGAGTCGAACCTCCAGCGGCAGATCATCCACGGCCAGTCGGACATCGGCCGCTCCAAGGCCGAGTCGGCGAAGAACTCCGTGCTGGAGATCAACCCGTACGTCAACGTGATCCTGCACGAGGACCGCCTCGACAACGACAACGTGATGGAGATCTTCTCCGGCTACGACCTGATCGTCGACGGCACCGACAACTTCGCCACCCGGTACCTGGTGAACGACGCCGCGGTGCTGCTCGGCAAGCCGTACGTCTGGGGCTCGATCTACCGCTTCGACGGCCAGGCCAGCGTGTTCTGGGCCGAGCACGGCCCCTGCTACCGCTGCCTCTACCCGGAGGCCCCGCCGCCGGGCATGGTCCCGTCCTGCGCCGAGGGCGGCGTGCTCGGGGTGCTCTGCGCCTCGATCGGCTCGATCCAGGTCACCGAGGCGATCAAGCTGCTGGCCGGGGTCGGCGAGCCGCTGGTGGGCCGTCTGATGATCTACGACGCCCTGGAGATGAACTACCGCCAGGTCAAGATCCGCAAGGACCCGAACTGCGCGGTCTGCGGTGACAACCCGACGGTCACCGAGCTGATCGACTACGAGTCCTTCTGCGGCGTGGTCTCCGACGAGGCCCAGGAGGCCGCCGCCGGTTCGACCATCACCTCGAAGCAGCTCAAGCAGTGGCAGGACGACGAGGAGGACATCTTCCTGGTCGACGTCCGCGAGCCCGGCGAGTACGAGATCGTCTCGATCCCCGGCGCCACGCTGATCCCGAAGAACGAGTTCCTGATGGGGAACGCGCTGGAGTCCATGCCGCAGGACAAGAAGATCGTGCTGCACTGCAAGTCGGGCGTCCGCTCGGCCGAGGTGCTGGCCGTCCTCAAGTCGGCCGGCTTCTCCGACGCGGTCCACCTGGGCGGCGGCATCCTCGGCTGGGTCAACCAGATCGAGCCGCACAAGCCGTCCTACTGACGGGCCGTCACCGGACGGCGGAGGGGCGGGTGGCCGGTGGCCACCCGCCCCTCCGTGGTTCCCGGAGCACGGCGGTCTAGAGCGCGTCCTTGCGCTGGAGGACGTTGTAGAAGATCCAGCCGGGGATCACCGGGAGCCAGAAGGTCAGGGCGCGGTAGAGGAAGACCGCCGGGGTGGCGACGGTCGCCGGGACGTTGGACGCGATGAGCGCGCCGATCAGGGCGAGCTCGACGGCGCCGATGCCACCGGGGGTCGGGATGGCCGAGCCCGCCGCGTTGGCGGTCAGGAAGACCACCGCGACGGCGGAGAAGCTCATCGAGTACCCGAAGGCCCGGACCGAGGCGTCCAGGCAGGCGGTGAACGACAGGGTCAGCAGCAGGATGCCGCCGAAGCCGGTGACCAGCTTGCGCGGGCTCTGCATGAGGTCGAGCATCCGGGGCACCACGCCGAAGAACAGCGCCCGCACCCTGGTCACCACGAACCGCCGCAGCGGGGCGACCGCGGCGATGACCAGCGAGAGCACGGCGGCGCTCAGCACGCCGATGATCAGGGCCCGGGAGGCCCCGAACTCGCCCTCCCGCTGACTGCCCGTGATCAGGCCGAAGACGAACAGCAGGAGCAGGTGCCCGCCCAGACCAGCCAGCTGGGAGGCGCCGACGCTGGCCACCGCCTGGACCGGGCGGATGCCGGCCTTCTGCAGGTAACGGGTGTTCAGCGCGATGCCGCCGATCGCGGCGGGCGCGACCAGTTTCACGAAGGAGCCGGCCACCTGGGCCGCCACCGTCCGGGCGAACGGCAGCCGCTCCAGCACGAAGCCGGTCAGGCTCATCGCGGCCGCCACGTAGGTGAGTGCCGAGGCGGCGAGCGCGGCGGCCGCCCAGGCCCAGTTCATCCGGTCGAGGTTGAACTGTTCGGGCTTGATGGTGGTCAGCGCGAAGTAGGCCGCGAAGGCCAGGGCGACCACCGTGATGACGGTCTTCGGCCTGAGCCGCTCCAGCTTCTCGGGGGCCAGCGGGGCCTCCGGGACGACCTGGAGGATCTGGCCGCGGATCCGGCTCAGCAGGTCCTCGCTGGCGACCGCGATGTCCTCCTCGGCCTGCTGCTGGGTGCGCTCGCCGGAGGCCACCTGCTCCAGGGCCAGGGCCTGGGCGGCGGACTTGCGCTCCTTGTTCAGCCGGCCCAGGTCGAGCCGGGTGGTGCGGCTCAGGCCGACGGGCTGGAGCAGCGGGAGGGAGGCGGCCACCCGGTCGGCGCCGAGCACCCGGTTGGCGGTGGCCACCGCGCGCTCCGGGCCGACCCGCAGGGCGAAGGTGGTGAGCAGCTGGGCGATGTCGATCCGCAGGGTGAGGTCGCCGGCCGCGATGTCGCCGCCCGAGAGGTTGACCAGGTAGCCGGTCTTCTCGTCCACCACCAGCAGGGACTCGCCGGTGAGGCGGCGGTGCGCGATGCGGCGCTGGTGCAGGGCGTCGACGGCCTCCCAGAGCGAGGCCATCGCCTCGTCGGTGACCTCCTCGTCCACCAGCTCGTCCAGCGGACGGCCCGTCAGCTTCTCGTAGACCAGGATGGCGGCGTCCGGGCCGAGCTCGGAGGTGGCCACCAGCTGGGGGGCGCGGGCTCCGGAGGCGGTGGCCGCGTAGGCGATCAGCGCCTCCTGCTCCAGGGCCTGGCGGAGCGACTGGGGGCTGCGCCGGACGGCCACCGAGCGGAGCCTGACGCGGCGCCAGGCGCGGTAGAAGAAGCCGGAGGCCTGCTGCTCCCGGTCGATCACGTGGACGTCCAGCGGCGGCCCCGAGACCTGCTCCACGTAGTAGCGCCGGGTGCCGCCGGGGGCGTCCGGGGCGACGTGCGCGACGGAGGGGGAGAAGCCGACCTTGCGCAGGCCGATCAGCAGGTGCTGGCCGGTCGGACGGATGTTCGGGGAACCGATGGCGTAGAGGGTGGCGTAGGCCACCGACCAGCCGATCAGCACCGTCAGGATGAGGGAGAGCACGGTGGTGTAGCCGCTGGCCAGCTCGGTCAGGCCGCTGAGCAGCACCACCGACCAGAGGGCCACCCGCCAGCGCGGTCTGCTCGACATGCCGACGGCGGTCATGTAGGCGATCACCGGGGCCAGGTAGCCGTGCACCGGGTCGGTCAGCGACTGCGAACCGGGCGGGAACTGGGTCAGCGCGTTGCGCACCTCGTTCGGCGCCCCCGCCGCCACCCACCAGTCGACGCCGAGCGAGACGCCGTACGCCAGCACCGAGGCGAGGACACCGTCGGCGACCCGCAGCCCGTCGCGCTTGATCAGGCGCTCCACCGCGAAGGAGAGCGGTACCGCCAGCACCGCGATGCTGGCCACCAGCCCGGAGACGGTAGTGAGCCAGCTCGGGATGTGCTCGGCGTTCTTGGAGATGTCGGTCTCCAGGCCCGAGGTGGTGGAGACCGCGAAGCGGGCCACCAGGAAGAGGGCCACTATCCCGAGCACGCCGGCCAGGAACCTCAGCAGATCGGACGGTCGGTGTGCCCGGGCCGCCAGCAACGGCTCGTCGACGGCGACGTGCTCGCCGTTCGGTGGCTCCTCGGCCACTCCCTCTTCCCCCTTGGTCAGCCTGGCCGACGGCTCCGGAGAGCCGGACGGCTGGATGGTGGCGGGCTCCGCAGGGCCCTCTTCCACGTCCACGTCCGCCGTCCCGGTCATCTGGTCTTGTCCTCGTATCACCACTCACCGCCCCGTCAGATGGTGGCATGCCGGGGGCACCGGTGCGGGACAGGGTCCGCATCGGGCGCGGCGAATCCCCCGGACGGGCTCCGGCTGTCGGTGCTGTTTGGCAGGATGCCAGAGTGACGAACCGTGAGCCGCCGGATGAGCTTCCGCCGTACGTCGAGTCGGTGCTCGAACTGACCGAGCGGATCCCGCCGGGCCGGGTGATGACGTACGGGGACGTGGCCGAGTACCTCGGCCAGGGCGGCCCCCGGCAGGTCGGCCGGGTGATGGCGCTCTACGGCTCCGGCGTCCCCTGGTGGCGGGTGATCCGGGCCGACGGGCGTCCGCTGCCCGGCCACGAGCACCGGGCACTCCCGGAGTACCGGGTCGAGGGCACGCCGCTGAAACTGGTCGGCGGCGAACCGAGGGTGGACCTCAAGAAGGCCCGCTGGGACGGCGGTTAGCCGATCTTCGTACGGCGGTTACGCTCGTCGGATGGCTTCTCCGTTCCGTCTGGTCCGCAACGCACTGGCGCAGCCGGTGCCGCCCGTGCTGGACGAGTACCAGCGGGCGGTGGCCGAGCACGGGGCCGGGCCGCTGCTGGTGCTGGCGGGGCCGGGGACGGGCAAGACCACCACGCTGGTGGAGTCGGTGGTGCGGCGGATCGAGCGCGGCACCGACCCCGAGCGGATCCTGGTGCTGACCTTCAGCCGCAAGGCCGCCGCCGAGCTCCGGGACCGGATGACCACCCGGCTCGGCAACGGCTCGGCCACTCCGCAGGCCACCACCTTCCACTCCTTCTGTTACGCGCTGCTGCGCGCGCACCAGGCGCCCGACGCCTACGCCGAACCGCTGCGGCTGCTCTCCGGCCCGGAGCAGGACGTGATGGTCCGTGAGCTGCTGGCCGGCGGCGCCGAGGACGTCCGGGACGGGACCGCCCGCTTCGACTGGCCGCTGGACCTGAGGGCCTGCCTGACCACCCGCGGTTTCGCCGACGAGGTCCGCGCGGTGCTGGCCCGCAGCCGGGAGCTCGGGCTCGGCGGCGAGGAGCTGGGCCGCTTCGCGGCGGGCGTGCAGCGGCCCGACTGGTCCGCGGCCGCGCACTTCCTGGCCGAGTACCTGGACGTGCTGGACCTGCGCGGGGTGCTGGACTACGCCGAACTGGTCCACCGCGCCGTGCTGCTGGCGGAGCGTCCGGAGGTGGGCGGGCAGCTGCGGGAGAAGTACGACGTGGTGTTCGTGGACGAGTACCAGGACACCGACCCGTCCCAGGTCCGGCTGCTGCGCCAACTCGCGGGCGGTGGGCGCGACTTGGTGGTGGTCGGTGACCCGGACCAGTCGATCTACGCGTTCCGCGGCGCTGACCTGAACGGCATCCTGGACTTCCCCTCCGCCTTCCCCAAGGCCGACGGCGGCCCCGCCGAGGTCAAGGTGCTCCGGGTCTCCCGCCGCTCCGGCGCCGTGCTGCTGGCCGCGGCCCGCGAGCTCACCGGCCGGATGCCGATGGGGCGGCTGCCCGCCGACAAGCTGGCCCAGCACCGGGCGCTGCTGCCGTCCCGGGAGGGCGGCCGGGTCGAGGTGTACACCTACCCGACGCCCGGCGCCGAACTGGACTCGATCGCCGACCTGCTGCGCCGCGCCCACCTGGAGGACGGCGTCCCGTGGGGCGAGATGGCCGTGCTGGTCCGGGCCGGTGCGCGCTCCATCCCCGGGGTGCGGCGGGCGCTCGGCGCGGCCGGGGTGCCGCTGGAGATCGACGGCGACGACCTGCCGCTGCGCGAGGAGCCGGCCGTGGCCGCGCTGCTCGCCGCCCTGCGGGTCTGCGCGCACCCGGCGGCGGAGTGCGACGCCGAGCAGGCGCACGCGCTGCTGACCGGGCCGCTCGGCGGGCTGGACGGCTCGGACCTGCGGCGGCTCGGGCGGGCGCTGCGGGAGGAGGAGCGGCAGGCGCTGCGGGGTGACGAGGACTCAGGGCCGGCCCCGCTGGTGGTGCGGTCGGCGGAGGAGCTGATCCGGGAGGCGCTGGCCGAGCCCGAGCGGCTGGTGGCGATGGAGCCCTCGTACGCCCGGCGGGCCATGGAACTGGGCATGCTGCTGCGCAAGGTGCGCGAGCTGCTGGCCGGGGGCGGCAGCGCGGAGGAGGCGCTCTGGCAGCTCTGGGACGGTGCGCGCCGCTGGCGGGAGCGGCTGGAGCGGGCCGCGCTCCGGGGCGGCGGACCGGCGGGCCGGAACGCGGACCGGGACCTGGACGCGCTGTGCGCGCTGTTCGACACGGCGGCCCGGGCCGAGGAGCAGTCGGCCGGCCACCGGGGAGCGCTGGAGCTGCTGGCCGAACTGGAGGCCCAGGACATCGCCGCCGACACCCTGACCGTGCGGGCCGTCCGCCCGGAGGCCGTCCGGCTGATGACCGCCCACCGCTCCAAGGGCCTGGAGTGGCGGCTGGTGGTGGTGGCCGGGGTGCAGGAGGGCCTCTGGCCCGACCTGCGCCGCCGCGGTTCGCTGCTGGAGGCCGACCGGATCGGCCGGGACGGCCTGGCCGAACCGCTCTCCCCGGGCGCCCTGCTGGGCGAGGAGCGGCGCCTCTTCTACACCGCCGTCACCCGGGCCAAGGACCGCCTGGTGGTGACGGCCGTCAAGGCACCGAGCGAGGACGGTGACGAACCGTCGCGCTTCCTGCGCGAGCTCTACCGGGAAGAGGTCGACCGGGCGAGCGGGAAGGTGCTGCGGCGCACCCCGCCGGTGACGGTGGAGGAGGTGACGCACCGTCCGAAGCGGCCGCTCTCGGTCGCGGCGCTGGTGGCCGAGCTGCGCGCGGTGACGGTGGACCCGGCGCAGTCGCCCGCGCTGCGGCGGGCCGCCGCCGAACGGCTGGCGGCGCTGGCGGCCGCGGCCGACGAGGACGGGGTGCCGCTGGTGCCCGCCGCCCACCCCGACCGGTGGTGGGGCCTGGTGGACCGGACCGAGTCCGCCAAGCCGCTGCGGGACCCGGCGGAGCCGGTGCGGCTGTCGGGCAGCGGGCTGGAGCAGCTGGACGGGTGCTCGCTGAAGTGGTTCCTGGAGAAGGACGTCCGGGCGGGGTCGACGACCACGGCGGCGCAGGGCTTCGGCAACGTGGTCCACGCACTGGCCGACGAGGTCGGCTCCGGGCGCACTCCGGCGGACCTCGCGGTACTGATGGAGCGCCTGGACACGGTCTGGGACGCGCTGGCCTTCGACGCGCCCTGGAAGTCGCAGCAGGAGAAGGAGCAGGCACGGGCGGCCCTGGAGCGCTTCCTGCACTGGCACGTGCTGGAGCGGGGACGGGCGACGGTGGCCACCGAGCAGGACTTCGACCTGACACTGCCGGTGGGGGACATCGCGGTGCGGATCCGGGGGTCGATGGACCGGGTCGAGCAGGACGCGGCGGGACGGGTCTACGTCGTCGACTTCAAGACCGGCAAGCAGCTCCCGACGGACAAGTCCCTGCCCGACCACAAGCAGCTGGCGGTCTACCAGCTCGCGGCGCGCAGCGGCGCGCTGGACGGGGTGGACGGGCTGGCGGGCGGCGTCGAGGTCGGCGGCGCGGAGCTGGTGCACCTGCGGGCGGAGGCCTCGAAGAAGGAGCCGGAGGCCCCGAAGGTGCAGCACCAGGGGCCGCCGGCGGAGCCGTGGATCGAGGGGCTGCTGGCGGAGTCGGCGGGGCGGGTGCTCTCCGAACGCTTCACGCCCAAGGCGGGCGACGGCTGCACGCGGTGCTCCTTCCGGGCCTCCTGCTCCGTGCAGCGCGACGGGCGGCAGATCCTGGACTGAACAAGGTGATGCTTCCGGGGGCGCGGGGAACTGCGCGCGGGGGAACGGCACGAGCTGCAACTGGCTCGCTTGCCCCGATCCAGCACTGGGCCGCCTTCCGGTTCGCGCAGTTCCCCGCGCCCCCGGAGGCGTAGCCAATTTCGTCAGGGCATCGCTTTAGGCTTGCCGGATGAGATCCGCGCTGAGCAGCCCCGAAGAGTTGAAGGTGCTGCTCGGGGTGCCGTTCAACGCGGAGCAGGTGGCGGCGATCGGGGCCCCGTTGGAGCCCGGGGTGATCGTGGCGGGGGCCGGGTCGGGCAAGACGACGGTGATGGCGGCCCGGGTGGTGTGGCTGGTCGGGTCGGGGGCGGTGCGGCCGGAGCAGGTGCTGGGGCTGACGTTCACCAACAAGGCGGCGGGGGAGCTGGCCGAGCGCGTCCGGGCGGCGCTGCACCGGGCGGGGGTGGCCGGGCCCGAGGAGGAGGTGCTCGGGGAGCCGGAGATCTCGACGTACCACTCGTTCGCCGGGCGGCTGCTCAAGGAGCACGGCCTGCGCCTGGGCATCGAGCCGGACGTCCGCCTGCTGGCGGACGCGACCAGGTACCAGCTGGCCGCCCGGGTGCTGCGGTCCTCGCGCGGACCGTACCCGCACCTGACGGGTGCGTTCAGCGGTCTGGTCGCCGAACTGGTCGCGCTCGACTCCGAGCTGGCCGAGCACCTGGTGGAGCCGGAGCGGCTGCGCGCCTTCGACCGGGAGCTGATCGACCACGCCGCCACGGTCAGGCTGAGCAACGACGACCTGCGCCCGATCCCGGTGACCGCCCGGGCCCGGTTGGAGCTGCTGGAGCTGGTGGAGGAGTACCGCCGCCGCAAGCGCCGGGCCAACCTGATGGACTTCGGCGACCAGATCGCCGCCTCGGCCCGGCTGGCGCAGGAGCGGCCGGAGGTGGGGCGGCTGCTGCGGGAGCAGTTCCGGGTGGTGCTGCTGGACGAGTACCAGGACACCTCGGTGGCCCAACGCCTCATGCTGGCAGGGCTGTTCGGTACCGAGGGCGGGCACCCGGTGACGGCCGTGGGGGACCCGTGCCAGGCCATCTACGGCTGGCGCGGCGCCTCGGTGGCCAACCTGGACGACTTCCCCCGGCACTTCCCGCGCGCGGACGGCTCCCCGGCGCACCGGTACGCGCTGAGCGAGAACCGCCGCAGCGGCGGCCGGCTGCTGGCCTTCGCCAACGAACTCGCCGCCCCGCTGCGGGAGATGCACGAGGGCGTGGAGGCGCTGCGCCCGGCGCCGGGGGCCGAGCTGGACGGGTACCTGCGCTGCGCGCTGCTGCCCACCCACGCCGAGGAGATCGACTGGCTGGCCGACCGGATCGCCCACCTGACGGCGACCGGCACCCCGCCGGGGCGGATCGCGGTGCTCTGCCGGGGCGGTTCGGCCTTCCCGGACATCCACGCCGCGCTGGTCGCCCGGGAGGTGCCGGTGGAGGTGGTCGGACTCGGCGGGCTGCTCCAACTCCCGGAGGTGGCCGACCTGGTGGCGGTCTGCGAGGTGCTGCAGGACCCGACCGCGAACGCCTCGCTGGTGCGGCTGCTGGTCGGCCCGCGCTGGCGGACCGGCCCGCGTGACCTGGCGCTGCTGGGCCGCCGGGCCGCCGAACTGGTGCGCACCGGACGGTCCGAGGGTGCCGATCCGCTGGCGGCGGCGGTGGCCGAGACCGACCCGACCGAGGTGGTCTCGCTGGCCGACGCACTGGAGACCTTCATCGAGACCGAGCAGCCGGACGAGCTGCCGTTCTCCCCGGAGGCCCGTCACCGCTTCGCCCAACTGGCGCGCGAGCTGCGGGACTTGCGGAGGGTGCTGGCCGAGCCGCTGATGGACGTGCTGCACCGGGTGCTCACCGTCACCGGCCTGGAGGTCGAACTCTCCTCCTCCCCGGGCGCGTTGGCCGCCCGCCGGCGGGAGACGCTGCACTCCTTCCTGGACGTGGCGGCCGGCTTCGCCGACCTGGACGGGGACCCGGGGCTCTCCGCCTTCCTGGCCTTCCTGCGCGCCGCCCAGGAGTACGAGCGCGGTCTGGACAGCAGCCTGCCCGGCGGCGAGGACACCGTGAAGGTGCTCACCGCGCACAAGTCCAAGGGCCTGGAGTGGGACGTGGTGGCCGTCCCCGGCCTGGTCAAGGACGCCTTCCCGAGCGGCCGGGGCCGGGAGCGCTGGACCAGCACCAAGCAGGTGCTCCCGCACGAGCTGCGCGGCGACGCGGCCACCCTGCCGGTGCTGGGCGGCCTGACGCCGCGTGACATGAAGGAGTTCAAGGCCGAGATGGCCGGGCACGGCCACGTCGAGGAGCTGCGGCTCGGCTACGTCGCCTTCACCCGCCCGCGCGAGCTGCTGCTCGCCTCCGGCCACTGGTGGGGCCCCAGCCAGAAGCGCCGCCGCGGCCCGTCCTCCTTCCTCACCGCGCTGCGCGAGCACGCCGAGCGGCCCGGCAACGGCGAGGTCGAGCTCTGGGCCGACCCCCCGCTGCCGGACGCCGAGAACCCGGCGCTGGACACCTCGGTCGAGACCCCCTGGCCGCTGCCGCTGGACCGGGGGGCCCAGCTGGCCCGGCGCCGGGTGGCCGAGGTGGTGCACCGCCGGCTGGCCGGGCAGCCCGCTCCGCCGCCGGAGCAGCACACCGTCGAGGAGCAGCGCCGGATCGCCTCCTGGGACCGCGACCTGACGGCCCTGCTGGGCGAGCTGGCCCGCTCCCGCCGGGCCGTCCGCGAGGTGGAGCTGCCCGCCTCGCTCTCCGCCACCCAGCTGCTGCGCCTCAACGCCGACCCGGACGGCTTCGCCCGCGACCTGGCCCGCCCGATGCCCCGCCCCCCGCAGCCCGCCGCCCGCCGCGGCACCCGCTTCCACGCCTGGATCCAGGCCCAGTACCAGCTGCCGTACGAGGAGCTGCCGCTGGTCGGCCCGGACGCGCTGCCCGGCCTCGACGACGAGGGCATCGAGGACGAGCACGACCTGGAGCGGCTCAAGGAGGCGTTCCTGCGCAGCCCGTACGCCGGGCGGCGCCCGCACCGGGTCGAGGTGCCGGTGCAGCTGGTGCTCGGGGGCCGGGTGGTGCGCGGCCGGATCGACGCGGTCTACCGGGACGGTGACGGTGGCTCAGGGTCACCGGAGGGCGAGCGCTGGGAGGTGGTGGACTGGAAGACCCAGCGGGACGAGGCGGCCGATCCGCTCCAGCTCGCGGTCTACCGGCTGGCCTGGGCCGAGTTGACGGGCGTAGAACCCGAGCAGGTCACCGCGTCGTTCCTGTACGTCCGCAGCGGCCGGGTCGACAGACCGTCAGGACTTCCGGGCCGAAAAGAGTTGACTCGGCTTCTGATCGGGAATAGTGAAGAATGAGTCACGCAGCGCATCCATGCCGTCACGGCAGCGTGCGAAACCTGTGCTTCATGCACGTTTCGCGCCTATTGTGGGGTCGGTAACCGGTCAATCAAGGTACTCCGGCCGCCGGGCAGGGCCCCACCTCTGACCCTCAGTCATCACCGCAGGTGCCACGGGCGCCCGCGCACCCTCGCTGGAGAGACCGAAGTTGAGCGCGACCGGATGGATCAAGGACCGGCTCGCGGGGCCTTCCCCCGGAGCCGTGCCGGGCACGGTCACCGGAACGTGGCCGAAGACCTCGATGGCGCTGCCGTTCATCGGCATGCTGCTGGTACTCGCCCTGGACTGGTTCAGCGCCACCTCGCTGACCGTCGAACCCGCCCTCACCGCCGTCCCCGCACTGGCCGCCGTGGTCAGCCGCCGCACCTGGTACCCGCTGGCCGTCGGCCTCGCCACCGAGGCCGTCGCCTTCCTGCTCGCCTGGTACAACGGCGTGCTCGGCCAGTCCGTGCACACCGCCACCGTGCTGGCCATCGCGCTGGTGGCCGCCATCGGCTGGGTCAGCGCCACCCTGAGGGTGCGTCAGGAACAGGCCCTCGCCGACGCCCAGCTGGTCGCGGAGGTGGCCCGCCGGGTGCTGCTCCGCTCCGTCCCGGACCGGCTCGGCTGCGTCCGGGCCGCCGTCCACTACGCGGCCGCCGCCGCGCACGCCTCCATCGGGGGCGACCTGTACGAGGTGGTCAACACCCGGCACGGGGTGCGGGCCGTCGTCGGCGACGTCCGGGGGAAGGGGCTGGCCGCGGTCGAGACGGCGGCGGCCGTCCTCGGGGCCTTCCGGGAGGCCGCCCACCAGGAGCCGGAGCTCGACCGGGTGGCCGGCTGGCTGGCGGTCAGCCTCGACCGGGTCCTGCACGAGGGGGAGCACCCCGGGGTGGAGGAGGAGTTCGTCACCCTGGTGCTGATCGGGGTCCGTCCGGACGGGTCCGTGGAGATCGTCAACTGCGGGCACCCCGCCCCGCTGCTGCTCAGCCCCGGCGCGCCGGCCCGGGCGCTGGAGCTGCCGGAGACGGTGCCGCCGCTCGGGGTCCTCGACCCGGCCGACGTGCGGCCGCCGGTGCAGCGGCTCACCGTCGCGCCGGGGGACCGCATCCTGCTCTACACCGACGGCGTCATCGAGGCCCGCGACCACCGGGGCGCCTTCTACCCACTGGCGGAGCGGCTGCCGTACTGCGCGGTCGGCTCCCCGGCGGAGGTGCTGCGGCGGTTGCACGAGGACGTGGTGCGGCACGTGGGGCACAAGCTCGGGGACGACGCGGCGATGCTGCTGCTCCACCACGAGCCCGTCCAACTCCCGCACCAGACCACCACGGAGCTCGTACCTACGGCGTGACGCTCAGTTGCAGCGACCCAGGGGCGCGAGGAACTGCGCGCGGGGGAACAGCAGCACGTGCAACTGGCTGACGTGCCCTCAGTTGCCGGTGGTCCGCCTTCCGATTCGCGCAGTTCCTCGCGCCCCTGGGTCGCTGCCCTGCCGGGCGGCCCGCCCCTGACTACAGGTCGACCTCGACGAGGAGGGGCCGGTGGTCGGAGACCGGGGTGCGGGGGGCCGTGATGGTGCCGACGGCGGTGCGGGGGACGCCCATGGCGAGGACGTGGTCGAACTGGACCGCGGGGCGGTGGGACGGGTAGGTGGGGGTCTTGGCGAGGTCGTGCCAGCCGCGCAGGACGCGGCGCCGCCGCGGCCCCGGCTGCCGCGCGGGGCGCGGGCCGAGGGCGGCCGCCCCGCCGAGCACGGTCCGCGGCACGGCCCCGATCAGGTTGAAGTCCCCGAGCACCAGGTGCGGCCCCGGCAGGTCGGCGATCCACCGCCGGATGGCCGCGAGCTGGGCCATGTTCCAGCCGGGGACGAAGGACAGGTGGGTGGCGACCACCGTGAACTCGCCGTGGCGGCCGCGCAGGACGGCGGCCAGCGCGGCCCGCGGCTCGTCCGGTACGGGGGTGAGCCCCCGTCGGCCGGCGACCCGGAGGGGGAGGCCGAAGGGGGCCGGGGCGAAGCGGCGGGCGCGCCAGTGGCTGACGGGCAGCCGGGTGAGCAACGCCGTTCCGTAGGACGGGACTTGGAGGGCGGTGCCGGCCTCGGTGGGGCCGTAGACCTGGAGGCCGGGCCGGGTGGGGTCGAGGATCCAGCCGGCTCCGGTGGCGGGGCGTCCGTGCAGGGCGGCGGCGAACCGCCAGTCGCCGGCGCCCATCGCCTTGGCGGCCACGGCGGTCTGGTCGGTGAAGCCGGAGCGCTCCTGGTGGCGGTCGACCTCCTGGAGGGCGAGCACGTCCGCGTCGAGGGCGCTGACCGCTTCGGCCAGCGGTTCGCCCGGTTCGGCGGGGAAGGGCAGCGGGCTGCCGTCGGCGGCCAGCGGGCGGCCGTGCAGCAGGTTGAAGGTGGCGATGCGCAGCTGGCTCACAAGGCATGACGGTACCGGCTGCGCTTGAGCCGGTGGGGCATACCCGGTATACATACTCGGTATGTCCATCCGTCACGGTCTGCTCGCCCTGCTCGACCAGGGCCCGCGCTACGGCTACCAGCTGAGAACCGAGTTCGAGGCCCGCACCGGGGCCACCTGGCCGCTCAACGTGGGCCAGGTCTACACCACGCTGGGGCGCCTGGAGCGCGACGGCCTGGTGGTCCCGGACGGTGCGGACGAGGAGGGCCACGTCTTCTACGCCGTCACCGACAAGGGACGTGCGGAGCTGCGCAGTTGGTTCGACACCCCGGTGCCGCGGACCAACCCGCCCCGGGACGAGCTGGCGATCAAGCTGGCGATGGCGGTCACCGTGCCCGGCGTCGACGTCACGGCCGTGGTGCAGGGGCAGCGGCGGCACAGCATGAAGGCGCTGCAGGACTACACCCGGCTCAAGGGCCAGGCGCTGACCTCCCAGGAGAGCGGGTCGGACCTGGCCTGGCTGCTGGTGCTGGAGCAGCTGATCTTCCAGACCGAGGCGGAGATCCGCTGGCTGGACCACTGCGAGACCCGCCTCGCCCAGTACCGCCCGGCCGCTCCGGCGGCTCCCTCCGAGGCCGCCGAGCCCGATCCGGAGCCCGCCCCACCCCGCGCCCGCAGGCGCGCCCGATTCTGAACCACCGTCAGGGGGAAGCGATGAGCACCCAGAACGACCGGTCCGGCACCGCCCCGGTGCTGCACCTGGAGAACGTCACCCGGGTCCACGGCCAGGGGGCGGCCGAGGTCCACGCCCTGCGCGGCGTCGACCTCAAGGTCCACCCCGGCGAGCTGGTCGCCGTGATGGGGCCGTCCGGCTCCGGCAAGTCCACGCTGCTCACGCTGGCCGGCGGGCTGGACACCCCGACCTCCGGGCGGGTGCTGGTCGAGGGCAGCGCGCTCGGCGAGCTGAGCCGCCGTCAGCAGGCGCAGTTGCGCCGCCGGGCGGTCGGCTACGTCTTCCAGGACTACAACCTGATACCGGCGCTGACCGCGGCCGAGAACATCGCGCTGCCGCGCGAGCTGGACGGGCTCTCCACCCGGGCGGCCCGCAAGGAGGCGATGGCGGCCCTGGTCGAGATGGGCATCGAGGAGCTGGCCGACCGCTTCCCGGACGACATGTCGGGCGGTCAGCAGCAGCGGGTGGCGATCGCCCGGGCGCTGATCGGGGACCGCCGGCTGGTGCTGGCCGACGAGCCGACCGGGGCGCTGGACTCCACCACCGGCGAGTCGGTGCTCGCGGTGCTGCGGGCCCGCTGCGACGCGGGCGCCGCGGCCATGCTGGTGACCCACGAGGCCCGGCACGCGGCCTGGGCGGACCGGGTGGTCTTCATCCGGGACGGCCGGGTGGTGGACGAGAGCGTCAGCCGGGACGCGGCCAGCCTGCTGGTCTCGGCGGCCACCAACAGCGTGAACGGCCCGGTGACGGAGTGAGCCTGACGTCGTGGCGGGTGGCCCTGCGGATCGCCCGGAGGGACGCGCTCCGGGCCAAGGGGCGCAGCGCGCTGGTGATCGCCATGATCGCGCTGCCGGTGCTCGGGGTGACCGGGGCCGACGTGGTTTTCCGCAGTGCCCAGCTGGAGCCGGAGCAGAAGATCGTCCGGATCATGGGCGAGGCCGACGCGATGGTGTCCGCGTACGGCCGGGGCATGACGGTCGTCCAGCCACCGAACCCGGGCGAGGGCGCCAACGCGGACATGCCCCGGGAGGGCCAGAAGCCCACCCCGGAGCAGCAGAAGAGCCTGGACACCGAGCCGGGCGCACTGCTGCCGACCCTGCTTCCGGCGGGCACCCGGCTGACCCCGATGGACGGGGGTGTGTCCGCCAACGTCACCACCAAGGAGGGCCTGCTCAGGACCCGGCTGACCGAGGCGGACCTGACCGACCCGGTCTGGAACGGCCACACGGTGCTGACCGGCGGCCGGCTGCCGACCGCCGCGACCGAGGTGGCGGCCACCCGGGGGTTCCTGGAGCTGTCCGGCCTGAAGGTCGGTGACACCACCACGGTGCGCGGGCCGGACCGCCCGTTCACCATCACCGCCGAGGTCGAGTACCCCGGCGACCTGGGCTTCAGCCAGCTGGTGCTGCGGCCCGGCGCCGCGCCCGTCCAGGAGAAGAAGGCGGACGACCGGTTCGGCGGCGGCAAGTGGCTGGTCCGGATGCCGGCCGGGGCGGCGCTGACCTGGCCCCAGGTGCTGGAGCTGAACAAGTACGGCTTCTCGGCGACGTCGAAGGCCGTGCTGCTGGACCCGCCGCCGCGCTCCGCCGTGCCGTACTACCAGCAGCAGACGGGTCCGCAGCTGATCGACAAGACCGCGCTGGCGGTGCTGGCCACCGTGGTCGGCATGGCGCTGCTGGAGATCGTGCTGCTGGCCGGGCCGGCCTTCGCGGTCGGCGCGCGCCGTTCCCGGCGCCAGCTCGGGCTGCTGGCGGCCGGCGGCGGGGACCGCAAGCACGTCCGCGCGGTGGTGCTCGGCGGTGGCGCGGTGCTCGGCCTGTCCGGTGCGGTGGCCGGCCTGGTGCTGGCGGTGCTGCTGGTGGCGGCCACCCGGCCGTGGCTGGAGGACCTGGCCGGGCGCCGCTTCGGCAGCTTCGACCTGGCCCCGCTGGACCTGCTCGGGATCGCCGCGATCGGCCTGGTCACCGGCCTGCTGGCAGCCGTGGTCCCGGCGGTCCAGGCCTCCCGGCAGGACGTGGTGGAGGCGCTCACCGGCCGTGGCTCGGTCAAGCCGCCGAGCAAGCGGCTGGCCGTGCTCGGCCTGCTGATGGTGGGCGGCGGCGCGGCGCTCGCGCTGCTCGGCTCCCAGCTGACCGACCGGGTCCTGGCGGTGCTCGGCGGCTCGGTGCTGGCCGAGCTCGGCATGGTGGCCTGCACCCCGATGCTGGTCGGCCTGTTCGGGCGGCTGGGCCGCTGGCTGCCGCTCAGCCCCCGGCTGGCGCTGCGCGACGCGGTCCGCCACCGGGGCCGGACCGCCCCGGCGGTGGCGGCGGTGATGGCGGCGGTGGCCGGTTCGGTCGCGGTCGGCATCTACACCGCGAGTTCGGAGGCCCAGCAGCGGCAGAACTACACGGCCTACCTGCAGCCCGGCGCGGTGCTGCTGCACACCGGCTACGGCGAGAACCGCGACCCGGCCTCGTACGCGCTCCAGCAGGGCGCGGTGGAGGGCGTCGTCCCGGACCTCGGCCCGCGCGGCGAGGTCTACCAGGCCGAGTACAAGGGCACCCGCTACCAGCGCGGCAGCGGGCGGGTGGAGCTGATGCTGCCGAAGGACCTGCGCTGCCCGGCCAACGACCCGGCGGCCGAGGGGCTCCCGGTGGAGGAGCGCGACCGGTTCTACCAGGACGAGCGCTGCAAGCGCTCGACCGGGCAGTACTCGTCCCCGGTCGGCCAGGGGCTGCTGCTCGGCGACGCCACCGCACTGGCCAACCTGACCGGGGTCCGCGACCCGGCCGCCGGCAAGGCGCTGGCCGAGGGCAAGGTGCTGGTCTTCGACCCGGCCTACCTCAAGGACGGCAAGGTCGCCCTGGCGCTGGTCGAGCCGGAGCAGGGCACGACGGATCCGATGACGGGTATGGCCCGCAGCGCGGACGGCACGCTGACCCGGCCCCAGGTCCAGAGCCGCGAACTCGCGGTGGACGCGGTCCGGTTCGCGCCGGCGCTGCAGAACGCCGGGGCGTTCGCCAGCCGGGAGACCGCGGCGCGGCTCGGTCTGACGGCGGCTCAGGTCGCCACGGTCTGGCTGCCCGCGAAGGCGCCGAGCACCGCCGTCGAGCAGAAGGCCACGGCGGCGCTGTCCAGGCTCGGCAGCGAGGGCGGCGTGACCGTCGAGCGCGGGTTCCGGCCCGAACCCGACCTGGTGCCGCTGGCCCTGACCGGCTTCGCCGGACTGGTCGCGCTCGGCGCGGCGGGCATCGCCACCGGGCTGGCCGCGGCCGACTCGCAGCGCGACCTGGCCACCCTGGCGGCGGTCGGCGCCACCGGCGGCATCCGGCGGCGGCTGTCCGGCTTCCAGTGCGGGGTGATCGCCGCGATCGGCGCGGTGCTCGGCGCCGTCTGCGGGGTGGTGCCCTCGGTGGCGCTGCGGAAGATCGAGGCGATGCCGCAGTTCCCGGGGGAGGAGGCCAGGGAGGCGGTGATCGTCTTCCCGTGGGCCACCCTGGGGCTGACCCTGGTGGTGCTGCCGGTGGTGGCGGTGCTGCTGGCGATGCTCTTCACCCGGTCCCGGCTGGGCCTGCTGAGGCGCTCCGCCTGACGGCCCGTCACCAGTGACCCGTGTCACCCCGTGGGGCCCGTGGGCCGCACGGGGTGACGCAGGTTACGGGACCGCCGGGTGGACGGGCCGCACACCGGGAGGCGGTGGCGAACTAAAGTCGTCCGTATGACGAAAACCCCGGACAGCGTCGTCCGCTCCTACATCGACCTCCACCGGGCGGAGTTCCTCTCCGACCTGGCCGACTGGCTCCGCATCCCCTCGGTCTCCGCCGACCCGGCCCGCGCCGGGGACGTCCGGCGCTCCGCCGAGTGGCTGGCGGAGAAGCTGCGGAAGACCGGCTTCCCGGTGGCCGAGGTGTGGGAGACGGAGGGGCTGCCGGCGGTCTTCGCCGAGTGGCCGTCCGGGGACGCGGACGCGCCCACCGTCCTGGTCTACGGCCACCACGACGTCCAGCCGGCCGCCAAGGAGGACGGCTGGGCGACCGACCCGTTCGAGCCCACCGTGGTCGGGGACCGGCTGTACGCCCGCGGCGCGGCCGACGACAAGGGCCAGGTCTTCTTCCACACCCTGGGCCTGCGCGCCCACCTGGCCGCCACCGGCCGCACCGCCCCCGCCGTCAACCTCAAGCTGCTGATCGAGGGCGAGGAGGAGTCCGGCTCGCCGAACTTCGAGGCGCTGGTCCGGCGCGAGGCCGCCCGGCTGGCCACCGACCTGGTGGTGGTCTCCGACACCGGCATGTGGAACGAGACCACGCCGACCGTCTGCACCGGCATGCGCGGCCTGGCCGACGCCCAGATCGACCTCTACGGCCCGGACACCGACATCCACTCCGGCTCCTTCGGCGGCGCGGTGCCCAACCCGGCCGCGGTCGCCGCCGAGCTGGTGGCCGGCCTGCACGACGAGGACCGCCGGGTGGCCGTGCCCGGGTTCTACGACGGCGTGGTGGAACTGACGGAGCGTGAGCGCGAGCTGTTCGCCGCGCTGCCCTTCGACGAGGACCAGTGGCTGCGGACCGCCAAGTCCCACGGGGTGCTGGGCGAGGCCGGGTACTCGGTGCTGGAGCGGGTCTGGGCCCGGCCGACCGCCGAGGTGAACGGCATCTGGGGCGGCTACACCGGCCCCGGCGGCAAGACCATCGTCCCGGCCGAGGCGCACCTCAAGCTCTCCTTCCGGCTGGTCGCCGGGCAGGACGTGGACGCCGTCCGCGCGGCGGTGGCGGACTGGGTCGCGGCCAAGGTGCCGGCCGGCATCCGGTACGAGCTGGTCTTCCCCGGCGCCACCCGGCCCTGCCTGACCCCGCTGGACCACCCCGCGCTCCAGGCCACCGTAAGGGCGATGGGCCGGGCCTTCGAGCAGGAGGTGCTGTACACCCGCGAGGGCGGCTCCGGTCCGGCCGCCGACCTCCAGGACGTGCTGGGCGCGCCGGTGGTCTTCCTCGGCATCTCGGTGCCCTCGGACGGCTGGCACTCGGTGGACGAGAAGGTCGAGCTGCCGCTGCTCACCAAGGGCGTCGAGACGGCCGCGTACCTGTGGGGCGAGTTGGCCGAGAGCGGGCTCGGGGCATGAACCACTTCGACAGTCTTCCGACCGAAGTCTTCCGACCGATGGGGATGGACCGCGTTGAGCACCGTGCCTGACACCAAGCAGCTGGCCCTGGCCCGGGCGGGGGTCGACCGGGCCGCCGAGCACCGGTTCGACGAGCCGTGGCTGGCCGCCGCCTGGAGCCACCCGAGCACCAAGGTGCTGCCGATCGCCAGCGGCGAGGCCTTCGTGGTGGACACCGAGCACGGCACCGAGCTGGTGCTGCTGCCCTCCTTCGAAGCGCCGGAGGCCGGCGACCGCTACTTCCTCGGCACCGACGAGGGCGGCACCTCCTACTTCGCCCTGGTGAACGAGACGCTGCCCGGGCGCCTCGACGGCGACGCCCGTCCGGCCGGGCTGCGCGAGGTCGGCGCCCAGCTCTCCGACCGGGACGCCGGGCTGCTGGTGCACGCCGTCGCGCTGGAGCACTGGCACCGGCTGCACAGCTTCTGCTCGCGCTGCGGGCACCGGACCGAGAAGGCCGGGGCCGGGCACGTGCGGCGCTGCACCTCCTGTGCGGCCGAGCACTACCCGCGGACCGACCCGGCGGTGATCATGATGATCACCGACCCGGAGGACCGCTGCCTGCTGGGCCGCCAGGCGCTCTGGCCGGAGGGCCGCTGGTCCACCCTGGCCGGGTTCGTGGAGCCGGGCGAGTCGATCGAGCAGGCGGTGGCCCGCGAGGTCTACGAGGAGGCCGGGGTCCGGGTCGCCGAGGTGGAGTACGTGGCCAGCCAGCCCTGGCCGTTCCCGTCCAGCCTGATGCTGGGCTTCCTGGGCAGGGCCGACCCGGCGGGCACCGCGATCACGGTGGACGGTGAGGAGTTGGCGGAGGCCCGCTGGTTCTCCCGCGAGGAGCTGAGGGCCGGGATGGAGGCGGGCGAGATCCTGCCGCCCTCGGGCATCTCGATCGCCCGTCACCTGGTCGAACTCTGGTACGGGGAACCGCTGCCGAGCGCGGCCCGCTGGTGACGGCGGAGACCGTCGCGAATCGTGGTGAATCGTAGTGAATAAGGGGCGTGCGGTGGAAAACCGTACGCCCCTTGTGCTTTTCTTCGGCTTTTTCGAGCGGAATCGAAATCCCTCGGTCAGTCGCTCTTCCGGTCGATTTCCAACCAGCAGCTGACGGTCTTTCCGGTCAGCCGGGTGGTCACCGACCAGTCGGTGCACAGGGCCCCGACGATGGCCAGGCCGCGGCCGCTGGTCTCCTCCTCCCCGGCCTCCCGGGGCTCGGGCATCGCCCGGCCGTAGTCGGCCACCGAGATCTGCAGCGCCTGCTCCGTCAGGGCCAGCGTCACCGAGACCGCGCCCCGGCCGTACCGCAGCGCGTTGGTGACCAGCTCGGACATCAACAGCTCGGCGCTGTCGGCGAGTTCGGCCGCGCCCCAGGCGGTGAGCACGGTCCTGGTGAGCTGCCGGGCCCGGGCCACGTTGCGCGGGCGCGGCGGGAAGCTGGCGGTGGCGTGCCAGGCGCCCCGGTCGGCGGCCCCCAGGGCCCGCCCCGGACGTGGCCGGGCGCCGTCCGGCTCGCCGGTTCGAAGGATGGTCGGCCGCGCCTGGAAGTGCTGCGCGGTACTGGTCACGGGCATGGCTCCGCCCCCGGTTGTACGTGGCTGAATGCGGCGCTCATCCGGAAGGGCCGAGTGCCGCCGGGCGACTGCGAACGACCTGATCGGGACGGAAACCGAGATCCCCGATCCCGGGCAATATTGGCCGGTTTCGCTGAAATGGCGCAACCCGGATCGCTACATTCACTCGCGTGACAATCTCGCGGGGCAGTTCCCAATCACCGAAGTACCAGCGGCTGGCCGCCGACCTGCGACGCCGGATCGCGGCCGGCGAGTGGCGCGGCGACGCGCCGCTGCCGGTCGAGACCGAACTGGAGCAGCAGTACGGGGTCGCCCGGAACACCGTCCGGCTGGCCGTGGACGTGCTGGTCAACGAGGGCCGGCTGGTCCGGCTCCAGGGCAAGGGCACGTACCTCAAGGACCACCCGGTGCTGGACCACCGGGTCTTCGGGCCCGACCTGCTCCCCGGCCCCCCGCCCGGCCGCGCCGCCGGGCACTGCCTGACCGCGCCCACCGGCGTCTACGAGGCGGAGGCCGCGGAGGGCGGGCGCCGGCTCACGGTGGACTTCGAGATGCTCATCGTCCGGGCCCGGGTGGACGTCGCCGAGCGGCTCGGCCTGCGGCCCGGCGAGGCGGTGGTGGTCCGCCGCCAGCTGCGGCTGCTGGACCGCGAGCCGTACTCGATCGAGGAGAGCCACTACCGGGCCGGACTGGCGGCCGGCACCCCGCTGATGGAGCCGGACCAGGTGCCCGGCGGCGACGAGTCGGTGCTGGAGGCGCTCGGCCGGACCGAGATCGGCGCGGTGGACCACCTGGTCTCCCGGATGCCCGGGCCGGAGGAGGCCGCCTGGTTCCAGGGCGGGCCGGGCGCCCCGCTGCTGGTGCAGACCCGGGTCAGCTACGACGCCCGGGGGCCGGTGCGGGTGATCGAGACCAGGTACTCGGCCGACCGCTGCCGGCTGGTCTACGGCCTGGGCGAGCTGGCCGGCCGGCCGACGGTGCTGCCGGTCCCGTCCCCGGTCCCCGGGCCGTCCCGGCCGGTGGACGACGCGCCGGTGGCCCCGTCCCGTGCGGGGCAGGGCCACCTGGAGCGGTTCTCCTGACGCGGTGTCAGCCGGCCAGCGCGGCCTGGACCTGACGCAGGCTCGGGTTGGTCATCACGACCTGCTCGCCGCCGCCCGCGGGCTGGACGATCACGGTCGGCACCACCTGGTTGCCGTTGTTGACGGACTCGACGAAGGACGCCGAGGCCGGGTCCTCCTCGATGTTGATCACGTCGTAGCCGATGCCCTCGCGGTCCAGCTGGCTCTTCAGCCGGTTGCAGTACCCGCACCAGGTCGTGCTGTACATCGTGACGCTGCCGGACATTCGGGGGACTCCTTCGTGAAGGGGCGTGCGGTCTGTGCCGACAACGTCCGGGGCGCAACGGAACATTCCGTGCGCGCCCGGCGTGTGACCTACCACGCGCGCCGGTCGGCGGAGCGATTATCGTCCGCCGGGGCCGCCCTGTGGACGAGCCGGGACGGAACGTCCGAGCGCCCTGCGAGGATGGGCGGCATGCAGGAACAGCTCTTGGGCCTCCCCGACGGCCACGGCGACCGGTACGGCACTCCGTCAGGTGGCGGCGCACACTACGGCGCGCCCCACGGCCCGGCCTCCAGTGCCGAGGCCGTGCTGGCCGGGCTCGACCCGGAGCAGCGGGCCGTCGCCACCGCCCTGCAGGGCCCCGTCTGCGTGCTGGCCGGCGCCGGCACGGGCAAGACCAGGGCCATCACCCACCGGATCGCCTACGGCGTGCGCAGCGGCGTCTACCAGCCGCAGCAGGTGCTCGCGGTCACCTTCACCGCCCGCGCGGCCGGCGAGATGCGCGGCCGCCTGCGCCAGCTCGGCGCCGAGGGCGTGCAGGCCCGCACCTTCCACTCCGCCGCGCTGCGCCAGCTCCAGTACTTCTGGCCGCGGGCGATCGGCGGCGAGGTGCCGCGGCTGCTGGAGCGCAAGGTGCAGCTGGTCGCCGAGGCGGCCGGCCGCTCCGGCCTGCGGGTGCAGCGCACCGAGCTGCGCGACCTGACCAGCGAGATCGAGTGGGCCAAGGTCACCCAGATCGTCCCCGACGACTACCCGGCCGCCGTGCTCAAGACCGGCCGCGAGGCCCCGCGCGACCCGGCCGAGATCGCTCGGGTCTACGCCACCTACGAGCAGACCAAGCGCGACCGCGGCGTGATCGACTTCGAGGACGTGCTGCTGCTGACCGCGGCCATCCTGGAGGACCGCCCGGAGATCGCCGAGCGGGTCCGGGCCCAGTACCGGCACCTCACGGTGGACGAGTACCAGGACGTCTCCCCGCTCCAGCAGCGCCTGCTGGAGCAGTGGTCCACCGGCGGGGCCAGCCTCTGCGTGGTCGGCGACGCCAGCCAGACGATCTACTCGTTCACCGGCGCCACCCCCGACCACCTGCTGAACTTCCGCCACCGCCACCCCGAGGCCACCGTGGTGAAGCTGGTCCGGGACTACCGCTCCACCCCGCAGGTGGTCCACCTGGCCAACGGGCTGCTCGCCAAGGCCCGCGGCCAGGCCGCCCAGCACCGCCTGGAGCTGGTCTCCCAGCGCGAGGCCGGCCCGGCCCCGGTCTACGTCGAGTACGCCGACGAGCCCACCGAGGCGGAGGCCACCGCCCGGGAGATCCGCGCCCTGCTCGGCCGCGGCGTGCGGGCCAGCGAGATCGCCGTGCTGTTCCGGACCAACGGGCAGTCCGAGGTCTACGAGCAGGCCCTCGCCGACCTGGGCATCTCGTACCAGCTCAAGGGCGCCGAGCGGTTCTTCGAGCGCCCCGAGGTGCGGGACGCGGTGATGCTGGTGCGCGGCGCCGCCCGGGCCTCCGACGACCCGCTGACGGCCGACAGCCCCGCGCTGGCCGGGCAGGTCCGCGCGGTGCTGGCCACCCGGGGCTTCACCCCCGAGCCGCCGTCCGGCTCCGGCACGGTGCGCGAGCGCTGGGAGTCGCTGGCCGCCCTGGTGCGGCTGGCCGAGGAGTTCGAGACGGCCCGGCGGGAGGCCGGCCAGCCGGCCGACCTGGCGGCCTACGTGACGGAGCTGGACGCCCGCGCGGCCGCCCAGCACGCCCCCGCCGTCGAGGGTGTCACGCTGGCCTCGCTGCACGCCGCCAAGGGCCTGGAGTGGGACGCGGTCTTCCTGGTCGGCCTGACCGAGGGCACCCTGCCGATCATCTACGCCAAGACCGACGAGCAGATCGAGGAGGAGCGCCGGCTGCTCTACGTCGGCGTCACCCGGGCCCGGGTCCACCTGTCGCTCTCCTGGGCGCTCTCCCGCTCCCCGGGCGGCCGGGCCGGTCGCAAGCCCACCCGCTTCCTGGACGGCCTGCGGCCGGGCTCCTCGTACTCCGGCCCCACCAGCCGGGGCGGCCGGGGCGGCGTCGAGCAGGGCGCCGAGCGCTCCGGCGGGCGCAAGGTCCGCGGCCCGGTCAAGTGCCGGGTCTGCGACAAGACGCTGACCGAGGCGGTGGAGCGCAAGCTGCGCCGCTGCGAGAGCTGCCCCTCGGACATGGACGAGGCGTTGTACGAGCGGCTGCGCGAGTGGCGCTCGGTGCAGGCGAAGAAGCAGGGGGCCCCGGCCTACGTGGTGTTCACCGACGCCACCCTGATGGCGATCGCCGAGGCGGTGCCCTCCAGCGAGCGCGAACTGGCCCTGATCTCGGGCGTCGGAGCCATGAAGCTGGACAAGTACGGTGCCGACGTGCTGTTGTTGTGTGCTGGCGAGGAGCCCACGGACGAGTCCGAGGCCACCGTCGAGGGGCTTCGGGGGGAGTCCGAGGAGCAGGCGTGACGCCGCTTCCGGGAGCCGCCCGAGTCACTCCGCGAAACTCGCCGGAAAAATAGTTTGCGCGCCGTACACGGGGCGCAATAGCCTGCCGGAGCGGTCAAGGGAACGAGATCGCAAGGCCTCGGAAGGCTCCCTTCCGCACGCCTGCCAGCAGTACCGCAGTACCTGCATGACCGTCCAAACATCCGAACATCGGGGCCCGGGGAACTGGGCCGCGCGAGACGCCGAGAGGAGGCGAAGACAGTGGAAACCAAGATGATCACCAACCTGACTGGCCAGACCGTCATCGCCGTGCCCTCGTGCGTCTCCTCGCAGGTCGTCACCGCTCCCTTCGGTCTGGGTCTCAACGGCACCGGTGTCTCCGGCGTTGTCAGTGGCTCCGGCATTAATGGCCTGGGCGGCAACGGCACCCGCGGCACCTCCGTCGAGACGGGTCTGTCCCTTGCCGGGGCGGCGTTCGGCGGCGGTCGTGGACTGCGCAGCGAGCGACCGCTCCAGGCATCGAAGGCAGCTCAGGTAGACGCCAAGCATGGCGCCTATGTGGCGGCAGTCGATGCCGGGGCCCAGCAGAAGCAGGACGAGAAGCAGATCGAGGCCAAGGCCGCCTTCGCGGGCGCCGAGGCCGTCCGGATGTGGGCCTTCCGCGGCCCCGAACCCTGGAGAGTTCGAACCTGAGTAGCCTCAGGTCGGAGCCTCCAGGGCCGCGGAACCCGTCTCACACCGGGATTCGCGGCCCTTCTGTTTTGTCCGGTACGTCAAGACCCAGCCTGGACCTTCGGGTCCTCCGGTCCAGCCCCACCAGTCAGCTGGCCGGAACCACAAGCAAAGACGAGGAAGACGCCACAGTGTCCACGGTCATCACGCCGCCACTCCCGTCCGTACCGACAGACATCACCAAGGCCGACCAGGCCGACCCCCCGGAGGTTTCTCTCATGCAGCTCACCGCGCTCGACCAGGCCGAGGTCAACGGCCAGCCCATCCCCTGCCGGGCCTTCGACCCCGAGGTCTTCTTCGCCGAGACCCCCGCCGACGTCGAGTACGCGAAGTCGCTCTGCGGCACCTGCCCGGTCAAGGAGGCCTGCCTGGCCGGCGCCCTCGAGCGGCGCGAGCCGTGGGGTGTCTGGGGCGGCGAGCTCTTCGTCCAGGGTGTGGTCGTCGCCCGCAAGCGGCCCCGGGGCCGTCCGCGCAAGACCGAGGTCATGGCGTGAACCCCGCGATGACCACCGCAGTGACCGCCCGTCGGGGAGAGCAGCCCCCGCTGGGCACCACCACACTGCGCCACTCGGTCCGCGTCGCCACAGCCAAGGTCGACGCAGCCGCCAACCCCCGTCCGTTTCCGAGCACGCACCACGAGCAGGACCACCACATGACCCCCGCAGCCGACAAGACCGCCCACGCCGACCAGGCCACAGAACTTCTGATCCAGAACAGGACCCGCGAGATGCAACTCATGCAAGAAACCCTGGCCCGTGCCCATATGCAGGAACGACTGCACGAGGCCGAACACCAACGGATGGGCGAGCGCCTCGACCGCGCCGCCCGACTGATGCGGAAGGCCGAGCGTGCCTCGCTCCGCGCCCGCAAGGCCCTCGCCGTCGCGGTCCTGTGAGACCTGGCGGATCGGGAGTTGACGGAGTGACAGCCGCGTAGGCCCGCGCGGCACGTCGTTCCAGCGGTACCAACAGCATTGCCCCGCAGTGACATTCCCCGAACGCCGATGGCCGCCCTCCTCAAGGAGGGCGGCCATCGGCGCGTTCTGACGGAGTCTCAGCCCTCCGCGGGCTCCGCCACCGGGTGGGCGAAGCCGGGCAGCCACTCCAGCATCTCGGCCCGGAACGGGGCCTTGGCGCCGAGCTGGCAGAGCACCCCGATGGTGGAGAGGGTGACCCGGTGGATCAGCAGGTAGGCGGGCGGCAGGTTGAGCTGCTTGCCCAGGTCGTACGCGGGCGAGCGCGGGTCGGCGATCCGGGCCGCCTGGGCCCGCATCCAGGCCCGGGTGAAGTGGAAGACCTCCACCGTGGCGGGCTCGATGATCGGCAGCAGGTAGTCCAGCACCGCCGTCGGGTCCAGCTTGATCGAGGGCTTGACGAAGCCCTCCTCGCGGAGCATGTCCAGCACTCCGTCGGCGTCCCCGGCCAGCGCCATCCGGAGCGAGTCGCCGATCGGCCGGGGCAGGCCGCCGGGCAGCCGGTCCACCGTGCCGAAGTCGAGCACGCCCAGCCGCCAGCCCTCGGCCGGGCCGTCGTCCTTGATCAGCCGGAAGTTCCCCGGGTGCGGGTCGGCGTGCAGCAGGCCCGTCCGGGACGGCCCCGCGAACAGGAAGCGGGCGATCAGCTGCCCGGCCCTGTCCCGCTCCTCCTGGGTGCCGCTGCTGATCACCTCGGAGAGCGGGGTGCCGTCCAGCCACTCGCTGACCAGCACCTGGTCGGCCTGGGCGACCACCCCGGGGACGGTGATGTCCGGGTCGTCGGCGAACTCCTCGGCGTGCCGGCGCTGGGCCTCGGCCTCCAGCGCGTAGTCCAGCTCCTCCGCCACCCGCTCCCGCAGCTCGGTGATCAGCGGCTTGATGTCCAGGCCGGGGATCAGCGGGCCGAGCAGCCAGGCCACCCGGCTGAGCTGGGCCAGGTCGGAGAGGAGGGCGTCGCCCGCGCCCGGGTACTGGATCTTGACGGCCACCTGCCGGCCGTCCTTCCAGACCGCGCGGTGCACCTGGCCGATCGAGGCCGCGGCGGCCGGCCGGTCGTCGAAGCTGCGGAAGTTCTTCCGCCAGTCCTTGCCGAGCCGCTCGGCCAGCGCCGCGTGCACCTTGGCGGCCGGCATCGGGGGAGCGGCGTCCTGGAGCTTGGTCAGGGCGGCCCGGTAGGGGCCGGCCACCTCCTCGGGCAGCGCGGCCTCGAAGACGGACAGCACCTGCCCGAACTTCATCGCCCCGCCCTTGAGCTCCCCGAGCACCTTGAACAGCTGGTCGGCGGTGGCCTGCTGGAGCTCGGCGGTGACCACCTCGGCCGAGCGGCCGCCGATCCGCCGCCCCAGACCGAGAGTGGCCCGGCCCGCTATCCCGAGCGGGAGGGCGGCCAGCCGCGCCGTCCGGGTCACTGCCTTGCGCGGAAGATCGCTCACCCCAGGGCCTCCCAGCTCCGACGCCCGTCCGGTGGGCGTGTCACTACGCCATTGTGCCCGCTCCGGATGCGGGCCCGGCCGGACTGTGACCAGCGGATCACGGCCCCGTCGACAGCCCGTTCACCGGCCTGCCCGGCGGCCCGCCCGGTGGCCTGCTCGGCGGCCCGCTCACCGGGGCGGGGTGATGACCTCCGTCCGGTGCACCGGCGGGCCGGAGGGCCAGGTGCAGCCGCAGGCGGGATGGGTGGGCAGCCGCAGGCGGCGGGCCATGCCGTCGGCGGCGGAGACCTCGCACCAGCCGTCCACGCTGGGCGGGCGGACGCCGTCCAGCCAGAGCTCCACGTGCAGGGCGGCCAGCCCGGCGACGGCGGTGGCGAGGGCACTGTCGCAGGCGGGGGTACGAGGGCGCCCGGCACCCTCCTCGCCGAGCTGGGCGAGCAGCCGGGGCCAGGCCTCGTCCTCGTCCCGTCTGGTCAGGGTGGCGCAGGCGCCGCAGGCCGAGACACCAGGCAGCACCAGCGGGCCGACCACCCCGAGGTGCTCCAGCACGCCGACGTAGAGGTGAGGCACTCCGGCCCGCATCAGCCGGTGCGCCTCCGCCGCGACCCCGGCGAAGGCCCCGGCACCGTCCCTGGGGGCCAGCACCACCAGGGCGGGCGGCGGCGGATCGCCGCCGGGCCGCCGGCGCTGCCGCTCCCCGGCCGGGGTGCCCGAGGTGCGGTGCACCACCTCCCGGGCGGCGGTGGTGCGCAGCCGGCCGACGTCCGTCGGCGGGTACCCGGCGGGGGAGCAGTCCCGGGCGGTGACCCGGCCCCGGTCGGTGAGGGTGACGCTGCCGACGCCCCCGGCGGCCAGCACCGCCCCGACCGCGGCGCCGACCCGGCCGGCCCCGTGGATCTCCACCCGGGAGGCGGCCCGGCCGCGCAGCACCGCCGGGGCCTCCCCGGGTGCCGGGTGCACCAGGGAGAGTGACGCCACGTCAGGACCGAGCAGCTCCTGGCGGGCCCGGGGGTAGCCGCCGAGGGCGGCCTGCCCGGCCTCGGCGTCGTCCAGCAGCCCGGCCTGCTCCAGCGAGCCGAGCAGCTCCTCGGCCACCTCCCGCCCGAGCCCGAGCCGCTCCGCGGCCTCCAGCAGGGCGGGCCGCTCCCGGCTGCCGTCCAGCAGCTCCAGGAAGGCGGCCACCGGCTGGCCGACCTCCTCCACCACCCGGGCGTGCCGGTGCACGGTGCCGAACTGCAGGGTCGATCCGTCCCGCCAGAGGCGGGAGAGCGCGGGCTTCACCATCGGTCGCACGGGCACCTCCGGGGAGGGGTGGGCAGGGCTGACAGAGGCAGCATGCCCGAGCCGGCGGCCCTCCGGCCGAGGCCCGTCCACAGGCCCGGTGGGCTGGTACGACGATCGTTCTGCACGGTCTGTGGACAACGGTGGGCCCGGAGTTGACGCTGCCCGCTCCGGCGGAGGCCGTCCGTCGGTGCCGCGGGGTAGCGTCGGTTGGCATGGCGACCGAACAGGACTCCCGGCAGCAGGGCCCGACAGCGCGGGGCGAGGCGGCGCGGCGGGCGGCACCGCACGCCCCCGGCGAGCCCCCGGCGGCCCCGGGCGAGCCCCTGGTGGAGGTCCGGCGCAGCGCCCGCCGCAGCCGTACCGTCTCCGCCTACCGCGAGGGCGACCGCACGGTGGTGCTGATCCCGGCCCGGATGTCGCTGGCCGAGGAGCGGCGCTGGGTGGCCAAGATGGTGGAGCGGCTGGCCCGCCAGGAGAGCCGCCGCGCGCTCGGCGGGGACCAGGAGCTGGCCGCCCGGGCCGAGCGGCTCTCGCAGGCCTACCTGGGCGGCCGGGCCCGCCCCAGCGTGGTCCGCTGGGTCACCAACCAGAACTCCCGCTGGGGCTCCTGCACCCCGGCCGAGGGCAGCATCCGGCTCTCCCACCGCCTGCGCGGCATGCCCGAGTACGTCGTGGACTACGTGCTGCTGCACGAGCTGGCCCACCTGCTGGAGGCCGACCACGGCCCGGCCTTCTGGGCCCTGCTGGAGGCCTACCCTCGCACGGAGCGGGCCCGCGGGTACCTGGAGGGCGTGGCCGCCGCTCCCAGGCTCCCGCAGGCCCGTCAGGATCCCGAGGAGGAGGCCGGTTAACGCTCCGTCAGCTTCCGCGCCAGCTCGACCAGTTCGCGCACCGCGTCGTCGGTCGGGTCGGGCAGGGCGTCGAAGGCGAACCAGCCCAGGTCCAGCGACTCCTCGCTGATCAGCGCCTCGGCCCCGGCCGGGGCCAGCGCGACGTACTGCACGTCCAGGTGGGTGTTCTCCGGCCCGTCCTTGCCGGTGCAGCGGACGGTGTGCCGGTCCAGCTTCACCGGCACCGGGGCGCCGTCCACCGCGAGCAGTTCGAGCCCGGCGATGCCGGACTCCTCGGTGGCCTCGCGCAGCGCGGCGGCGGCCAGCGTGGCGTCGCCGGGCTCGCAGTGCCCGCCCATCTGCAGCCAGAGGCCGACCTTGGGGTGCAGGGTCAGCAGCACCCGCCCGGCCGCCGGGTCGACCACCAGGGCGCTGGCGGTGATGTGGGCGGGCAGGCAGGAGCGCCAGAGGCCCTCCGGCTCGGCGGCCAGGTGGGCCAGGTAGTCCTGCCGGAGCAGGTCCTGCCCGGCGTCGGCCACGGTCCAGTCGGTCAGCGCACGGACCGCGTCCGCGTGCAGGGTGGTGCTCACTTGCCCTTGCCGTCCTCGTCCTCGTCGTCCTTCTTGGCACCGTCGGCGCCGGCCGCCGCCTCGCCGAGCAGCTTGTCCAGCTCGGCGAAGTCGATGCCGCCCTCCAGCGAGTCGCCCGAGCCGCGGTGCACGAAGCCGTCCGGGTCGTCCAGGTCGGCGGCGGTGGGCAGCATGTCGGGGTGCTCCCAGAGCGCGTCCCGGCCCTCGACGCCGCGGGCGTCGGCCAGCGAGGCCCAGAGCCGGGAGGCGTCGCGCAGGCGGCGCGGGCGCAGCTCCAAGCCGACCAGGGTGGCGAAGGTCTGCTCGGCCGGGCCGCCGGCCGCGCGGCGGCGGCGGACGGTCTCGCGCAGCGCCCCGGCCTGCGGCAGGTGCGGTTCGGCGGCGGCGTGCACCACCGCGTCCACCCAGCCCTCGACCAGGGCCAGGGCGGTCTCCAGCCGGGCCAGTGCGGCCTTCTGGGCGGGGGTGTCCTCGGGCTGGAGCAGCCCGTTGCCCAGGGCCTCCTGGAGCGCCTCGGGGTTGGACGGGTCGAGCTGGCCGACCAGCTCCTCCATCCGGGTGGTGTCGACCTTGATGCCGCGGGCGTAGGCCTCGACGGCGCCGAACAGGTGCGCCCGCAGCCACGGCACGTGGGCGAAGAGCCGCTGGTGGGCGGCCTCGCGCAGGGCCAGGTAGAGCCGGACCTCCTCGGCGGGCACGCTCAGGCCCTCGCCGAACTCGGCCACGTTCTGCGGCAGCAGCGCGGCCTTGCCGGCCGGGGCCAGCGGCAGGCCGACGTCGGTGGAGCCGACCACCTCGGCGGCCAGCGCGCCCAGTGCCTGGCCGATCTGGGTGCCGAACATGGCGCCGCCCATCGAGCGCATCATGCCCATCAGCGGCCCGGCCATGGCCTGCATCTCCTCGGGCAGCACGCCGCCCATGGCGTTGCCGACCCGCTCGGCCACCGGGTCCACCAGGTCCTTCCAGACCGGCAGGGTGGCCTCCACCCACTCGGCCCGGCTCCAGGCCACGGCGGTGCCGGCGCCGGAGGGGAACTCCGTCGCCGAGTCCAGCCAGAGGTCGGCCAGCCGGACCGCCTCGGCCACCGCCGAGCGCTCGGTGGCGCTGACCGAGCGGTCCTTGCTCTTCCCCTCGGGCTGCTCGGCGACCACGGTCTGCCGGGCGATGTCCCGGGCCAGGTCCCAGTTCACCGGCCCGCCCTCGAAGGAGAGCATCTGGCCGAGCTGCTGGAAGGCGGCGCCGAGGTCGTTCGGGTTGAGGTTGCCGAACATCGCCCCGAACGGGTTGTCCCCGGGGGCGCCGGAGCCCGCACCGGGGGCGCCCATGCCGAAGAGTGCGCCGAACGGATTGGCCCCGCCGAAGCCGAACGGCTGCTGCGGCGGGGTGCCGCCGGAGCTCTCGTCCTTCTTGTCCTTGTCGCCCTTGGCCTTGCCGTCCTCGGGCTCCTCGGGAGGAACGCCGAATCCGAAGGGAAGGTCGCTCACGGGGTCCTCGATCCGGTCGGCCGTCACGCAAGTGGTGTGGCGGGGGCTGCGGCGCCCGGGGAAAACCGCCGACGGGATCGCGGCCCGACCGCGCCGGGTGCACCGCCGGGGCCGTGCCTCGGGCAGGATGGACGTACAAGACACTCGTACGTACGCACATAAGCTAACCGTGGAGGATGGCCGGTGAGTTCCCCGCCCTCGGACGTTCGCTCTGGGCTGACCGAAGGAGAGGACGTCCCTGCCACCGCGGGTTCGCCGCCTCCAGCCTACGGCGGCAAGCCGCTGACCGTGGCCGTGACCGGCGCCGCCGGAGTGCTCGGCGAGCGGGTGGCCGCCCGCCTGGTGGCCTCGCCCTCGGTGCGCAAGGTGCTGGCGCTGGACGACCGGCGCGGTGAGGTGCCCGGCGTGCTCTGGCGGGTGCTGGACGTCCGGGACCCGGCGGTGGCCGAGCGGCTGGCCGGGGTGGACGTGGTGGTGCACCTGGCGATGGACCTGGGCATGGAGTCCGACCCGCGCGCCCGGAGCGCGTACAACGTGCGGGGCGCGCAGACGGTGATCACCGCCGCCGCGGCCGCCGGGGTCTCCCGGGTGGTGCTCTGCACCTCGGCGATGGTCTACGGCGCGCTGGCCGACAACGAGGTGCCGCTGGCCGAGTCGGCCGAGCTGCGGGCCACCGAGGAGGCCTCGCTGGTCGGGGACCTGCTGGAGATCGAGCGGCTGGCCCGCCGCGCGCCGCGGGCGCACCCGGGCCTCCAGGTGACCGTGCTGCGCCCGGCCGTGGTGGTCGGTCCCGGCATCGACACCGTGCTGACCAGGCACTTCGAGGCGCCCCGGCTGCTGGTGGTGGCGGGCTCCCGGCCGTGCTGGCAGTTCTGCCACGTGGACGACCTGGCGGCGGCGCTGGAGTACGCGGTGCTCGGCCTGGTCGAGGGCGAGGTGACGGTCGGCTGCGACGGCTGGCTGGAGCAGGAGGAGGTGGAGGCGCTCTCCGGCATCCGCCGGATGGAGCTGCCCGCCGCCCTGGCGCTGGGCACCGCGGCCCGGCTGCACCGGCTGGGCCTGACCCCGGCCCCGGCGGGGGACCTGGCGTACACCATGTACCCGTGGGTGGTCTCCGGCTCCCGGCTGTACGAGGCCGGCTGGCGGCCCACGTTCAGCAACGAGGAGGTGCTGGCCGAGCTGCTGGAGCAGGTGGCCGGCAAGCACGCGGTGGCCGGGCGGCGCCTCGGCGGCAAGGAGGCCACGGCCGGGCTGGGCGCGGCGGGCGCCACCGTGGCGCTGGTCGGCACGGCGGCGCTGGTGCGGCAGATGCGCAAGCGGCGGCGGATCTGACGGAGGGTCCGGCGGCGGGGTCCGGGCGGGTCCGTCGGCGGACCTGACGGAGTGCCGGCGACCTTCGGGCGTTCCGCAGTGCGGAATGCTCCAATCGTGATGCGGAAGGCTCTTGTCGCGGGCCCGGGGGGATGAGGAATCATGGGGAGCATGTCCGAGAACCACGACCCCATCCGGCTGCTGGCCATCCGCGAGACCCCGCTCTCGCTGGACGAGGTGTACGAAGCGGTCGGCGACGACGCCGCGGGCGGCACCACCGTCTTCGTCGGCACGGTGCGGGACCACGACGGCGGCAAGTCGGTCTCCGCGCTGGAGTACAGCGCCCACCCGACCGCCGAGGCGGAGATGCGCCGGATCGCCGAGAAGATCGTCGCCGAGTTCCCGGTCCGGGCGCTCGCGGCGGTGCACCGGATCGGCCGGCTGGAGATCACCGACAAGGCGGTGATCGTCGCCGTCTCCTGCCCGCACCGGGGCGAGGCCTTCGCGGCCGCCCGGCGGCTGATCGACGACCTCAAGCACGAGGTGCCGATCTGGAAGCACCAGGTCTTCACCGACGGCGAGGAGGAGTGGGTCGGGGCCGGCTCCTGCTGACGGTACGTCCGTTCGGCCGCGCCCGGTCACGTTCGGGCGCACCCGGTCATACGAATACTCCGCCGAGCTGAGCAGGCCCCCGGCGCCGTAACCCGAACGGCGCCGTCACCGTTGGACTCCCGGGTGGTTAATCTGCTCATACGAACGAGGAGCTGGGAGTTGGGGACATGGCTGCGCTCGCCTGGTTGATCATTCCTGTGGTGGCGGCGCTGTGCGCCATGGTCTGGGCCGGCTGGGCCGCCCGCACCCCCAGGGCCACCGGGGATCCGGCCTCGCTCGCGGAGCACCAGCGGTTCAAGGCCGCGATGGAGCGCAGCACCTCCGCCGGAGCGGAACGGGACCGGTGACCCGGGCGGCACGGTGACGGTTCCGTCCCGTACTGTCGGACCCATGCCACGCCGCTCCGCGACGATGCTCGCCGCCACCCTGCTGCTCATAGCACTGCTCTGCGCGTCGGTCTTGATGAAGGTCCCGTACACGGAGATGAGCCCCGGCCCGACGTACAACACGCTCGGGACGCAGGAGAACAGCGACAAGCCGGTGATCCAGATCTCCGGGCACGAGACCTACCCGACCAGCGGCCACCTCAACATGACGACCGTTCAGGTGACGGGGGCCAAGTACGAGCCGAGCCTGGTCTCGGCGGTGGTCGGGTGGCTGCGCGGGGACGTGCTGGTGGTGCCGCACGACAACGTCTACCCCGAGGGGCAGACCGACCAGGAGGCGCAGCAGCAGAACGCGGAGGAGTTCGCCTCCTCCGAGGACAGCGCCAAGACCGCGGCGCTGAACCAGCTGGGCATCCCGATCGGCAGCGAGGTGATCGTCAACTCCGTGGTGGCCGGCGGTCCCTCCGACGGCAAGCTGCACGCGGGCGACCGGATCGTCGCGGTGGACGGCACCACGATCACCAGTGACGTCCAGGTGGCCGAGCAGGTCGTCAAGCACAAGCCGGGCGAGGACGTGGTCTTCACCGTCGTGCCCAAGGAGAAGGACAAGGGCACGGGGGACCCGAACCCGGCCGACCAGCAGCGGGTCACCATCACCACCGCCAAGGCGGCCGACTCCGACCGGGCGGTCGTGGGCATCCGGCCCCGGATCAGCCACACCTACCCGTTCAAGATCGAGATCGGGCTGCAGGACGTCGGCGGCCCCAGCGCCGGGCTGATGTTCGCCCTCGGCATCGTGGACAAGCTGACCCCGACCGACCTGACCGGCGGCAGGTTCGTGGCCGGCACCGGCACCATCACCGACGACGGCAAGGTCGGCCCGATCGGCGGCATCTCGATGAAGCTGATCGCCGCCCGGGACAAGGGCGCCCAGTACTTCTTCACCCCGGCCGACAACTGCGCCGAAGCCTCCAAGAACACGCCGGAGGGCCTCCGCCTGGTGAAGGCGGAGACCCTCGACAGCGCACTGAAGTCGCTGGACCTGATCCGGGAGGGGAAGGCGGACGGGCTGCCGTCCTGCAAGGCCTCCTGATCCCGGCCGGGCGTCAGGAGAAGGTGGCGAGCAGCGCCTCGGTCAGGCCGGGCACCAGGTCCGGGCCGGTCAGCACCTCACGGGCGACGTCCTTGGAGCGCAGCCGCAGCGCGATCTCCTTCTTGCCGTCGCGCAGCACGGCGGCGGTGATCCGGACCTCCTCGCGGCCCGGCTGGTTGGCCACCCACTCGGCGATCTGGGCCTCGGTGGCGTTCTTCGGGCGGGTCTGCTCGGCGCCCGGCGGCAGCATCTGACGCTCCACCACCAGGGCGCAGCCGGCCACCTGCTCGGGCCAGGCGATGGTGCCGAGGAACTTGTCCAGCTCCATCCCGGCGGGCAGCTCGTCCTGCTCGACCGGGGTCAGCCCGTTGTCGTCCGCCGACAGCCCGAGCTGCTTGGCCAGCCTCGGGTCCTGGCGGCGCAGGGCGGAGCTGTCGACCAGGGCGAACAGCCGGGCCGGGAGGTCCCAGCCGAGGGTGGCGGCGTACTCGTCGATCTCCAGCGCGGCGCGGGTCAGCGGGGAGGCGGCGGGCGGCTTGCCGCCGGCCAGGGCATCAAGGGCATCGGACATGGCTCCATCCTCACACGGCGGCGGGCGCGCTCCGCGCAGGTGGCGGGGGAGGGGGTGCGACGGGTTCCCGGCGGGCCGGGTGGGGGTGTGCCGCCGTCCGACCGGACGGAGTGCGTGAAGTCGTGGTGAACCGTGGGAACTCAGGTAAAGAGCGATTAAGTTGCATCAGGAGACCCGCCCGAAATCTGACGACACGACACACCAGAGGTGCCCCCTTGGTTTTCCAGATGCCGGACCGCCCGCAAGGCCCGGGCTTCCGCGCCAGAGTCGGCCCGCCCTCCCGCCGCACCCGCGTGCTCCTGCTGACCGCAGGCGTCCTCGCGGTGCTGTTCCTGCTGTTCGTGATGTTCGCGGGTCTGTGGACGGACTGGCTCTGGTTCAAGTCGCTCCACTACTCCTCGGTGTTCACCTCCCAGCTCTGGACCAAGGTCGGCCTGTTCGCCGTCTTCGGCCTGGTGATGGCGGTGGTGGTCGGCGTCAACGTCTGGCTGGCGCACCGGCTGCGGCCGCCGCTGGCCGCGATGTCGGTGGAGCAGCAGAGCCTGGACCGCTACCGGATGGGCGTGGCCCCGTACCGGAAGTGGCTGCTGATCGGGATCTCGCTGCTGACCGGCCTGGTGGCCGGCGCGGCGGCGGCCGGGCAGTGGCGGACCTGGATGCTGTGGACCAACCAGACGCCGTTCGGGGTGAAGGACAGTCAGTTCCACCTGGACGTCTCGTTCTACGCCTTCGAGCTGCCCTGGTACGAGTTCCTGCTGGGCTTCGCGTTCAGCGCGGTGATCGTCTCGCTGCTGGCGGCCGCGCTGGTGCACTACCTGTACGGCGGCCTGCGCCTGCAGGGCCCCGGCCGCAAGGCCAGCCCGGGCGCGCAGGGCCACCTGGCCGTGCTGCTGGGCGTGTTCGTGCTGCTGAAGGCGGTCGCGTACTGGCTGGACCGGTACGCGCTGGCGGTGAAGACCGGCGCGTACAAGGGTGTGGACGGCTGGACCGGGCTGCGCTACGTGGACGCCAACGCGTTCCTGCCGGCCAAGACCATCCTGTTCTTCGTCGCGATCATCTGTGCGGCGCTGTTCTTCCTCACCCCGATCCGCAAGACCTGGGCCCCGGCCCTGATCGGCTTCGGGCTGATGGCGCTCTCGGCGGTGCTGATCGGCGGGCTCTACCCGGCGATCGTGCAGCAGTTCCAGGTCAAGCCGAACGAGCAGGCCAAGGAGACGCCGTACATCCAGAAGAACATCGACGCCACCCGGCAGGCGTACGGCATCGCCGGCAGTGAGACCCAGCAGTACGCGCCGAAGGCGTCCACCTCGACCGAGGCGCTCAAGCAGGACGCGCAGACCATCGCCGACATCCGGCTGCTGGACCCGAACGTGGTCTCGCCGACCTTCCAGCAGATCGAGCAGCAGCGGTCGTACTACAAGTTCCCGAAGACGCTGGACGTCGACCGGTACAACAACGGCCAGATCGGCGGCCAGGACACCGTGATCGGTCTGCGCGAGCTGGACCTCAACGGGGTGCAGCAGCGGAACTGGATCAACGACCACTTCAAGTACACCCACGGCTACGGCGTCGTCTCGGCCAAGGGCAACCAGGTCAACGACAAGGGCCAGCCGGTCTTCACCGAGTCGGGCCTGCCGTCCACCGGGTCGCTGGGCGACTACCAGCAGCGGATCTACTACGGCGAGGAGACCAAGACCTACTCCATCGTCGGCGGCTCCAACGAGGAGATCGACTACTCCACCGACGGCGGCGACAAGACCTACAAGTACACGGGCGAGGGCGGCGTCTCGCTGGACAACCCGTTCACCCGGGCCGCCTACGCGGTGCGCTTCGCCGAGCCGCAGATCCTCTACGCGGGCGCCATCACCGACGGCGCCAAGGTGCTCTACGACCGCACCCCCAAGGAGCGGGTGGAGAAGGTCGCGCCGTGGCTGTCGATCGACGCCGACCCGTACCCGGTGGTGCAGGACGGCAAGCTGGTCTGGGTGCTGGACGGCTACACCACCTCGGACGGCTACCCGTTCGCGTCCAAGACCACCCTGGGCGACGTCACCAAGGACTCGCTGACCGACCAGCGCGGGCGCACGCTCACCACGGTCAACAAGGTCAACTACATCCGGAACTCGGTGAAGGCGACCGTGGACGCCTACACCGGTGAGGTGACGCTCTACCAGTGGGACGACGCCGACCCGGTGTTGAAGACCTGGATGAAGGCCTTCCCCGGCACGGTCGAGGCCAAGGACAAGATCCCGGCCACGCTGATGCCGCACCTGCGGTACCCGCAGGACATGTTCAAGGTGCAGCGCGACCTGCTCGGCCAGTACCACATGACGGACGCCAACTCCTTCTTCAACGGCACCGACATCTGGCAGGTGCCGGTGGACCCGACCACCAACACCGGTGAGGTGCAGCCGCCGTACTACATGACGGTGCGGATGCCGGACCCGGCGGTCACCCAGGCGAGCTTCTCGCTGACCACCACCTTCGTGCCCAGCAAGCGGGACAACCTGGCCGCCTTCATGGCGGTCAGCGCGGACCCGGGGCCGGAGTACGGGAAGATCCGCATCCTCAAGGTGCCGGGCGACTCCAACACGCTCGGCCCCAAGCTGGTGCAGTCGCAGTTCAACTCGAACGCCGACGTGGCGAACAAGCTGAACACCCTGAAGATCGGTGGCGACTCCGAGGTCGAGTACGGCAACCTGCTGACCCTCCCGGTCGGTGGCGGCCTGCTCAACATCGAGCCGGTGTACGTCCGCGGCCGCGGCGCCAACTACCCGGTGCTGCAGAAGGTCCTGGCGGTCTACGGCAACGACAACGTGGCCTTCGAGGACACCCTGGAGAAGGCGCTGACCAAGGTGCTCGGCAACGCGACGGCCACCACGCCGACCGCGCCGACCACCCCGGGGACGACGCCCACCACGCCGACCAACCCGACCACGCCGACCACCGGCAACGCGGCGCAGCAGCAGGCGGTGGCCGACGCGCAGAAGGCCTTCGGCGACATGGAACAGGCGCGCAAGGACGGCGACTGGGCCAAGTACGGCGAGGCCCAGAAGGCCCTGAAGGCCGCCCTGGACGCCGCCACGGCGGCGGCGCAGCAGAAGGCCGGTTAACGAACCGCTCCACCCCCGTGTTATGGTTGTGACACACAACGACGCGGGGTGGAGCAGCTCGGTAGCTCGCTGGGCTCATAACCCAGAGGTCGCAGGTTCAAATCCTGTCCCCGCTACTCTGAACCGAAGGCCCGGAGATCTTCTCCGGGCCTTCGGTGCTTCCCGGGAGCTGATCGCCCGTCAAATGGGCTCACCCGCCCGGCTCGTGCTCCGGTACGATGCGTCCCCGGGGTTTGTGGGGGGCAAGTGTCGGGAAATCGACAAAGCGCTGAAGCAATCTCGCCGGGCTTCGGCCCGCTCCCGCCAAACCTGGCCGGGGCAGGTGTACGCGGGTTGCGGGTGATGCGACGATGGAGCACATGGGGGATGCCGTACGGCAGTTGACTCCCATGCCCCGGGGAGGTCGCCGTCGCAGCCTCGACGTCCCCGGCGGATGCCGCGGCACTCGGGGGAAGCGGGAGTCGGCATGAGGCTGATCGGAAGGAACGATCCGAGCAGGGCGGACAAGTCGGCCGTGGGGGCGGTCGACACCGAGGCGTGGGCGCAGAGCGAGGAGCCGGCCGCCGCGCTGCCGGCCCAGCGCACCAGCGGACTGACCGTTCCCCGGACCACCGGGTACGGGCCCGACAGCCTGGTCCGGGTGCCGACCAAGCAGTTCGCGCCCGCCGCCGGCAGCTACACCGCGCCCGCCGACGAGCCCGAGCCCGACCCGATGAGCTTCGAGTCCGCCCTCGCCGCCCGCGAGCAGGCCGCCCTCGAGGTGAGGCACCGTCAGGCCGCCGACCAGGGCGACCCGAACGCCGCCAGCCAGCTCGGCGCGCTGCTGCTGCGCCGCGGCGACCTGGAGGACGCCGAGCCCTACCTGCGCAGCGCCGCCTCGGCCGGACTGCGGGCCGCCGCCAACAACCTCGGCGTGCTGCTGCACCAGCGCGGCCACCGGGCCGAGGCCGCCCAGTGGTGGCGGCAGGCCGCCGTGGCCGGCTCCGCCCCGGCCGCGCACGCCCTCGGGCTCCAACTGCGCGACCAGGGCGAGGAGGAGGCCGCCGAGTACTGGCTGCACTTCGCCGCCGAGCACGGCCACCCGCTGGGCGCCTACGCGCTGGGCGACCTGATGGAGCACCGGCGCGACGTGCGCGCCGAGCGCTGGTTCAAGGTCTCCGCCGACGCCGGCCACCGCGAGGCCGCCTACCGCCTCGCCCGGATGCGCGAGGCGGCCGGCGACAAGGAGACCGCCGAGACCTGGTACCGCACCGCCGCCGCCCGCAGCCACGCCCGCGCGGGGCTGCGGCTCGGCGTGCTCCTGGAGGAGCGCGGCGACGTGGAGGAGGCGGCGCGCTGGTACCGGCAGGCGGCGCAGAACGGCGAGGCGCGCGCCGCCTGCGCGCTGGGCTTCCTGCACCGCGACGCGGGTGACCTCGGCGCTGCCGCCGAGTGGTGGCAGGAGGCCGCCGAGGCCGGCGACGGCAACGCCGCCAACGCGCTCGGCGCGCTGTACGCGGGCCGGGGCGAGGCCGTCGAGGCCGAGCACTGGTACCGGCTGGCGCTGGAGGCGGGCGACCAGAACGGCGCCTTCAACCTCGGCCTGCTCTGCGCGGGCGCCGGGCGCGAGGCGCAGGCCGAGCAGTGGTACCGGCGCGCGGCCTACGCCGGGCACCGGGAGGCATGCAACGCGCTGGCCGTCGTGCTGCTCCAGCGCGGCGACGAGTCCGGGGCGGAGCCCTGGTTCTCCAAGGCCGCCGAGGCGGGGAGCGTGGACGGGGCGTTCAACCTCGGGGTGCTGCACGCCGGGCGCGGGGAGCTCCAGCAGGCGCACGAGTGGTACGCGCGCGCTGCGGCGGAAGGGCACGGGGAGGCCGCGCTGCAGCTGGCCGTGGTCCTGGAGCAGCGCGGGCAGCTGACGGGCGCCCTGGAGCGCTACCGCCAGGCGGCGGCCGGCGGTTCGGCCGAGGGCGGCTTCCGGCTGGCCTCGCTGCTGGACCGGCGCGGCGACGCCGACGCGGAGGCCGAGCACTGGTACGCGGTCGCGGCGGACGCCGGGCACCGGCGGGCGCAGGTCCGGATGGGCGTGCGGGCCGCGGAGCGCGGGGCGCTGGAGATCGCCGAGAGCTGGTACCGGCGGGCGGCGGAGGCCGGGAGCCGCAGCGCCGCGTTCAACCTGGGGCTGCTGTTGGCCCGTCAGGACCAGGAGGGCGAGGCCGTCGCCTGGTACACCCGGGCCGCCGACGCCGGGCACGGGCGGGCCGCCCTGCGGCTGGCCCTGCTGGCGCTCCGCCGCGGCGAGCCGGTCCAGGCCGAGTCCTGGTGCCGCCGCGCCGCCGACTACGGCCCCCCGGAGGTCACCGAGCGGGCCGCCCGCCTCCTGGGTGCCCTGCACACGGACCTCAGCGCCTGAGGCTGACGCCCGGAAGGGCAGTCACCTCAGGGGCGCGAGGAACTGCGCGCGGGGGAACGGCAGCACCTGCAACTGGCTGACGGCGGTTCAGTTGCCGGTGGGCCGCCTCCCGAAGCGCGCAGTTCCTCGCGCCCCCGAAGGCGTAGCCAATTCCGCGATCAAGCCTGACTGCACGAAGGGCAGAGCCCCCGGTACGTGACTTCGGCGGCGGAGATGACATAGCCGAAGCGCTCGGCTGCGGGGAGTGCGGCGATCAGGTCACCCTGGGGGTGGACGTCGCGGATGGAGCCGCAGCCGGAGCAGATGAGGTGTTGGTGGGCGTGCCGGGCGTTGGGGTCGTAGCGCTTGGCGCGGCCGTCCGTGGAGACCTCGAGCACCTCGCCCAGGGAGACCATCTCGCCCAGCGTGTTGTAGACCGTCGCGCGGCTGATCTCGGGGAGCCGGGCCACCGCCCGGGCGTGTACCTCGTCGGCGGTGAGGTGCACGTGCTCGCCGTCGAGGACCTCGGCCACCACGCGGCGCTGCGAGGTCATGCGCCAGCCGCGTCCGCGCAGTCTTTCCAACAGGTCACTCATGGGTGACAGGGTAAGCCAGCTTCTCGACTTGGTTCCAGTGTTGACTTAGACAAAGTCCAAGATAGGATCGAGCCGAAGCTCAGGCACACGGTACGACCGACGACCGGACACGCGGAGGCACCCCGACATGACCACCCAGAGCGAGCGGCCCATACTCACCACGGAGGCCGGTGCGCCGGTCTCGGACAACCAGAACACCGAGACCGCGGGTGTGGGCGGACCGGCGCTGGTCCAGGACCAGCTGCTGTTCGAGAAGCTCGCGCACTTCAACCGCGAGCGCATCCCGGAGCGCGTGGTGCACGCCCGCGGCGCCGGCGCCTACGGCACCTTCACCGTGACCGCGGACGTGACCGCGTACACCCGGGCGAAGTTCCTCTCCGAGGTCGGCAAGCAGACCGAGACCTTCCTCCGCTTCTCCACGGTGGCGGGCAACCTCGGTTCGGCCGACGCGGTGCGCGACCCGCGCGGCTGGGCGCTGAAGTTCTACACCGAGGAGGGCAACTACGACCTCGTCGGCAACAACACCCCGGTCTTCTTCATCAAGGACGCGGTGAAGTTCCCGGACTTCATCCACACCCAGAAGCGTGACCCGTACACCGGCTCGCAGGAGGCGGACAACGTCTGGGACTTCTGGGGCCTGTCGCCCGAGTCGACCCACCAGGTGACCTGGCTGTTCGGTGACCGCGGCATCCCGGCGTCCTACCGCCACATGAACGGCTACGGCTCGCACACCTTCCAGTGGGAGAACGAGGCCGGCGAGTACTTCTGGGTGAAGTACCACTTCAAGACCGACCAGGGCATCAAGAACCTCACCGCGGCCGAGGCCGCCGTGCTGGCCGGTGAGGACCCGGACAGCCACCAGCGCGACCTGCGCACCTCGATCGAGAACGGCGACTTCCCGACCTGGACCGTGCAGGTCCAGATCATGCCGGCGGCCGACGCGGCGAACTACCGGTTCAACCCGTTCGACCTGACCAAGGTCTGGCCGCACGCGGACTACCCGCCGATCGAGATCGGCAAGCTGGAGCTCAACCGGAACCCCGACAACGTCTTCGCCGAGGTCGAGCAGTCGATCTTCTCGCCGGCGCACTTCGTGCCGGGCATCGGCCCGTCGCCGGACAAGATGCTCCAGGGCCGCCTGTTCGGCTACGGCGACGCGCACCGCTACCGGGTCGGCATCAACGCCGACCACCTGCCGGTGAACCGCCCGCACGCCACCGAGGCCAACACCAACAGCCGGGACGGCTTCCTCTACGACGGCCGCCACGGCCGGGCCAAGAACTACGAGCCGAACTCCTTCGGCGGCCCGGTGCAGATCGACCGTCCGCTCTGGGCCTCGGTGCCGCTGAACGGCGCCACCGGTGAGAGCGCGGCCCCCTCGCACGCCGAGGACAACGACTTCGTCCAGGCGGGCAACCTCTACCGCCTGTTCTCCGAGGACGAGAAGGCCCGCCTGATCGCCAACCTGGGCGGCTTCATCGCCAAGGTGTCGGCGGACCGCGAGGACATCGTCGAGCGGGCGATCAACAACTTCCGCCAGGCCGACGCCGACTTCGGCAAGCGCCTGGAGGAGACCGTCCGAGAGCTGCGCACGCAGAAGTAACGGACGCTCAGAGACCGCGGGCCCCGGGTGTGTTCAGTCACCCCCGGGGCCCGCACCAGTTCCACCACGGGGGCGTCAGATCGTCAGCGCCCGCAGCACGTCGTCGTGCAGCAGCCCGTTGGAGGCCACCGCGTCGGCGCCGCCCGGGCCGTCGATGCCGTCCAGGCCGGTGAAGCGGCCGCCGGCCTCCTGCACCACGATGCAGGGCGCGGCCATGTCCCAGAGCGAGAGCTCGGGCTCGGCGGCCACGTCCACCGCGCCCTCGGCCACCATCATGTAGGACCAGAAGTCGCCGTAGGCGCGGGTGCGCCAGCAGGAGCGGGTGAGGTCCAGGAAGGCGTCCAGGCGGGCCCGCTCCTCCCAGCCGCTGAGCGAGGAGTAGGAGAGCGAGGCGTCCTCCAGGCGGGACACCTTGGAGACCTCGATCCGGCTCGCCTTGGCCAGGCTGCGGCCGGCGTACGCGCCCAGGCCCTTGGCGGCCCACCAGCGGCGGTTCAGCGCCGGGGCGGAGACGATGCCGACCACCGGGTGCTGCTCGCCGTCCGGGCCGACCTCCAGCAGGGAGATCAGGGTGGCCCAGACCGGGACGCCGCGGACGTAGTTCTTGGTGCCGTCGATCGGGTCGATCACCCAGCGGCGCGGTCCGGAGCCCTGGAGGCCGAACTCCTCGCCGAGCACCGCGTCCCGCGGGCGGGCCCGGGCGAGCACGCCGCGGACCTGCTCCTCGGCGGCCTTGTCGGCGTCGCTGACCGGGGTGAGGTCGGGCTTGGTCTCCACCTTGAGGTCCAGCGCCTTGAAGCGCTCCATGGTGATCGAGTCGGCCGAGTCGGCGAGGACGTGGGCGAGTCGGAGATCGTCGTGGTAGTCGGCCATGCCGAAAACCCTAGCGAGCCGGGTCGGTCCGGGACCAGTTCGGCTCGCACACCGGACGCCCCGGGCTCAGTGGGCGGAGCCGCTGAGCTGCAGCCCGATCACCCCGGCCACCACCAGGGAGATGGAGACCAGCTTGAGCACGGACGTGGCCTCGTCCAGGAAGACCATGCCGTAGATCGCGGTGCCGGCCGCGCCGATCCCGGTCCACACCGCGTAGGCGGGGCCGACCGGGAGGGTCTTCAGCGAGAGGGTCAGCAGGCCGAAGCTGCCGAGCGCGAAGACCGCGAAGCTGATGGTGGGCCAGAGCTTGGTGAAGCCGTCGCTGAGTTTGAGGTTGATCGCGAAGCCGGTCTCCAGCAGTCCGGCGATGATCACCAAAGCCCAAGCCATCCGAGCCGACTCCCCTCGCGAGGCCGGACCGCCCGGTCCGACCTTCCTATGATCACCGCGAGGTGGCGGCCCGACACTTCTGACGGGCCGAAAGGTGTTCCCCCGTCACCTCAGTCGCCCTCCCGGGCCTCCTTGGAGGCCAGCAGGCGGCGCAGCGAGTACAGCCGGGCCTGCTCGGCGTGCCCCTCCTCGACCCAGGCGTCCAGCGCGCAGTCCGGCTCGTCGTGGCTGCACGCGCGCGGGCAGTCCACCGTGCCGGGCTCCAGGTCGGGGAAGGCCAGGATGACCCGGGACGGGTCGATGTGGGAGAGGCCGAAGGAGCGGAAGCCGGGGGTGTCGATCACCCAGCCCGGGTCCAGCGCCTTCTTCGAACCGGGCTTGGCCCCGGGCGGCGGGGGCAGCCGCAGGGCCAGCGCCGAGACGGTGGTGTGCCGGCCGCGGCCGGTCACCGCGTTGACGTGGCCGGTGGTCCGCTGGCGCTCCGGCACCAGGGAGTTGACCAGGGTGGTCTTGCCGACGCCGGAGTGGCCGATGAAGACGGTGGCCAGCCCGCGCAGGCGCTCCCGGACGGCCTCGGCGCCGGTGGTCTCCAGCTCGTCCCGCCGGGTCACCACGTACGCGATGCCGAGCGGCGCGTAGGTCTCCAGCAGCGGCTCGGCCGGGGCCAGGTCGGACTTGGTGAGCACCAGCAGCGGCGTCATCCCGGCGTCGTACGCGGCCACCAGGCAGCGGTCGATCAGCCGGGAGCGGGGCTCCGGGTCGGCCAGCGCGGTGACGATGGCCAGCTGGTCGGCGTTGGCCACCACGATCCGCTCGTACGGGTCGTCGTCGTCCGCGGTGCGGCGCAGCACCGAGGTGCGCTCCTCCACCCGGACGATCCGGGCCAGCGTGTCCGGCTCGCCGGAGAGGTCGCCGACCAGCTGGACGACGTCGCCGACCACCACGCCCTTGCGGCCCAGCTCGCGGGCCTTCATCGCGGTGACCTCGCGCTCGCGCTTGGTCCCGGCCTCGACCAGGCAGGTGATCCGGCCCCGGTCGACGGTGAGCACCATCGCCTCGGAGGCGTCCTCGTGCTTGGGCCGGATCCTGGTCCGCGGCCGCGAGCCCTTGCGGGCCGGGCGGTTGCGGATGTCGTCCTCGTCGGTGTCCTTGCCGTAGCGGCGCATGCCCTGACTCCCCGTCAGCCCCGGTCGCCCCGGCCGAGCAAGTCGGCCCACATCTGCGGGAAGTCCGGCAGGGTCTTCGCGGTGGTGGCCACGTTCTCCACCAGCACGCCGGGCACGGCCAGGCCGAGGACGGCGGCGGCGGTGGCCAGCCGGTGGTCCTCGTAGGTGTGGAAGGTGCCGCCGTGCAGCTTGCGCGGGCGGATCCGCAGGCCGTCGGCGGTCTCGCTGACGTCGCCGCCCAGCTCGTTCAGCTCCTTGGCGAGGGCGGCGAGCCGGTCGGTCTCGTGCAGGCGCAGGTGGGCGATGCCGTAGAGGTGCGACTCGGAGTCGGCCAGCGCGGCCACCGCGGCGATCACCGGGGTGAGCTCGCCGACGTCGTGCAGGTCGGCCTCGATGCCGTGGATCCGGCCGGTGCCGGTGAACTCCAGGCCCTCGTCGGTGAAGGCGCAGGAGCCGCCCATCCGGGTGTAGAGGTCACGGAGCTGGTCGCCCGGCTGGTAGGTGTGCTTCGGCCAGTCCCGGACCGTCACCCGGCCGCCGGTGACCAGCGCGGCGGCGAAGAACGGGGCCGCGTTGGAGAGGTCCGGCTCGACCACCAGGTCGCGGCCGATCAGGGCTCCGGGGGTGACCCGCCAGACGTCCTTCTCGCCGCCGTCCTCGGGCGCGTCGACCTGGGCGCCGGCCTTGCGGAGCATGTCGACGGTCATCCGGATGTGCGGCAGGGAGGGAACGGTGGAGCCGGTGTTCCGCACCTCCACGCCGCTGTTGTAGCGGGCGCCGGAGAGCAGCAGGGCGCTGACGAACTGGGAGGAGGAGGACGCGTCCAGCTCCACCGTGCCGCCGTCCACCGCGCCGGTGCCGTGCACGGTGAGCGGGAAGCCGCCGCGGCCGCCGTCGTCGATCCGCACGCCCAGCGCGCGCAGCGCGTCGATCACGCCGTGCTGCGGCCGCTCGTGGCTGCGCGGGTCGCCGTCGAAGTGCACCGGGCCGTCGGCCAGCGCGGCCAGCGGGGGCAGGAAGCGCATCACGGTGCCGGCGTTGCCGACGTCCACCTGCGCCGGGCCGCGCAGCCGGCCGGCCGGGATGACCCGCCAGGCCTCGCCGCCGCCGGTGCCGCCGCTGGCGTTGTTGACCGTCTCCTCGACGGTGACGCCGAGGGCGCGCAGACCGTCCGCCATCAGCTGGGAGTCCCGGCTGCGCAGCGGTCGCCGGACCCACCCGGGGCCGTCGGCCAGCGCGGCCAGTACCAGCGCGCGGTTGGTCGCCGACTTCGAGCCGGGGATGGTGACGGTCGCGTCGACGGCACCGCTCGCGACGGGTGCGGGCCACAGCTCTTCGGTCATGCGCTCAGTCTAGGGGCCGTCCCGGCGAGCAGGCCGAGGCCGCGACGCCGGGGCACGCGCCTCGCCGGCTTCTCGTCGGTCGCCGATGCTCCGCATGGACTCCCTCCTCGGCGCCGCCGAGCCACGCACCCCAACGCCGCGGCCCGTTTCGGCCTGCTCGCCGGGACGGCCCCTGGGCCCTCCCGGCACGCACCGCCCGGCCGCAGCTGACGGTGGTTCAGCCCAGCAGCCAGGCGGAGCCCAGGGCCAGCGAGACCAGGGCGACCAGCAGGAAGACCGTCACCCAGAGGAGGGGCCCCAGGCCGGTGAGGCGGGCCAGTTGGTCGGCGTCGGTGGAGCGGGCGCCCTCGCGGCGGCGCTTGCCCTGGAGCTCCAGCACCGGCCGCACCCCGGCCAGCAGCAGGAACCAGACGCCCGCGTAGGCGAAGGCGGACTGCAGCTGGCTGCTGCCGTACCAGGAGATCAGGAAGAAGGCGCCGCCGGTGACCACCACCGAGAGCAGCCCGTAGAGGTTGCGGATCATCACCAGCAGCCCGGCCAGCAGCACCACCGAGATCCAGAGCAGCTGGGTGACGTGCTGCCCGGCCAGCAGCGCCGCGCCGCCCAGCCCCAGCAGCGGGGGAGCGGTGTACCCGGCCGCGGCGGTGAGGATCATGCCGGGGCCGGTGGGCGGTCCGGAGGAGATGGTCAGGCCGGAGGTGTCCGAGTGCAGCCGGATGCCGGAGAGCCGACGCCTCGTCAGCAGGGCGGCCAGGCCGTGGCCGCCCTCGTGGGCGATGGTCACCACGTTCCGGCTGAGCCGCCAGAGCGGGCGGGGCAGCACCGCGAGCAGCGCCGCCCCCGCGCAGGCCAGCACCAGCCAGCGGGGCGGGGCCGGCTGGGTGGCGGTGACCGCGTCCGTGACCGTCCGCCACAGTGCCGCGACGTCCATTCCGTACCTCCTCCACCACGCGGGACCGGCAGCCTCCCATGCCAGGACGGCCCGGCGGAACCGTCCGGTTCTTCCCTTCGGGTGAGAACGGCCGTGGCAAGCTGATCGTCATGTGCGGACGCTTCGCCTCCACCACCCGGCCCGAGGACCTGGTCGAGGTCTTCGGGGTCCAGCAGTGGGACCCGACCGAGACCGTCGCGGCCAGCTGGAACGTCGCCCCGACCTCCCCGGCCTTCGTGGTGCTGGACCGCCCGCCGAAGGGCGGCGGCGCGCCCGTCCGCCAGCTGCGGGTGCTGCGCTGGGGCCTCGTCCCGGCCTGGTCGAAGTCGCCCGAGGCGGCGGTGAAGATGATCAACGCCCGCTCGGACACGATCCACGAGAAGCCCTCGTACCGGCAGGCCTTCGCGTCCCGCCGCTGCCTGGTCCCGGTGGACGGCTACTACGAGTGGGAGACCATACCCGCGGAGAAGGGGAAGCCGAGGAAGCAGCCCTACTTCGTGCACCGGGCGGACGGCACCGTGCTCGCGCTGGCCGGGGTGTACGAGTTCTGGCGGGACCGCCGGTACCCGCCGGACCACCCGGAGGCCTGGCTGGTCACCTGCGCGATCGTCACCACCGACGCCGAGCCCGCGCTGGCCCCGATCCACCACCGGATGCCGCTCTTCCTGGACCCCTCCTCCTTCGACGCCTGGCTGGACCCGGGGCTGGACGACCCGGCCCGGCTCTTCCCGCTGCTCGTCCCGCCCGCCCCGGGCGCCCTGCTGGCCCGACCGGTGGGCCCGGCGGTGGGCAACATCCGCAACAACGGGCCCGAGCTGCTGCTCCCGCCGGGCGAGGCGGAGCCCGACGAGGGCGTGCTGTTCTGACACGGCGCACGCCGTCGAACCGACCCGGCCCCCGGCGGCCTGACAGAGCGCCGCCCTACCTGACGGAGTGTCATGCTCGTTCCCACCCCGGCCGGCGAGGCCCGGATCACCCTGCACCCGGCCACCGCGGAGCCCCGCGCGCTGCTGGCCCTCGGCCACGGCGCGGGCGGCGGCGTCGAGGCCCGCGACCTCCGGGCGCTGGCCGCCGTGCTGCCCGGGCACGGCGTCACCGTGGCCCTGGTGGAGCAGCCCTGGCGGGTGGCCGGCAAGAAGGTCGCGCCCGCGCCGAAGACCCTGGACGCCGGCTGGCTCCCGGTGATCGCCGAACTCGCCGGGCAGGGGCTGCCGTTGTACCTGGGCGGCCGCAGCGCCGGGGCCCGGGTGGCCTGCCGGACGGCGGGGGCGCTCGGCGCGGCCGGGGTGCTCGCGCTGGCCTTCCCGCTCCACCCGCCGGGCAGGCCGGAGCGGAGCCGGGCCGAGGAGCTGCTCGCCACCGGCTGCCGCACCCTGGTGCTCCAGGGCGGCCGGGACGCCTTCGGCGCGCCCGCCGAGTACCCGGCCCTGCCGGAGACCCACACGCTGGTCGAGGTGCCGTACGGGGACCACGGCTTCGCGGTGCCCAAGCGCGCCCCGGTCTCCCAGGAGGAGGCCCTGGAGGTGATCACCGGGGCGGTCGTCGACTGGCTCTGACCAGCGCCGTCAGGTCCGTCCGGCCCACCGGGAATTACCTGCGCGGGTGAGGGGTTGACACCTCACGTCAGCAAGGTGAAACCGGTGGAGAGGCAGGGCAGATGGGTTCGATCGCGTGCCCCGAGCGGGCGGCCGCGGGCTCCGTGGTGCCGGACTGGTCCGAGTGGATCGGCGCGGGCGGGAAGTCCGTCAGCCCGATATCCTCGCTGTCGGGCGGGCCCACCCCGGCGCCTGCCCGTATTGCCGAGGAGGTGGGTCCGGTCGTCGGAGCGGAGCACGAGGCCGAGCCGGTCGAGGTCAGCGCGGTGCTGACGGGTGAGGAGCTGGCCGAGGCGATCGGCGAGGACACCTTCCGGGTGTCCGCCGACGAGACCGAGGACGAGCGGCGCGAGCGCTTCGAGCGCGACGCCCTCGGCTACCTGGACCAGATGTACTCGGCGGCCCTGCGGATGACCCGCAACCCGGCCGACGCCGAGGACCTGCTCCAGGAGGCCTTCGCCAAGGCGTACGCGTCCTTCCACCAGTTCCGCGAGGGCACCAACCTCAAGGCCTGGCTCTACCGGATCCTCACCAACACGTTCATCAACTCGTACCGGAAGAAGCAGCGGGAGCCCCAGCGCACCGCCGCCGAGGAGATCGAGGACTGGCAGCTGGCCCGGGCCGAGTCGCACATGTCGACCGGTCTGCGCTCGGCCGAGGCCCAGGCGCTCGACCACCTCCCGGACAGCGACGTGAAGGACGCCCTGCAGGCGATCCCGGAGGAGTTCCGGATCGCGGTCTACCTCGCGGACGTAGAGGGCTTTGCGTACAAGGAGATCGCGGACATCATGGGTACTCCCATCGGCACGGTGATGTCCCGGCTGCACCGTGGCCGCCGTCAGCTGCGCGTCATGCTGGAGGACTACGCCCGCGAGCGCGGGCTGGTCCCCGCCGGCAGCGGTGCAGGGCAGGAAGCGAAGGGCTCGGGCTCATGAGCTGCGGCGATCCGCACGACACCGACTGTGGAGAGGTCCTCGACCACCTCTACGAGCTGCTCGACAACGAGATGGCCGAGGGCGACTGCGCCAAGCTGAGGGTGCACTTCGAGGAGTGCTCCCCCTGCCTGGAGGAGTACGGCCTGGAGGCGGCCATCAAGGCCCTGGTCAAGCGCTCCTGCTCCAGCGACCACTCCCCGGCCGACCTGCGCGGCAAGGTGCTGGCCCGGATCGACCTGATCCGGGCGGCCCAGCGCGAGGGCGAGCCGCAGCCGCTGGCCGCCGAGGCGGCCGAGTAGGCACAGCAGCGACCGGAGAAGCCCGGCAGGCCGAGGAGGCCTGCCGGGCTTCTCCGTACCCGCCGCATCCTCACTCGTTCGAGTGAGTCGGTGCTGCGCCGACCGGGGCATTCCGGGATCGGGCGTCCAGCCCGCCCGCCGGGCCCCTATTCTCCCTGACGGGCCCTCAGCAGGCGGGTGCCCGAAGGGAACTGCGGCCGTGGCGGGAGGCGGAGATCGTCGGTGACGAGGCGGCCCCGGCCCTGCCGGGAGCGGCCAGACGGTACGTGGCGCTGGTGCTGTGCGGTGCGCTCGGCGCGCTGCTGACCCTGGCCCTGCCGGGCCCCGGGGTGCTGGCCGGGCCGGTGCACTGGCCCCGGCTCGGGCTGCTGGCCCTGCTGCACGCCTGCTGGGACTCGCTGGCCCAGGGCAGCCCGACCCCCTGCCTGCGCGCCGCGCGGGCGGCCCGGGCGCTGCTCACCGGCAAGTGGCCGGGGCCGGTGGAGGGCGGCCGCCCCGAGGGGGAGAGCACCGCTCCGGTCTTCCTGCCGGTGCTGTTCGCCGGGGTGCTGATGCTGCCGCCGGCCGCGGCCGCGCTGGTCGCCGTCCCCGCCGCGCTGGTGGCCCCGGCCGCCGCGCCCCGGGTGCTGCGCCGGGCCTGGAACGCGGCCCAGCTGGGGCTCTCCGCCTTCGCGGCGGCCCTGCTGTTCCGGCTGCTGCACGGCCCGGAGCTGCTGCTCGGCTCCCGCTTCCCCGGCGCCGCACTGCCCGCGCTGGCCGCCGTCGCGCTGTTCTGCCTGGTCAACGCGGCCCTGGTGGCCGGGATGCGCCACCTGGCCCCGGGCGGTTCCGGACGGGCCGGGGTGGCGGAGGGGCGCGGCGGCCGGCTGGCCGGGGCGCTGCTGCACGGGGCCGGCGGGCTGATGGTGGCGGTGCTCTGGCAGGGCCCGTACGGGGCGTTCGCCGCGGTGCTGGCGCTGCTGCCGTTCTCGATCTCGGCGTGGGTCTCGGCCCAGGGCAGCCGGGAGCGGACGGCGCACAAGGCGACCGTGCGGGCGCTGGTGCAGGCGGTGGAGATCAAGGACGCGTACACCCGGGGGCACAGCGAACGGGTCGGCCGGGCGGCCGTGCTGATCGCCCGTCAGCTCGGGATGGCCGAGGAGCGGCTGCGCACCCTGCACTTCGCCGGGACGCTGCACGACGTCGGCAAGCTCGGGGTGGCCACCGAGCTGCTGCGGCGCAACGGCCCGCTCACCGAGGCCGAGCGGCGGGCGGTCGAGGTGCACCCGGTGTTCGGCTTCGAGCTGGTGCGCGGCATCGACTTCCTGGGCGAGGCGCGCGGCGGCATCCTGCACCACCACGAGCGGATGGACGGGCGCGGCTACCCGAGCGGGCTGGCGGGGGACCGGATCCCGGAGTTCGCCCGGATCATCTCGGTGGCGGACGCCTTCGACTCGATGACCTCGACCCGCTCCTACCGGCGGGGCCGCCCGGTGGCCGAGGCGGTGACCGAGCTGGAGCGGTGCGCGGGCAGCCAGTTCGACCCGCGGATGGTGCGGGCGCTGGTCGAGGCGGTGGCCGAGCACGGCTGGCAGCCCGCGCTGCCGCCGCCCGGCGGTTGGGACGGCGAGGTGCCGGACATCCCGCTCGGGGTGCCCGAGCCCGCCCGGCGCGGCTCCTCCGACCTGCTGCGCGGCGGCTCGTGATCCGGGGGCTGTGGCTGGCGGCGGCCGCGCTGTTCCTGCTCTGCTGCCTGGACGTGCTGCACCACGGGGTGGCCGCGCCGCTGGTGGCGACCGCCTTCGCCCTGGTGGTGGCGGTCGGCGAGCGGGTCCGGATCACCCTGCCGGGGGACCGCGAGCAGGCCCCGATCGGCACCGCGGTGGCGTTGGCGTACGCCCTGCTCGGGCCGCTGCACGGCCTGCCCACCACGCACGGCGTCTCCCAGGTGGTCGCGGTCGCCGGGGTGGGCACCCTGCTCGGCCGGTTCCCGCACCGCTTCCCGGGCGGGCGGGCCCACCGGGCCGCGCACGCCGGGCAGGCACCGGCCGGGCCCGGGGTGCTGGACGGGGCCGCCCGGCGGGTGCTGACGGTGGGCTTCGCCGGAGTGCTGTTCCAGCCGCTCTACAACAGCGGGGCGCTGGACCGGCTGCCGCTGGCCGGGCCGGTCTACGGGGTGTTCCTGACCGGGGTGGCCGCGCTGGCCGCCCTCTGCGACGCCACCCTGGCGGCGGTGCAGCGGCGGGCCGCGCACGGGCTGCGGTTCGGGGCCGCGCTGGAGGACGAGCTGCGCTCGCTGCTCGGGATCGGCTCGGCGATCGTGGCCACCGGGATGCTGATCAGCCTGCTGGCGGGCGAGGTCGGGCTCTGGGCGCTGCCGCTGTTCTGCGCCCCGCTGGTGCTGGCGCAGGCCTCGTTCCGGCGGGCCGCGGGCATCCGGGCGACCACCGGGCAGACCATCGAGACACTGGCCCGGGCCACCGAGGTGGCCGGGTACACCCCGCCGGGCCACGCCCGCCGGGTGGCCGACACGGCCTGCGCGCTCGGCCGCGTGCTGGGCCTGGGCAGCCGGGACCTGGCCCTGCTGGAGTACGCCGCGCTGATGCACGACATCGGCCAGCTCTCGCTGGTCGAGCCGGTGCCGGGCGGGGCCACCGCACTGCTGCCGCAGGCCGAGCAGCAGCGGATCGCCCGGCTCGGCAGCGAGGTGATCAGCCGGACCGGGGTGCCCCGGCAGGTGGCCGGCCAGGTGGCCCGGCTGGCCGACCCGTGCCGGGGGCCGGACGGCCGGGAGGACCCCTCCGTCCCGCTGGCGGCCCGGATCATCCGGGTGGCCAACGCCTTTGACGACCTGTCGGCCGCGGCCCGGGAACGCGGGCCGGGCGGGCCGGACGGCCACCGGGAGGTGCTCGGCCGGCTGCGGGCGGAGGGCGGCCGGATCTACGACCCGAGGGTGCTGGACGCGCTCGGCGGTCTGCTCCCGTCAGCCCCGGGTCCTCGGTACCCGGACTGATCCGGGCCGCGGCTACCTGACACCCCCGGGACGGTTCCGCCCGAGGTGCCCCCCGGACCTGACTGAGCACCCTCGCAAGGAGCGCGGCCCGGGGGCGGCGTGGTTGGATGCGGTCATAGCGAGGAAAGGGCCCGGACCGGGCGGGCCGAGGGCCCGGCACCCGGCGGGCCGGGCAACCGGCGGACGACTACGGCAGGGACGGAACGTGAGGATCTTCCACCGCGCACGGCACCGGCCGTCGGCGACCTGGCGGCAGACCACCGACCGGGCGTTCACCCTGATCGGTGACGGCCGCTACGAGGACGCGGGCACCCTGCTGGTGATGGCCGCCGACCTGGAGCCCTGGCTCTCCGACTCCTGGTTCAACCTCGCCCTGCTGCACAAGTTCCGCCGCGACTGGGAGCAGGCCCGGGCCGCCGGGCTGCGCGCCGTCGCCCTGCTCGACCGCGACCAGGGTGCACCCGACTGGTGGAACCTCGGCATCACCGCCACCGCCCTGCAGGACTGGTCGCTGGCCCGGCGGGCCTGGCAGGCGTACGGCCTGCGGCTGCCCGGCGGCGCCCAGGACGGCCCGGTCCAGCTGGACCTGGGCACCACCCCCGTCCGGCTCTCCCCGGAGGGCGAGGCCGAGGTGGTCTGGGGCCGGCGCCTGGACCCGGCCCGGATCGAGGTGCTCTCCATCCCGCTGCCCTCCTCCGGCCGCCGCTGGGGCGAGGTGGTGCTGCACGACGGCGCCCCGCACGGCGAGCGGGTGGCCGAGGGCGTGGCCTACCCGGTCTTCGACGAGATCGAGCTCTGGGCGCCCTCCCCGGTGCCCACCTACGTGGTGCTGCTGCACGCCGAGACCGCCGCCGACCGGGACGCCCTGGAGCGGCTGGTGGCCGACGCCGGGTACGCCGCCGAGGACTGGACCTCCTCCGTCCGGCTGCTCTGCCGGGCCTGTTCGGAGAGCCGGATGCCGAGCGACGACGGCCGCACGGTGCACCACGACCCGCACGACGACGGGGACGCCGCCCACCCGGGCCACCTCAGCCACCTCAGCCAGGCCGGTTCGGGCCTGGCCTGGCTGGCCGAGCGGGAGTGCGGGATCGCGGCCCCCGCCGCGCTGGTCCGCACCCTGCTGGACCGCTGGGTGGCCGCCGCGCCGGGCGGCCGGGCGTACCGGGACCTCGAAGAGGTCTGCTGAGATCTCCGGGTGAGCTCTCCGGAGCAAGGACCGCCGGCGGTGCGCGCACCGTACTCTTTACCCGGAAGATCCGAGTACAGGAGAGCGGGAGCGATGGCGGACCAGCACGACCACGACCACGACGGCCACGACCACGACCACGACCACGAGGAGTCGGGCGCGGGGAAGATCGTGGGGGAGCTGCCGGACACCTCCAAGGGCACCGCCCGTCCGATCACCGTGGTGGGGAACCCGGTGCTGCACCGGGAGACCAAGACCGTCACGGCCTTCGACGCCGAGCTGTCGGCGCTGATCGACGACATGTTCGTCTCGATGTACGCGGCCGAGGGCGTCGGCCTGGCGGCCAACCAGATCGGCGTGGACGCCAAGGTGTTCGTCTACGACTGCCCGGACGACGAGGGCGTGCGCCACATCGGCCACGTGATCAACCCGGTGCTGGAGCCCTTCCCGGCCGACCGCCCGCGCAACCTGGACGACGGCAACGAGGGCTGCCTCTCCGTCCCCACCGCCTACGCCGAGCTGCCCCGCCCGGACTACGCCGCGGTGACCGGCCAGGACAAGGACGGCAACCCGGTCCGGGTCGAGGGCACCGGCTTCTTCGCCCGCTGCCTCCAGCACGAGACCGACCACCTCTACGGCTTCCTCTACATCGACAAGCTGTCGAAGCGGGACCGCAAGGACGCCCTCAAGCAGATGGCCGAGGGCACCCCGCGCTACGCGACCGTCCCCAACGACTGACGGTCCGCCACCTCCGGCCACGGGCCCGGCACCACCATCAGGTGCCGGGCCCGACGCTTGGTACGGTCCGCCTGCCGCGACGGTGCCGGCCTGTGAGGGGCGCAGTCGCGAGGGTGACCCGGGGCCGCTGTCGCTGGGGGCCGGCTCACGGCGGGGGACGAACTGCGCACTGCCGAAGAGGCGTTGGTGATGCAGGCGGACGGCAGCCTGGTGTCCACCTGTGGGACCCGGAGTACGGGGAGCGGCTCGGACCCGTGCTGTGGCCCTCCGGCACTTGGGGCGGGCCCGATGGGGAATCGCCCAGTCCGTTTCGTAGCGGTGTTGGTACACAGTGCGACGCGGTGATCGGCTAGGGTCCCGAATTGAACACGGTCAGAAATCTGGCCGGACCACGGGGTCGAAAGGGATCACCACCGAATGACACGCCGACTGGCAGGCCACGCCACCGCGCTCGTGCTGAGCACGGCCGGGCTGCTCGCCGCCATACCGACGACCGCCCACGCCGCCCCCGCCGGGGGCGGCGTGGAGGTCTCCTACCGGGGCTACCACCTCACCGTTCCGGCGGACTGGCAGGTCGTGGACCTGGAGGCGAACCCGCGCGCCTGCGTCCGGCAGGACCGGAAGACGGTCTACCTCGGTCTGCCGGGCGACTCGCAGGACTGCCCGCCGCACCTGGTGGCGGACCGGGCGGACACCCTGCTGGTGACGCCGGAGCGGAGCACCGACACCCCGGCGGCCACGGTCCGTCCGGGTGCCGAGGTGCCCGCGTCGGTGGTCCGGGCCGGCGCCGCCGGGCGGGAGTTCACCGTCTCCGTCGAGGGCACCGGCCTGCGGGTGACCGCCGGGTACCGGGACTCGGCCGACGCGGTCCGCCAGGTGCTGGCCGGCGGCCGGACGGACGGGACCGCCGCCGCGGCGCCCGCCTCCCGTCAGCCGCGCTCCCTGGCCCAGGCCCCGGCCGCCCAGGCGCCGGCGGCGCAGACCCTGACCGCCCAGGCGCCGGTGGCGAAGACCACCCCGTCCACCGAGGTGAACGGGCTGGCCTTCGACGCGTGCACCGCGCCGTCCTCCTCGGCGATGAACGCCTGGTCCGCCTCGCCGTACCGCACCGTCGGCGTCTACATCGGCGGCCCGCTGCGCGGCTGCGCCCAGCCCAACCTGACCGCCGCCTGGGTGGACCAGCAGGCCTCGGCCGGCTGGTCGTTCCTGCCGATCTACGTCGGCCGCCAGGCCAACTCCGCCTACAGCCTGCAGATCGACGCCAACGAGGCGACGGCCCGTCAGCAGGGCATCGACGCCGCCGCGGACGCCGTCCAGCAGGCCCAGACGCTCGGCTTCAAGCCGGGCGCGGTGCTGTACAACGACATGGAGAACTACGTCAGTTCGACCTCCAAGGCCCGGGTGCTGGCCTTCCTGGGCGGCTGGACCGACCGGGTGCACCTGTCGAACTTCCGCTCCGGCGTGTACTCCAGCGCCAACAGCGGCGTGGCCGACCTGGCCGCCAAGTACACCGACCCGAACTACCCGAGCCCGGACGTGATCTGGTCGGCCGTCTGGAACGGCACCGCGGACACCTCGGACCAGGCCATGAACCTGCCCGGCTCCCAGTACTGGACCGCCAACCGGGTGCACCAGTACGCCGGGAACGTCAGCGAGACCTACAACGGCGTCACCATCAACATCGACCGCAACGCGGTGGACGTGCGCGGCCCGCAGGTGAACGCCGGCAACCAGCTGAAGGCCGGCTGGAAGCTCGGCTCCGGCCAGTCGTTGACCAGCACGGACGTCACCGTGGTGATGCAGGCGGACGGCAACCTGGTCGCCTACCTGAAGAGCAACGGGTCCTCCGCCGGTGGCGCGGTGATCTGGAGCTCCAACACCTACGGCAACCCGGGCGCGTACGCGCAGATGCAGTACGACGGCAACCTGGTGGTGTACAGGGCCGACGGCTCCATGGCCACCGGCGGCGCGGTCTGGAGCTCCGGCACCTGGGGCAACTCGGGGGCCCGCGTGGTGCTCCAGGAGGACGGCAACCTGGTGATCTACCGTCAGGACGGCAGCGCCGCCTGGGCCACCGGTACCTACCGGGCGGGGCGGACCTTCACCGCGGGCGCGGCGCTCAGTGGTGGCCAGTGGGCGCGGGGCCCGGTGGACTCGCTGGTCATGCACTCCGACGGCAACCTGGTGATCTACCGTCTGGACGGCAGCGTCGCCTGGTCCACCGGCACCTGGAACAGCCCCGGCGCCTATCTGCTGATGCAGTCCGACGGCAACATGGTCCTGTACGCCCGCGGCGGCGGCCCGGCCACCGGCGGTGCGATCTGGTCCAGCCGCACCTGGGGCAACCCGGGGGCCCGCGCGGTGCTCCAGGACGACGGCAACCTGGTGATCTACCGTCAGGACGGCAGTGCCGCCTGGGCCTCCGGGACCTGGCAGGTCTGACCGGAAGCGAGGAGGCCCCCGACGCGCTCGCGTCGGGGGCCTCCTCCGTGTCCGTTGCGGCGGGCGGCCTAGAAGTCGTCGTCGAAGGCGACCGAGCCCTCGACCGCGACCTGGTAGGCGGAGACCCGGCGCTCGAAGAAGTTGGTCAGCTCCTGGACGTTCTGCAGCTCCATGAAGCCGAACGGGTTGGCCGAGCCGTACCGGACCGGCAGGCCGAGGCGGGCCAGGCGCTGGTCGGCCACGGCCTCCAGGTACTGGCGCATCGACTCGGTGTTCATGCCGGGCAGGCCGTCGCCGCAGAGGTCCTGGGCGAACTGGAGCTCGGCCTCGACGGCCTCCTCCAGCATCTCGGTGACCTGCTTGGCCATCTCGTCGTCGAAGAGGTCGGGCTCCTCCTCGCGGACGGTGTCGACCACCGAGAAGGCGAAGTCCATGTGCATGGACTCGTCCCGGAACACCCAGTTGGTGCCGGTGGCCAGGCCGTGCAGCAGGCCGCGGCTGCGGAACCAGTACACGTACGCGAAGGCGCCGTAGAAGAACAGGCCCTCGACGCAGGCCGCGAAGCAGATCAGGTTGAGGAGGAACGCGCGGCGGTCCTCCTTGGTCTGCAGCGAGTCGATGTGGTCGACCGCATTCATGTACTTGAAGCAGAACTGCGCCTTCTGGTGGATGGAGGGGATGTTCTCCACCGCCGCGAAGGCCGCCGCGCGGTCGTCCGGGTCGGGCAGGTAGGTGTCGAGCAGCGTCAGGTAGAACTGGACGTGCACGGCCTCCTCGAACAGCTGCCGGGACAGGTAGAGCCGGGCCTCGGGGGAGTTGATGTGCTTGTAGAGGCTCAGCACCACGTTGTTGGCGACGATCGAGTCACCGGTGGCGAAGAAGGCGACCAGGCGGCCGATCATGTGCCGCTCGCCCTCGCTCAGCTTGGCGAGGTCGGCGACGTCGGAGTGCAGGTCCACCTCCTCCACGGTCCAGGTGTTCTTGATCGCGTCCCGGTACCGGTCGTAGAACGACGGGTAGCGCATCGGACGGAGCGTCAGCTCGAAGCCGGGGTCGAGCAGCATCTTCTCGCGGCCGGGGGTGTCGGGGGTGCTCACTGGCAGGCCTCGCAGGACTCGGGGTTCTCCAGGGAGCAGGCCAGCGCGGCCTCCTCCTCCGGGGTGAGGGTCGGGGCGCCCACGGTCACCGGGACCGGGGCGGCGGCGCGGGCGGCGCCGGTGGCGGCCTGGGCGATCCGGGTGGCCGGGCGCGAACGCAGGTAGTAGGTGGTCTTCAGACCGACCTTCCAGGCGTAGGCGTACATCGAGGAGAGCTTGCCGATGGTCGGCGCGGCCATGAAGAGGTTCAGGGACTGGCTCTGGTCGATGTAGGGCTGGCGGGCGGCGGCCAGGTCGATCAGCGCGCGCTGCGGCAGCTCCCAGGCGGTGCGGTAGAGCGAACGGACCTCGGTGGGCAGCCAGTTGAAGTCCTGGACCGAGCCGTTGGACTCGCGCAGCGCGTCCCGGGTCTGCTGGTCCCAGACGCCCAGCTCCTTGAGCTCGCGGACCAGGTACGGGTTGACCTGGAGGAACTCGCCGGAGAGGGTCTCGCGCTTGAAGAGGTTGGAGACCTGCGGCTCGATGCACTCGTAGACGCCGGCGATCGAGGCGATGGTCGCGGTCGGCGCGATGGCCAGCAGCAGCGAGTTGCGCAGGCCGGTCTCGGCGATCCGGGCGCGCAGCGCGTCCCAGCGGTCGGCCCACGCGGGGGTGACGCCGAAGTGGTCGATGTGCAGCTGGCCGCGGGCGGCCCGGGTCTCGCCGTACGCCTCGTGCTTGCCGAACTGCTCGGCCAGCTCGCTGGAGCGCTCGTAGGCGGTGAGCATGATGCGCTCGGCGATCAGCGTGGAGAGCTGCTTGGCCTCGGCGGAGTCGAAGTCCAGGCGGAGCTGGAAGAAGACGTCCTGGAGACCCATCACACCGAGGCCGACCGGCCGCCAGCGGGAGTTGGAGGTGCCCGCCTCGGTGGTCGGGTAGAAGTTGATGTCGATGACCCGGTCCAGGAAGGTCACGGCGGTGCGCACGGTGGCGTCCAGCCGCTCCCAGTCCATCGCGTTGAGCAGGTCGGCGACGGTGGCACCCGCGGCGACGTGGGCGCCCAGGTTGACCGAGCCGAGGTTGCAGACGGCGGTCTCGGAGTCGTCGGTGACCTCGATGATCTCGGTGCAGAGGTTCGAGGAGTGGACCACCCGGCCGGGCAGCGCGGTCTGGTTGGCGGCCCGGTTGGAGGCGTCCTTGAAGGTCATCCAGCCGTTGCCGGTCTGCGCCAGGGTGCGCATCATCCGGGCGTACAGGGTCTGCGCCGGGATGGTGCGGACGGCCTTGCCGGCCTGCTCGGCCTTGAGGTAGGCCTCGTCGAACTCGGCGCCCCAGAGGTCGACCAGCTCGGGCACGTCGGCCGGGGAGAACAGCGACCAGTCGGCGTTGGCGTTCACCCGGCGCATGAACTCGTCCGGGATCCAGTGGGCCAGGTTGAGGTTGTGGGTCCGGCGGGCCTCCTCGCCGGTGTTGTCGCGGAGCTCCAGGAACTCCTCGATGTCCGCGTGCCAGGTCTCCAGGTAGACGCAGGCCGCGCCCTTGCGGCGGCCGCCCTGGTTCACCGCGGCGACCGAGGAGTCCAGGGTGCGCAGGAACGGGACGATGCCGTTGGACTTGCCGTTGGTGCCGCGGATCAGGCTGCCGCGCGAGCGGATCCGGGAGTAGGACAGGCCGATGCCGCCGGCGTGCTTGGAGAGCCGGGCGATCTGGGCGTACCGGTTGTAGATCGAGTCCAGGTTGTCCAGCGGCGAGTCCAGCAGGTAGCAGGAGGACATCTGCGGGTGCTTGGTGCCGGAGTTGAACAGCGTCGGGGAGCTGGTCAGGTACTCCAGACGGCTCATCAGGCGGTAGAGCCCGGCCACCTCGGCCACCGACTCCTCGGTGTCGCCGACCGCCAGGCCCGCCGCGACCCGGAGCAGGAAGTGCTGCGGGGTCTCGATCACCTGACGGGTGATCGGGTGGCGCAGCAGGTAGCGGGACTGCACGGTGCGCAGGCCGAAGTACTCGAAGCGGTCGTCGCCGGAGCGGTCGACCAGACCGTCGAAGGCGGCCGCGTGCTTGGCCACGAAGGCCGCGGTGACGTCACCGATCAGGCCCTCGGCGTGGCCGACGGCGATCGAGGCGGAGAAGGAGACGGCGCCCTGCGAGACGGCCTCGTCCTGGATCTCCAGCGCCAGCAGCCGGGCCGCCAGCTTCGAGTACTGCGGGTCCTCGGCGATCATCGAGGCGGCAGCCTCCACGGCCAGCCCGCGCAGCTCGGCGAAGTCCGAACCGGCGTGCCGGCCGCGCAGCGCAGCGGCCGCGACGTGGCCCGGGTCCACCTGGGGGAGGTCGGCGCTGCGGTCCGTGAGGAGCCGGAGCAGGGCGGCCCCCGGTTCGGTCCGGTCTTCGGCGGTTCCCTGGGCGGGCAGGGCAACTGAGGCAGCGATGGTCAAGGCGCTTCTCTCCTGGCGGCGGCGGTCGGCATGGCTGCCGGGCCGACTTGGGCGCAGGGGAGTACGGCGCTGACGCCGTCACGGCGCGCGCGATCCACCCCCCGGCCCACCCGCGAGGCCCGGACGTCACTGCGGTGCTCCAAGGCATCTGCGGGGAAGCCGTGTGGCACACCGTCGGCAGGTCACCGGACTCGCGGGCCGTCGTCGAGGCGGCCGCTCACCGTTGCGGGGCAGTCCCGGACTTCCACCGGAGTTCCCCTGCATCGACAGCGAGAGCGAGCATACATGTAGTGCTAGCTGGCTTGGTGGACCCCACATCTTGTGTGGTGTCGTGTAGCGCGATGGTGGCCCGGAGTGATGGCCGGAGGCCCCGCAGGAGGCCGTTCGGGGAGCCGAGGCCGTCCCTGTTCGCGGATTCTCCACATGGCCTAGGATCTGCGCTCATGAGTGATGGGGTGGGCATGAACGGTGGCAACGGGCAGCAGCCCGGTCAGGGATATCCGCAGTACCAGCAGCAGTACCCGGGGTACGGTCCGCCGGCCGGCGGACCGGACTGGGACGCGATGGCGCAGCGGGCCCAGGACGACGCGAAGCGGAAGACCCGGATGCGGTTGCTGCTCGGCGTGGTCGCGCTCGCGGTCGTCGGCGGGCTGGTCGCCGTGGCGGTCTCCGTGTCGAAGGGCGGCGACCCGGTCGCACAGCCGACCGGGACGGCCTCGACCGGCAAGACCGGCTCCAGCGTGAGCCCGACGGCCACCACCGGGGCGACCAAGGCGCCGGTACCGAACCCGGCGTCCCCGCTCGCCGGTGACGACGCGTCACTCAAGGCCATCTGGGACGTGAGCACGGACAAGGCACCCGTGGACCCGGCCGCGTTCTTCCCCGAGGAGACCCTCGAGTTCGGCGGCGCCGTCTGGACCCGGCGCAGCGCGACGACGGTCACGCCGTGCTGGCACGCCATCACCGGCGGGCTCGCGGACGCGATCGAGAACCAGGCCTGCCGGCAGGTGGTGCGGGCCACCTACGTGCTGAACGACAGCGCCGTGGTGGTCGGCGTGGCGGTCTTCGACAAGCGGCTCCAGGCCGAGACGGCGACCGGCAACGTCAACGGACAGCTCAAGGGCCTCCAGGTCGAAGGCATGAAGGACTTCTGCCAGGAGGTGGGGTGCGCCAGCACGCACGGCTCGCTCGGCCGGTTCGCGTACTTCACGGCCGCGGGCTCGGCGAAGGAGGGCGGCATCACCGCTGACAAGGTCGCCACCGACGCCGGACCGGGCTTCGCCGCCCGGGTGCGCTCGACGCTGGAGAAGCGGGCTCTCTCGCAGGCGGGCTGACCGGTGTGACCTGGGGTCAGATCCGCACGCAGGCCCCGATACTGTCTCCCTGTCAAGGATGATCAGGAGTTGTCAGGGGGAGTCCGTGATATCTCTGCGGGGCAGACACGGCGGTGCTGTGACGCTGGGCGCCGTGACGCTGACGGCCTCGCTCGTCTGCGCGACGGTGATAGCGGTCAGCGGCGCGGAGGACGGGCCGGGAGCGGCCCCGACCTCCGCCCCGGCCTCGTCCGGGCCCGGCCTGGCGTCGGCCCCGGCGTCGCGTCCGGTGCCGGCCGATCTGGGCAAGGACCTGCTCAAGCGTGACCCGGCCGCCTCGCCCAACGCCCGGGCGGTCTTCCAGCTGCTGGCCGACCTGGAGCAGGCCGCCCGCTCGGGCAAGCCGCGCGGCACGGTCATCGGGCAGCACGTGGAACTGCAGAACGAGCTCTACAACGCCTCCTACGGTGACTTCGCCGGCTCCAAGCCGGCCGGCTACTACTACAAGAAGGCGGCCGACATCACCGGCAAGCTGCCGGGGTTCGTCGAGGCGGACCTGGGGCCGGGGTACGGGCAGTCGGCCTGGGGGGTCGGCAACGAGCGGAGCTACTCGGCCGGGCGCTGGCCCTCCTGCGAGGCCAAGTGGCAGTACGCCGACGACGCGGTGGACCTGCTGAAGGCGGTCTGGTCGGGCTACCCCCGTGCGGCGGACGGCAGTTACGGGACCGGTGCCGGCGGCGCGCAGCGCAACTGCGACGGCAGCACCACCGTCCTGCCGGACAACGGCGGCGCCCCGGCCGGGATGGTCGGCATGTCCTTCCACGAGCCCTACCCCGGTGCCCCGGTGAAGTCCTTCGAGAACGTGCTCTGCCGCAGCTCTCCCCGGATGACCGACCCGAAGTGGTTCGGCCGGGTGGTCGACCAGGCGGGCGGGACCCGTGAGAACCAGGCCCTGATGGAGGACCTGCGCTTCCTCGCGGACCACCTGGAGTACCTGGCCGCGCACGACGTCCCGGTGCTCTTCCGGCCGTACCACGAGATGAACAACCAGGACTGCCAGCGCAGTTTCTGGTGGTCCGGGCAGACCGGTGCGGACTTCAAGAAGCTCTGGATGATCACCTACCGGTACCTGGTGGAGACCCGGGGGCTGCACAACCTGATCTTCGTCTGGACCCCGGTCTCCTGGGACGGTGCGCCGGGCGTCGAGCCCTGGGACTACTACCCGGGCGAGGGGTACGTCGACGTGGTCGGGGTGGACGACTACAGCGGGAGTCCGACCGACCCGATCGGCACCGGCGAGCTGTGGACCAAGCGCTACTACGACGGACTCTCGGCGTACCGCAAGCCCAGGGTGCTGGCCGAGTCGTTCGCCGTGCCGGTGAACTCCCGTCAGAAGGACACGCTCGCGCAGACCCCGTGGACGATGTGGACGGTGTGGGGGCAGTCGCTCACCGAACGGAACGTCAACCCCGGCCCGGTGGTGAACCGGCTGGCCGACGTCAAGGACACCTACAACAGCCCGCTGGCGATCACCGGTGGATCCGGACGTTTCGGGGCGAACCAGGACTGGTCGGCGCTGCACTTGGATTGAGTTTCATAACGATCGCCCGGACCGACCGAACCCGGTGTCAACGGCGTCGGACCGGTGTGGCAGGCTAGCCGCATTTGACCGGCCATCACCTGGGGGGCATCCGGTGTCCTACGCGACCGAGCTCGGATACGCCGGGCGGCACGTCCGACCGGCCGCCCTGGTGGCGGGCGGCTGGGGTGCGGTCCTGCTGGTCTGGGCGGCGTACAACTGCTTCGTGCAGGTGGGCGTCCTCACCTTCGTCCAGGGGATCTTCTACTACGGCGTCAGCGACGGCTCCTCGAAGGCCGAGACCAACAACCTCAACTACGCGGTGGTCTACCTGGTCTCGGCCTGGCTGATCCTCGGCGGCCGCTACTGGGCCCGGGGCGTGGTGATGGGCGTCGCCCTGGTGGAGGGGTACAACCGGCTGCGCAGCCTGACCGGCGCGCTCTTCGACGCCCCGCAGCGCGAGTGGTTCACCGGCACGGTCGAGGGCTGGCTCAAGCTGTCGACCTTCGCGGTCGGCTTCCTGGTGACGGCCGGCCTGGTGGCCGTGCTGGGGCGGTCGTTCCTGCTCGCCGATCAGGTCCGGCGGGTCGAGGAACCGTTGCGCCCCGCACCGCAGTTCGGGTCGCAGCCGCAGTCGGGGTACGGTTTCCCGGGCCCGGCCCAGGGCCGCCCGCCGGTCCAGGCCGGGCCGGCACAGGCCGCGCCGGCCGGGCCCGAGCAGCACTGGGCCCAGCAGGCCCCGCAGCCGGCCGCACCGTTCCGGCCGGAGCCGGAGGAGTACCCGCTCGGGCAGCCGGCGCCCGGCCGAAGTCCCGCCGAGTGAAACGTAGTTGGAGATGACGACAGCACCTGTGCGGCCTGTGGGCACGATCTCGCGTGAGGCGCAGCGACTGGCGGAACGGCACCAGGACTGGAAGCCGGGACTGCTGCCGTTCTACGTCTCGTTCCTCATCATCCTCGGCTTCTCGGTCTGGGCCTTCGTGCCGAACCCGACGCTGCTCGGCTGGGTGATCACCATCGTCTGGTCGATGCCGATCATCGGCGTCATGATCGGCTTCCAGGGGGTGCTGATGGTCCGTCGGCGCCTGCGCAAGGTGGGCCAGATGGTGCCGCCGGCCCCGGCCGAGGACGACTACCTGATCGTGCTGGTGCCGACCATCGGCCGGCACGACACCTACCCGGCGCTCGAACGCTCGGTGCTCTCGTACGTGGACCACCTGCCGCCGTACTTCCCCTGGATGCGGGTGGACATCCTCACGGAGGAGGGCTGCGAGGCCGGGGAGAAGATCGACCAGCTCGCCGAGCGGAACCCGTTGATCCGGGTGGTCACCGTGCCGAAGGTCTACCAGACCCCCAACGGCACCAAGTTCAAGGCCCGCGCGAACCACTACTCGCACGAGCTGCGGATCGCCGAGGGCGAGGCCGAGGACGACGTCTGGGTCCTGCACATGGACGACGACACCGGCGTCGGACCGGACACCGCCGCGGCCGTCGCGCAGTTCGTCAACCGCCAGCGCCGGGCCGGCGACGACGAGGCCAAGCACATGGCGCAGGGCATCCTGACGTACCCGCGCGAGAACGCGGTCAACACCTTCACCTGGCTCGCCGACGCGATCCGCCCGGCGGACGACATCGCGCGCTTCCGGGCGATGACCGGCACCGGCACGCCGACCGCCGGCGTGCACGGCGAGCTGCTGCTGATGCGGGCGTCGGTCGAGGCCACCATCGGCTGGGACTTCGGGCCGGACACCATCGTCGAGGACGCCCAGCACGCGCTGAACTTCTGCATCCGCTACCCGGGCCGCAGCGACTGGTTCAACGGCCGCTGCTACGGGGCCTCCCCGGCCGGGGTGAAGGACTTCCTGAAGCAGCGTGAGCGGTGGGCCTGGGGGCTGGTCGCGCTCTGCTTCAACCCGACCATCCCGCTGCGGTTCCGGATCTTCATCGGGATCGGCATGGTGAGCTGGGTGCTGGGGCCGCTCCAGCACGTCGGGCTGGTCATGCTGCTCGCCTGGTTCACCGGGACCATGAACACCTCGCCGGTGACCCAGTCCGTGGTCTTCATCTGGGCGGTCAACTTCGCCTACGTGATATGGACCTACTGGGAGGGGCTGCGGCTCAACGTGATCTCCTCGGCCCAGCACCGTCGCAAGTGGTGGGAGCCGATGGCGATCGTCGCGCTCATCCCGGTGTTCTCCTTCCTGGAGGGCTGGGGCGGCCTGCGGGGACTGATCAAGTTCCTGAAGCGCGAAGAGAACAAGTTCGTCGTCATCGCCAAGCCCGCCTGACCGGTCGAGGACCCACACGTGAAGCGCAACATCATCTTCGCCGCCCCGGCGGTGATCGTCGGGGCCACCGTCGCCGTTCCGTTCTTCTTCGGGGACCACCCGATCCAGTTCGACCGCACCGTGCCGGTCGTGTCGGGGCGCAGCGTGACGACGACCCCGTCCGCCACCACCACCAGCACCGCCACCGCGGTCGACCCCACTGCCGCTCCCTCCGAGCCGGCCGGCAAGGCCACGGCGAGCCCGACCCCCTCCGAGACCTACCGGGGACCGAAGGTGGCCAGGCCGTGGCAGCCCGGCAGCCCGGAGTGGGGGGTGCAGGTCTACTGGCTCGACGACCCGGCCGACCCGGACAACTACGTCCAGGGCAAGGCGGACCGGATCGTGAAGTACGTGGTCGGGCTGAACGCCAACTCGATGTCGATCTCCTTCCCGTTCTACACCAAGAACAAGACCTCGAACCTGCTGTCGGTGGAGCCGACCACGCCGAGCCCGGACCGGGTGGCGCTGCTGATCGACACCGCGCACCGGGCCGGGCTGCGCACGGTGGTCCGGCCGATCCTCGACGAGCACGCGCTCGAGTCACCGCAGGGCGACTGGCGGGGGAACATCGAGCCGGCCGACCGGACCAAGTGGTTCGCCTCGTACACCAAGCTGCTGAAGCCCTACCTGAAGATGGCGGAGGAGCACCGGGCAGCCCGTTTCACCATCGGCACCGAGTTCAACTCGCTGGAGGGGGACGCGCGTTGGCAGCCGCTCATCGAGCAGGCCAAGGCGATCTACCACGGTCGGATCGGCTACGACGCCAATTGGGACAACTACGTGAAGGGCCCGATCGCCGTGCCCCTCGAGGACATCGGCGTGGACGCCTACTTCCCGGCGAAGAAGGCCGGGGACGACGCCCCGGTCTCCGAGCTGGTCGCGTCCTGGAACTCCTGGCTGGACAAGAAGGGCAAGGGGCCGCTGCCCGGCACCACCCTCACCGAGGTGGGCATCCCGGCCCAGCAGGGTGCCTACCAGACGCCCGGTGACCACTACACCGTCCGGGCGGCCAACGACAAGGCGCAGCCCACCTGGTTCACCGCCGTCTGCCAGGTGGCGGCCGAGCGCAAGCTCGGCGGTGCCTACTTCTGGTCCACGTACTTCGGGACGGACCCCTACAAGGCGGCGAACGAGAAGACCCCGAGGATGGAGTTCGCCGGCCGCCCGTCCTCCGAGCAGGCCATCCGGGACTGCTTCTCGACCACCTACCAGGTGGCCGAGAAGCAGGGCTGACCCTCCGTCAGCTGGTCGGCCGGCTGGTCGCCGTGCCCGTTCGGGACCCGGTCGGCTTGGGCGTGCCCGTCCGGGTGCCGGTCGGCTGGGAACTCGGGGTGCCGGGCTTGCGGGAGGCCGAGGGCGAGGGCGAGGCCGAGTGCGACGGACTCGGCGCGGTGGCCGACGGCGAGGGAGTGGCCGTGGTCTCGGGCGCGGCCGACGGGGCGGCCAGCGCCAGATCCAGCTGCTCGGTCAGCCAGGGCCCGACCAGCCGCTTGCCCGCGGGGGCCAGGAACACGCCGCTGCCGCCGCGCGGGTTGAGCTGCGAACCGTGCTCGTCGGTGGCGTCACAGGCTCCCCGGGGGCACAGCAGCTTCTCCAGGTCGAGGAGTTCGACGGCGCCCTCGGAGGCCTGGACGAAGTCCTCGATGTGGCGGTTGTAGCAGGAACCCCACCTGAGGTTGATCGCGCCGTTCCAGATGCGCTCGTTCATCAGCAGCACCTTGGCCGTGGGGGCCTGCTGCCGGACCAGGTCCACCATGGCCTGGAGCCGCGGGTAGTAGAGAGCCCGGTACTCCGGGGCGCAGGGCGAGAGCCGGGCGCTGCCGGTGTTCTGCTCGGTGGCGTCCCAGCCCGCGTGGATCACCACGGCCGCGGGGGCGGCCTCGGCCACCTGCTCGCGCCAGCGCGCCTCCCGGTCCCGGCACTCGGGGCTGGTCTCGACGGACTGCCCGGAGGAGACCCGCACGGAGTCCGAGCCGAACAGGCCGCAGCCGCTGATGCCGGCGTCGACCACCGTGTACCGGCTGCCGTACTGCTGGACCGAGGCGGCGAGGTCCTGCGTCAGCGAGTCGCCCAGCGCGACCACCACCGGCTTCCCGGCCGGACGCGTCCGGGCCTCGAAGACCTGGGGCAGGTACCAGGCACCGGCCGCCGTGGCCACGGCGGCCACGGTGATCAGCGGCAGCGCCCGGCTGACCCGCCAGTCGACGTGCCGGGCCTTCTCCGTGAAGTTGTGCAGGAACCAGGCAGCCAGCCAGCTGACGACGCCGCCGAGCCCGAGGAGCACGGCCGGGCTCGTGTTGTCCATGTGCTGCTGGAGCAGCCAGTACACCGGCAGGTGCAGCAGGAAGAGGTGGTAGGAGATCCGCCCGGTGGCCGCCAGCGGGGCGAACGAGAACACCCGGACCAGCGGACCGCGTCCGTGGCACAGGCAGACCGTCAGCACGGCCACCAGGGCGGCGACCCCGGCGAGCCCGGCCTCCCGGTACAGCCAGGGCTGGTGGTACGACGTGGTGATGACGCTCAGCCAGACGAGCGCGGCGAGCGCGGCCGTCCCCAGGACGGTGAGGAGCACCGTGCGGCCGGTGGAGGGCTCGGCGCGCCGCGACCGGCGCAGCCACTGGTGCACCAGGCAGGCGGCGGTGGCACCGGCCAGCAAGGCCACCACCCGGCTGTCGGTCCCGAGCTGGAGGCGGTCGCCGTTGCCGCCGTCCCAGCGCAGCGGCGCCACCACGGCGGCGCCACCGAACAGCAGCAGGGTGATCACGCCGGTGGCCGTGAGCGAGCGGCGGCACAGCACGTGGACGCAGACCAGCAGGAGCGGCCAGACGAGGCAGAACTGCGCGACGATGCCGAGCGTCCCCATCGCCGCCAGCGGGTCGACCGGCGCGAACTGGTCCCAGTACGTGCCGCCCCGGTGGATCTCGGCCCAGTTGGCGGCCTGGGCCAGCGCGGTGAGCGCCTCCGGCCGCAGGCGCCGGGCCTCGTGCAGCGGGCTGGTCAGCAGGGCCGCGGCCACCACCAGGAGCAGGGTGACGAGCAGCCCCGGGAGCAGCTTCTTGGCCCGTCCGCGGTAGAACCGGCCGAGGGCCATGCGGCCGTTGGCCTGCAGGTCGCGCAGCAGCAGCAGGGTGACCAGGAATCCGGAGAGCACGAGGAACGCGTCGACGCCGAACAGCCCGCGCTGGAACCAGTTGGTGTGGTACAGCAGCACCGACAGGACGGCCAGGCCGCGGAGCCCGTCCACCGCCTCGTAGCGGTCCGCCGACTTGGCCGCCGCGCCGGCCGGGACGTACGGCTGGGGCGGCGGGAGGTCGACGGTGTACCGGCTGCGGCCGGGGACGACGGTCGAACCCCTCGCCTCCCGCATGTCCTGCAGGGTGTGAGCCGCACCGGGCATGCCAACGGGTGGTATGTCCCGCATGAGTCCCCCTCGCCGTCCTTGCGCTTGCGCCGCAGCGTCTCCGGTCGGACGGCCCGGGGGAAGCCCGGACCGGAAGAGTCGCTCCACGGTCGTCAGAGCATAGTGCGGGGGGTCGGGGACGCGGGGTACCGGCCCCGGTCCCCGACGGGCCGTCAGAAGGTGAGGCCGTAGGTCAGCAGCAGTACCCCGGGCCGGACCTCCCAGTCGCGCTCGGGGGTGCGGCGGAAGCCGAGCCGCTCGTAGAGGCGGTGGGCGGTGGTCATCGACGGGCGGGTGGAGAAGGCCATGCCGGTCAGGCCGAGCTCGCGGCTGCGGGTCATCGTGGCCCGTACCAGGAGCTCGCCGACGCCGCGGCCACGGGCCGCCCCGGAGACCGCGAGCATCCGGATCTCGCCCTCGTGCGGCTCGGCGATGTCGGCGAACGGGGTGCCGCCGACCGCGAAGGTCACGCAGCCGAGCAGCTGCCCGTCGGCCTGGTCGGCCGCGACGAGGAGTTCGGCCTGCTCGAAGCGGGGCCGGGCGTCGAGGAGTTGGGCCGCGTACGGGCCGTCGGCCGGGCTGTGGCCGTCTCCGACGAAGGACTGGTGGGTGATGAGGCCGACGGCCTCCAGGTCGGCTTCGACGGCCTGCCGGATGACGATGTCCATCCGGCCAGTCTGCCCGAACGGACGTCCGAGGGGGCGGGCAGGGTGGCGCGCAGCGGTTCGCCGGGCCCGGCCTCGTGCGGATAGCCGCCGGGGCGGTGCCAGTTGTCACGCCCGTGGCGGGAGTTGCGGGTCAGGTCGCGGCCGACCAGCAGGCCGAGCAGGGCGAACGAGCCGGTGACGGCGGCGAGGGCGAGCAGGCTCTGGAGCGTCGAGGTGTCCATGGCTCCACTCTCCCGCCGGGCCCCGGCCGGGACGAGTGGCAGGAACGACCCGTTGCATCGATATCCTGCCATCGGGCAAGCTGGGCCCATGGCACTGCAGAACGTGGTCACCGTGGTCCTGGAGGACGTCCACCCCTTCGAACTCGGGGTGGCCAGTGAGGTGTTCGGACTGGACCGGCGCGACGACGGTCTGCCGGTCTACGACTTCGCGGTGGCCAGCGACGCGCCGGGACTGCTCCGTACGCACGCCGGCTACCGGATCGCGGTGGAGCACGGTGCGGAGAAGCTGGCCGAGGCCGATCTGGTGATCGCCGCCGCCACCCACGTCCGGGACGAGTACCCGGCGGTGCTGATCGAGGCGCTCCGGGCGGCTGCCGACCGGGGCGCGCGGGTGCTGTCGATCTGCAGCGGTGCCTTCCTGCTCGGCGCCGCCGGACTGCTCGACGGCCGGCGCTCCACCACCCACTGGAAGCACACCGCCCGGCTGGCGGAGCGCTTCCCGCTCACCCGGGTCGAGCCGGACGTGCTCTACGTGGACGAGGACCCGGTGATCACCTCTGCCGGTACGGCGGCCGGCATCGACGCCTGTCTGCACCTGGTCCGCAAGCTCCAGGGCCCGGAGGTGGCGCGTGGGATCGCCCGCCGCATGGTGGTCGCCCCGCACCGGGACGGGGGGCAGGCACAGTTCGTCAACCGGCCGCTGCCGGACTGCGACGAGGACTCCCTCGGCGGCCTGCTGGACTGGCTGCGCCGCCATCTGGACCGTGAGCTGACGGTGGACCAGCTGGCGGCCCGGGCCCACATGTCGCCGCGCACCTTCGCCCGCCGCTTCCAGCAGGAGACCGGCACCACCCCGCACCGGTGGCTCACCAACCAGCGGCTGCTGCTGGCCCAGCGGCTGCTGGAGGGCACCAACGAACCGGTGGAGGCAGTGGCCGCCGCCTGTGGTTTCGGCAACGCGGCCACTCTCCGGCACCACTTCACCCGCTGGCTCGGCACCACCCCGCAGGCGTACCGGCGGGCGTTCGCCTGAGCCCTGCGGGGTCGTCCGGCGCTCCTGCTCAGAGGTGCTCGGTGGCGTTCCAGAGCTCCGGGGCCAGGCGGCCGCCGCGGGCGCGCCAAGTGCTGGTCGAGCAGTTGGCCACCGGGGCGAGGTCGAGCAGCTGGCGCTCCGTCAGGCGGTCGAGCACGTAGCGCGTCATCAGCACCGGGCAGTCGTGCGAGACCACCAGCACCGGGCGTCCGTCCTCCTCCTCGGCCAGGTCGCGGAGCAGGCTGCGCACCCGCAGCGCGACGTCCAGGAAGGACTCGCCGCCGGGCGGGCGGTAGTAGAGCTCGCCCATCTTGCGACGGCGGGCCGCCTCGCCGGGGTGCTCCTTCTCGATCGCGGCCGGGGTGAGCATCTCCAGCACGCCCAGCTCGCGGTCGCGCAGCCGCTCGTCGTGACGGACCGTCAGCCCGACCGGGACCGCGCCCAGGCCCTGGGCCTGGGCCAGCGCGATCCGGGCGGTCTCGGCGGTGCGCACGTACGGGGAGCACCAGACCGAGCGGGGCCGGTCGGCCGGGGGCAGCGCGGCCCACCAGCGGCCGAGCGCCTGGGCCTGGGCCTGGCCGTGCAGCGAGAGCGGGATGTCGGCGTCCCGGCAGGTGATCGGGACGGCCATCGCGCCGGTCTCGGCGGCGAGCTGGAACTCGATGTTGGCGATCGACTCGCCGTGTCTGGTGGTGATCAGCAGTGAGGGCAGGGGCGTGCCGCGGCCCTCGCCGCTGTCGGGACGGTGGTGTCCGTTGAGGACGGTGCTCTGCTCCACGTGCTCTCCCCGTTGGTCGTACTACCAAATGATCGCGCCGTCCCTCCAGTGTTGACCGGGGAGACGGCGCGATCACAGGGCGCGCGCGGTACGGGCCTGTGCGCCCTGGCGCTGTCAGTGCGCCGCGACGGGCTCCGGCGCCTCCGGGGAGGCGGCCGGGGGCTTCGGGGCCTCGGCGGTGTAGTCGGACTTGCTGGTCTCGTCCGGGCCCTCGGGCGCCTTGAGCGCCCTGAACGCCAGGGTGAGCACCACGGCCACGACGACGTTCAGCACGAAGGCGGTCAGACCGATGTAGCCGATCTCGCCGACGCCGGGGATCTCGGCCGAGCTGCCGCCGAAGTGCTTGGTGGCGGGGGAGGAGACCCCGTAGGCCTTCCAGGTGCCGTAGACCATGCCGACCGCCCAGCCGGCCAGCAGCGCCCAGCGGTGGAACCACCGGGTGAACAGGCCGCCGACGATGGAGACGAAGGTCTGCAGGATCCAGATGCCGCCCAGCAGCTGGAGGTTGATGGCGAACTGCTTGTCCATCAGCAGTACGAAGGCCAGCGCGCCGACCTTCACCAGCAGCGAGGCGATCTTGGCGACCTTGGTCTCGTCCGCCGGGGTGGCGCCGGGCTTCAGGTACTCCTTGTAGATGTTGCGGGTGAAGAGGTTGGCCGCGGCGATCGACATGATGGCGGCCGGGACGAGCGCGCCGATGCCGATGGCGGCGAAGGCCACGCCGGTGAACCAGTCCGGGAACATGTTCTCGAACAGCTGCGGCACCGAGAGCTGCGGGTTGAAGCCCTTCACGCCCTTGCCGACGCCGGCCGCGATGGCCATGAAGCCGAGCAGCGCGAGCAGGCCGAGCATCAGCGAGTAGGCGGGCATGATGGCCATGTTCCGGCGCACCGTGTTGCGGGAGCGGGAGGCCAGCACACCGGTCACCGAGTGCGGGTACATGAAGAGCGCCAGCGCCGAGCCGAAGGCCAGGGTGGCGTACGTCCACTGCGCCTTGGGGCCGGTGATCAGCGAGCCGACCGGCTTGCCGGTCGCCGGGTTGACGGTGGAGAACTTCTGCGCCGCCGAGTCGAAGATGGCGCCGTAGCCGCCGAGCCGCATCGGGATGTAGATCACCGCGACGATGATCACCAGGTACACCAGGGTGTCCTTGACGAAGGCGATCAGCGCCGGGGCGCGCAGGCCCGAGGAGTAGGTGTACGCGGCCAGCACCGCGAAGGCCAGGAAGAGCGGCAGGTCCTTGACGAACCAGTTGCTGTCCGCGCTGCCGCCGACCCCGAGCACGTCCAGCACCGCCTGGATGCCGACCAGTTGGAGCGCGATGTACGGCATGGTGGCCAGGATGCCGGTGAGCGCGACCACCAGCGACAGGCCCTTGGAGCCGTAGCGGCCCTTCACGAAGTCGGCCGGGGTGACGTAGCCGTGCACCCGGGAGACCGACCAGAGGCGGGGCAGGAAGAGGAAGACCAGCGGGTAGGCCACGATCGTGTAGGGCACCGCGAAGAAGCCCGCCGCGCCCGCGCCGTAGACCAGCGCCGGGACGGCCACGAAGGTGTACGCGGTGTAGAGGTCGCCGCCGAGCAGGAACCAGGTGACCCAGGTGCCGAAGCTCCGGCCGCCCAGGCCCCACTCGTCCAGGTGCAGCGCGTCGTCGGCCCGGCGCCAGCGCGAGGCCAGGAAGCCCATCACGGTGACTAGGACGAAGAACAGCAGGAAGACCGTCAGCGCGGTCCAGTTGATCCCGGTGTGGCTCACTCGGACACACCCTTCTCGAAGGAGGGCCCCGCGGCGGCCTTGCGGGCCTGCTCGTCACGGCGCAGCAGCAGGTAGGCCGCGACGGTGAAGACCGCCGAGAGCGGCACCCAGGCCAGCTGGTACCAGTAGAAGAACGGCATCCCGCCGAGTTCGGGGGTGGCCTTGGTGTACGAGGACACCCAGAGCATCGCGACGACGGGCAGCAGCAGGCAGATCCCGGCGATCACCCGCGCTGGGGTGACCACCGGGAGCTGCCGCGCCCCGGTGCTTTCTGACGACATGTAAGCGGCTCCTATGAGGGCTCACCTCATGCGCCGCAACGTACGGGTAACCGCACGCCCGCCGAGCAGCACCCGGGTGATCGACTGTCAGGCGCCATCTTGGGCCCTGGCGTGACGCGTGTCACCACCCCGGTGGGAACTTTTCGGATAGCGGACGGAACCGCTCCTACTCCGTCAGGAGGCCGGCCGCTGGAGCCGGGTGATGAACTTGTAGCGGTCGCCGCGGTAGATCGAGCGGACCCACTCGACCGGGGCGCCCTCGGCGTCGAAGGAGTGCCGGGAGAGCTGGAGCATCGGCAGTCCGAGGTCGGAGCCGAGCAGGCCGGCCTCGCGCGGGTCGGCCAGCGTGGTCTCGATGGTCTCCTCGGCCTCGGCGACGGTGACCCCGTAGACCTCGCGCAGCGCGGTGTAGAGGGAGTTGTGCTTGGCGAGGTTGCGCCGCAGGGCGGGGAAGCGCTTGGCGGAGAGGTGGGCCACCTCGATGGCCATCGGGTCGCCGTTGGCGAGGCGCAGGCGCTCGATCCGCAGCACCCGGCCGCCGGGCTTGATGTCCAGCAGCGGGGCCAGCCGGTCGTCGGCGCTGATGTAGCCGATCTCGATCAGGCGGGAGGTGGGCTCCAGGCCCTGGGCCCGCATGTCCTCGGTGTAGGAGGTGAGCTGGAGGGCCTGGGCGACCTTGGGCTTGGCCACGAAGGTGCCCTTGCCCTGGATGCGCTCCAGCCGGCCCTCGACCACCAGTTCCTGGAGGGCCTGGCGGACGGTGGTGCGGGAGGTGTCGAACTGGGCCGCCAGCGCGCGCTCCGGCGGGACCGGGGTGCCGGCCGGCTGGGTCTCGGTGAGCTGCAGCAGATGGCGCTTGAGTCCGTAGTACTTGGGGACGCGCGCGGTCGGGTCGGCCGCCGACTGCGTCGGCAGATTCTGGGCCTCGGGTTCGGTCACCTGGGCCGTGGTGCCCCCGTCGCTGCTCATTCGGCCGTATCTCCCGCTCCTGGCGGAGCCTTCCCAGGCCCCGCCTCCTCCGTTAACGGCACACATCGTTGCACGTATGGCCTGTCAACGGGGACCTCATCACACGATGAACGATGAGCGGTGTCGGCTTGATAACGGGTGGTCCGGTTTGCTCTGGCAGCCGTTGACACGCCCATTGGTCTAGGCCAAGCTCCAGACATCTGGTCTACACCACTGAGACCAACTCTGAATTCCCAACCCCGTCCCAAGGGTTCGCGACACCATTCCTGCCGAAATGCACGGGTATGTCGCCTGCCCCCGGTGGGGGCAACCCGGGCATCCCTCAGGAGGATGGCGTGAAGCGTCAGCTCATCGCGGCGGTCGGCGTCGCAGCAATGGTCGTCGGTCTCGCGGCTTGTGGTTCGGACTCCAAGCCCGCCGGTGGCGACAAGGCGGATGCCGCCCCCACCAGCCTCACCGTGTGGCTGACCGTCGACGCGCAGCAGAACTGGCCGGAGCTGGTCAAGGCGGCCGACGACGCGATCGTCGCGAAGTACCCCGGCATCAAGATCAACCACGAGTACTACGGCTGGAAGGACAAGAACACCAAGTTCGACTCCGTCCTCGCCACCGACTCGGTGCCGGACGTGGTCGAGATGGGCAACACCGAGATGCTGCCCTACATGATCAAGGGCGCGCTGGCCCCGCTGGACGTCGCGAAGTTCGAGAACAGCTCGGCCTGGCTCGACGGCCTCAAGGCCTCCGCCACCTACAACGGCAAGACCTACGGCGTCCCGTACTACGCCGGTGCCCGCGTGGCCACCTGGCGCAAGGACCTCGCCGCCGAGGTCGGCGTGACCGCCACCCCGACCACCTACGCCGAGCTGACCGCCGCGCTGGACAAGATCCAGGCCAAGCAGGGCGACAAGTTCTCCGCCTGGTACCAGCCGTCCCGCGACTGGTACGCCGCGATGTCCTTCGTGGCCGACGCCGGCGGCGCCATCGCCAAGCAGGACGGCGACAAGTGGAAGGCCTCGCTCTCCTCCCCGGAGGCGATCAAGGGCCTGACCGCGTGGAAGGACGCCGTCGGCAAGTACATGAAGGGCGACCTGACCAAGGACGACGCGGACCGCTACATCGTCTACGGCCTGGGCCAGTCCAACATGATCTACGGCGCTGCCTGGGAGGGCCCGTCCGCGGCCGACCCGAAGTTCGACAAGACCGGCGGCAAGCTGAAGGACAACCTGGCCTCCTTCGTCTTCCCCGGCCCGTCCGGCAAGAACCTCTCCACCTTCCTGGGTGGTTCCGACCTCGCCGTCCCGGTGAAGTCGAAGGCCAAGACCGCCGCCTCCGAGTGGATCAACGCCTTCACCAACAGCAAGGCGCAGGAGGCCCTGATCAAGGCCGGCAACCTGCCGAACAACAAGACCCAGCTGGCCCCGCTCAAGGCCGACCCGAAGACCGCGGCCACCGCCACCGCGGCCGAGATCAGCTGGTTCGTCCCGACCGCGCCGGGCTGGCTGCAGGTCGAGAAGGCGAACATCCTGCAGAACGCCCTGCAGGACATCGCCCAGGGCAAGAAGACGGTCGAGGCCGCCGCCAAGGACGCCGACACCGCGATCGACGCCGTCATCAACAAGGCCTGATCACCCGTCAGCCCGCCGGCCCCCTCAGCATCCGAGGGGGCCGGCGGGCCACGGTCGTGAGGCCCCCATCTCCAAGCAAGACCAGGCGTAGTTGAGGAGCACGTGATGAGTGCCGACACATCCACCGCGAAGGTGCCGCCGAAGCGGCCCTCATCATCTGCGGGCGCCCCCGCCACCGGCAGAGCCGCCAAGCCGGCCCGCGGCGGCCGGATGGGCACCGCGGCGGCCCCGTGGCTGCTGCTGGCGCCGACCATGGTCGTGCTGGCCGTGGTGCTCGGCTACCCCCTGGTCCGGCTCGTCACGCTGTCGTTCCAGAACTTCGGGCAGTCGCAGCTCTGGGGCTTCCTCCCCACCGAGTGGGTCGGCTTCCAGAACTTCACCACCGTGCTCGGCGACTCGATGTTCTGGGACGTCGTGGTCCGCACGATCATCTTCACGGTCGGCGCGGTGGTCACCACCATGGTCGTCGGCATGCTGATCGCGATGCTGCTGGTCCGGGTCTCCGGCTGGGTGAAGACGCTGATCAACATCGCCCTGGTGGCGAGCTGGGCGATGCCCATCGTGGTCGCCGTCACCGTCTTCAAGTGGATGTTCGACAGCGACTACGGCGTCGTCAACTGGCTGCTCACCAAGATCGGCCTGGACTTCGAGAAGCACAACTGGTTCATCGACTCCACCCAGGGCTTCACCATCATCATGGCCCTGGTGGTCTGGGGCGCCGTCCCGTTCGTGGCGATCACCCTGCACGCCGGCCTCACCCAGGTCCCGAAGGAGCTGGAGGAGGCGGCCCGGATGGACGGCGCCGGTGCCTTCAAGGTCTTCCGGTACGTCACCATCCCGGTGCTCAAGCCCATCATCGTCATGCTGGCCACCCTCTCCGTGATCTGGGACATGGGCGTCTTCGCGCAGGTCTTCCTGATGCGCGGCGGACACCCCGAGCCCGAGTACCAGCTGCTCACCACCTACTCCTACGACAAGGCGTTCGTGGTCAACGACTACTCGATGGGCTCGGCCATCGCCCTGCTGACCGTTCTGCTGCTGCTCGGCGTGATCGCCGTCTACATGCGCCAGATGCTGAAGATTGGAGAGGTGGAGTGATGACGACCGCCAAGGAGAAGGCCCCGAAGGGCCGCCCGCTCTACAACCTGCTCGGCGTCATCACCGCCGTGGTCATGGGCTTCCCGGTCTACTGGATGGTCAACACGGCGCTCAAGCCGTCCAAGGACGCCATCTCCACCGACCCGAAGTTCCTGCCGTTCCCGCTCTCGCTGGAGAACTTCAGCCGGGCGCTGGAGGTCTCCGACTTCTGGGGCCCGGTGACCCGCTCGCTGATCATCGCCGGCTCCACCGTGGCCATCGGCCTGGTGGTCGGCCTGCTCGCCGCGCTCGCCATCTCCCGGTTCGCCTTCCGCGGCCGCAAGGTGGTCATCGTCGGCATCCTGACGGTCCAGATGGTCCCGCTGGTCGCGATGATCATCCCGGTCTTCCTGCTGCTGAACGACCTGGGCCAGTACAACAAGCTCACCGGCATCATCCTGACCTACCTCACCTTCGTGCTCCCCTTCACGGTGTGGACGCTCCGCGGCTTCATCGTGAACATCCCGAAGGAGCTGGAGGAGTCGGCCATGGTGGACGGCTGCACCCGCACCGGCGCGTTCGTCCGGGTGGTCTTCCCGCTGCTCGCCCCCGGCATGGTGGCCACCGCGATCTACGGCTTCATCCAGGCCTGGAACGAGTACCTCTACGCGCTCCAGCTGCTCAGCCAGACCAACACCACCGCCACGGTGTGGCTCGGCAACTTCACCACCACCCGCGGCACCGAGTACGCCCCGATGATGGCCGGCTCGACGATGATGGCCATCCCCGTGGTGATCTTCTTCCTCCTGGTGCAGCGCCGGATCGCCTCCGGCCTCACCGCCGGCGCCGTGAAGGGCTGAGCCGATGAGCATCCTGACCCCCGCCGTGACCGGCAGCGACCAGCTCCACCGGGACGCCCTGACGGTCCTCCAGCCCGGCTTCGTGGGCACCGCCACCCCGCCGGACTGGGTGCGCCGGCACCTGGCCGACGGGCTCGGCTCGGTCGCCCTGTTCGGCCGCAACGTGATCGACCTCCAGCAGCTGGCCGCGCTCACCGCCCAGCTGCGTGCGGAGAACCCGGACCTGCTCATCGCCATCGACGAGGAGGGCGGCGACGTCACCCGGATCGAGGCCCCGTCCGGCTCCTCCTGGCCGGGCAACCTCGCGCTCGGCGCGATCGACGACACGGCCCTCACCGAGAGCGTCGCCCGCGAGCTGGCCCGGGCCCTGGTGGCCTGCGGCGTCAACCACAACTGGGCGCCCTCGGCCGACGTCAACTCCGACCCGCGCAACCCGGTGATCGGCGTCCGCTCCTTCGGTGACGACCCCGAGCTCTGCGCCCGCCACACGGCGGCCTGGGTCACCGGTCTGCAGTCGGCCGGCGTGGCCGCCTGCGCCAAGCACTTCCCCGGCCACGGGGACACCGCGATCGACTCGCACCTGGGCCTCCCGGTGGTCGACGTCGACGTGGACCTGCTGCGCTCCCGCGACCTGCCGCCCTTCCTGGCCGCGATCGAGGCCGGTGCCAAGTCCGTGATGACCGCTCACATCATGGTCCCCGCACTGGATCCCGCCCTGCCCGCCACGCTCAGCCCGGCGGTCCTCACCGACCTGCTCCGCGGCCAGCTCGGCTACCAGGGCCTGATCGTGACCGACGGGATCGAGATGGGCGCCATCTCGGACACCTACGGGATGGGCAACGGCACGGTCCGGGCGCTCGCGGCCGGCGCCGACGCGATCTGCGTCGGCGGCGGCCACGACGACGAGGAGACGGTGCTGCACCTGCGGGACGCCATCGTCGAGGGCGTGCGCTCCGGCGAGCTGGCCGAGGAGCGGCTGGCCGACGCGGCCCAGCGGGTCCGTACGCTCGGCTCCTGGGCCCGGATCGAGTCCCAGGCCGGTCAGTCCGACCCGGAGCTGGCGATCGGCCTGCGGGCCGCCCGGCGGGCCCTGCGGGTGGTCCGCGCCCCGGGCCGCCCGTTCACCCCGGTGACCGAGCGCCCGTTCGTCGCCTCGCTCTCCGCCGAGCCCAACTTCGCGGTCGGCTACGAGACCCCGTGGGGCGTCTCGGCCATGCTGGCCGACCGCTTCCCGGGCACCTCGACCGCTGCGGTCGGCCCCGAGGACGCCACCCCGGAGGCGCTGGCGGCCACCGCCGGCCGCCTGCTGGCCGGCGCCGAGGGCCGCAGCCTGGTCCTGGTGGTCCGCGACGAGCACCGCTACCCGTGGATGACGGAGCTGCTCTCGCGGCTCCTGACGGCCCGTCCGGACGCCGCGGTGGTCGAGATGGGCGTGCCTCAGGCCAAGCCCGCCGGAGCCCTGTACGTGGCCACCCACGGCGCCGCCCGGGTCTGCGGGCTGGCGGCCGTCGAGGTGCTCACCGGCCAGTGAGCCGAATGCAATTGACATAACGTCAACAAAAAGCCCCCGGAGGAATTCCTCCGGGGGCTTTTTCCGTGTCCGCGACAAGAATTCTGACGGGTACTCAGGCTGCCTTAACGGAGCATTAAGGGAACCCTATGTGCCCGATCGGCAACACATCGCACACGACTCACAACAGGTCTGCAACGTCCGCCACTTGGACACCCGGAATCCGTTGACACCAGCTTTGGTCTAGGCCAGTCTCCAGCAATCCGGTCTAAACCACAGCTTGGGCCGGGATCGAAACCAGGAGGATGGCGTGAACCGTCGGCTCATGGCGGCGTTCGGCGTCGCAGCACTGCTCGCAAGTACCGCGGCCTGCGGAAGTGACGGTGGGTCGGGCGCCAAGAGCGGCGGTCCGAGCAGCGCGGACCCGAAGTCGATGACCGGCAGCGTCACCATCTGGCTGATGAACGAGGCCCAGCAGAACTGGCCCGAGCTGGTCCAGCAGGTCAACGACGAGTTCGCGGCGAAGTACCCGAAGATCGACCTCCGGCTCAGCTACCAGGGCTGGGCCGACAAGATCACCAAGTTGGACGCCGCGCTGGCCGGCCAGGCGGACGCTCCGGACGTGGTCGAACTCGGCAACACCGAGACCATGAAGTACATCCTGAACAATTCCCTGGCCCCGGTGGACAAGGCGAGCTACGACAACTCCGACACCTGGATCAAGGGCCTGGTCAAGACCTGCGAGTACCAGGACAAGCTCTACTGCGTGCCGTACTACGCGGGCGCCCGGGTCGGCATCTACAACACCGCGATGTTCCAGGAGGCCACCGGCAGCGCCGAGTTCCCGGCCACCGAGGACGAGCTGCGGGCCGCGCTCGACAAGGTGGCGGCCAAGCGCAAGGGCGACAAGGCCTTCTCCGCGCTCTACCTGCCCGGCCCGTACTGGTACGCCGCGATGTCCTACGTCGAGGCGTACGGCGGCACCATCGCCCGCTTCGACTCCACCGGCAAGTGGCACGGCTCGCTGCACGACGCCAAGTCCCAGCAGGGCGTCCAGCACTTCGTCGACCTGGTGAAGAAGTACAACAACGGCGACCTGACGGTCAACGAGCTCAACCAGTCCGGCGTGCTCGGCAAGCAGAAGACCGCGATGCTCTACGGCAACGGCTGGGAGATCGGCACCGCCACCGCCCCGGTCGGCGGCAACCCGGGGCTCAAGGACGTGCTGAAGGTGGTCGGCATGCCCGGCCCCAACGGCAAGCCGCTGCCCTCCTTCATCGGCGGCTCCGACCTGGCGGTCACCGCCAAGTCGCAGAACCAGGACGCGGCCAAGGACTGGATCCGGATGTTCACCAGCGCCAAGTCGCAGCAGGTGCTGGTCGACAAGGACACCCTGCCGAACAACCTGACCCAGCTCGCCCCGCTGAAGTCCAAGCCCGCCACGGCGGCGGCGGCCAACGCGGTGCCGAACGCCTGGTTCACCCCGCTGGCCCCCGGCTGGGGCGCGATCGAGAAGCAGAACGTGCTGGTGACCATGCTCACCGACATCCTGAAGGGCGGTAAGTCGGTCGACCAGGCCACCCAGGAGGCCGACGCCAAGATCGACCAGCTGATCAACCAGCCGTCCTGACGCCACCCCGTCCCGACGCCACCCCGCCCTGACGCGCCGTCGGAGGCCGCCGTCCGCGCTCCACCGGACGGCGGCCTCCTGCGTGCCGGGGCGGCCGGTGCTCCGTAGGCTCACCAGCGGGGATTCCGAGGGGGCCGACCGAGCCGGAGGCAGCGTCAGATGTCCGTCGCCGAAGGGCCCGGCCGCATCATGGCGGCGGAGACGGCCGAGCAGCCCGCCGTGCTCCGCCGGATCCTCGACGAGGGCGCGCCGGGGATCGCCGCGATCGCGGCCGAGGTGGCGGCCCGCCGTCCGCGGTTCGTGCTGCTGGCCGCGCGCGGCACCTCGGACAACGCCGCGCTGTACGCCAAGTACCTGGTGGAGATCCTGCTCGGCAGGCCGGCCGGGCTCAGCTCGATGTCCACCGTCACCGCCTACGGGGCGCGGCCGGACCTCACCGACGTGCTGGTGGTGACGGTCAGCCGCTCCGGCGGCTCGCCGGACCTGGTGGCCTCCACCAACGCGGCCCGGGAGGCCGGGGCCGTCACCCTGGCCGTCACCAACAACGCGGGCTCGCGGCTGGCCGAGGTCTCCGAGTTTCACGTGGACGTGCTGGCCGGGCCGGAGCGGGCGCTGCCGGCCACCAAGACCTACACCGCCGAACTGCTGACGCTCTACCTGCTGGTGCAGGGCCTGCGCGGCGAGGGCGGGGAGGCCGCCCGGGTGCTGCCGGACCTGGCCGAGCAGGTGCTCGGGCGGCGGGACGAGGTGCGGGCGCTGGCCGAGCGCTACCGCTTCGCCCAGCGGCTGGTGCTCACCTCGCGCGGCTACGGCTACCCGACCGCCCGGGAGGCCGCGCTCAAGCTGATGGAGACCAGCTACATCCCGGCCTCGGCGTTCTCCGGCGCGGACCTGCTGCACGGGCCGCTGGCGATGGTGGACAACGTCTCGCCGGTGATCGCGGTGGTGCCGGACGGCAAGGGCGGCGAGGCGCTCCGGCCGGTGCTGGACCGGCTGCGGGGGAGGGGCGCGGACCTGGTGGTGTTCGGCACCGCGGAGCAGGTGGCGGCCGCCTCGGCGGGGTTCGTGCTGCCGTCCGGCGTGCCGGAGGAGCTGCAGCCGGTGCTGGAGGTCCTGCCGCTGCAGCAGCTGGCCCACGAGGTGGCGGTCGCCCGCGGGCAGGACCCGGACGAGCCGCGGGCGCTGGCCAAGTGACGGGGCGTCGTCCCCGGACGGCGCAGTGCCCCCGGAAAGCACTACGGGCCACGGCGCCGACACAGGACCCTCAACCTGTGCGGCACCGCAGCCCGGAGCTGTCGTCGGTCGCTCCTGCGGGCCGGCAACTGTGCGGGGCCGCCGGTCCGGAGCGTCCGACCGAGGAGGCACCGCGCGCGGTCAGGGCAGTTGCGCGGGGGGTGTCTCCTTGGTGCTTCTCCATTGTGGACTAGACCAATCCTGGTTGTCCAGAGAGCTCCCGGGATCGGTGGTGATCGCTCCGGGAGGCCCCCGCGGGGCCGCTCCGGATACGCTCGCCCTGTGCCCTCGCTGAACGAACTCGTCCGCCGCCACACCACCCTGACGGGTGCCGACGTGGAGTGGCTGCACATGCTGGTCTCGGAGTGGCAGCTGCTCTCCGACCTCTCCTTCGCCGATCTGGTGCTCTGGATCCCCACCTGGGACGGCATCCGGTACGTCTCGGTGGCCCAGATGCGGCCCAACACGGGCCCCACCTCGTACCAGGACGACATGGTCGGCCACCTGGTGCCCCGGGGCCGCCGGCCACTGCTGGACGCCGCCTACGACGAGGGCCGGATCGTCCGCGAGGGAGATCCGGAGTGGCGCGAGGAGGTGCCCGTCCGGGTGGAGTCCATCCCGGTCCGCCGAGAGGGCCGGGTGCTCGGGGTGATCGCCCGCAACACCAACCTGCTGACGGTGCGCACGCCCAGCCGGCTGGAGCTCACCTACCTGCAGTCCGCCTCCGACCTGGCCCAGATGATCGCGGCCGGCAGCTTCCCCTACCCGGGCGTCGAGCAGGCCGACATGGACGCCGCCCCCCGGGTCGGCGACGGCCTGATCCGGCTGGACGCCGACGGCATCGTCACCTACGCCAGCCCCAACGCCCTCTCCGCCTACCACCGCCTGGGCCTCACCACCGACCTGGTGGGCAGTCATCTGGGCCGCGCCACCGCCGAGTTGGTGCCGCCCTCGCGCGGCGCGGTGCACGAGGCCCTGGTCAAGCTGGCCAGCGGCTGGGCCCCGCGGCAGACCGAGGTCGAGGCCCAGGGCGGCGTGGTCACCCTGCGGGCCATCCCGCTCAAGCCCAAGGGCACCCTCACCGGCTCGCTGGTGCTCTGCCGGGACGTCACCGAACTCCGGCGCCGTGACCGGGAGTTGATGACCAAGGACGCGACCATCCGGGAGATCCACCACCGGGTGAAGAACAACCTCCAGACGGTGGCGGCGCTGCTGCGGCTGCAGGCCCGGCGGATGGACTCCGAGTCCGGGCGGGCCGCACTGGACGAGGCGGTGCGGCGGGTCGGCTCGATCGCCATCGTGCACGAGACGCTCTCCCAGGCGCTGGACGAGGCGGTGGCCTTCGACGAGATCGCCGACCGGGTGCTGGCCATGGTGATGGAGCTCTCCCAGGACGGCCGGGTGGCCACCCGGCGAACCGGCTCGTTCGGGATCCTCTCGGCGGAGGTGGCCACGCCGCTGGCGATGGTGCTCACCGAACTGCTGCAGAACGCGCTGGAGCACGCCTTCGGGCCGAGCGCCGGGGGCAACCTGGAGGTCAGCGCGCTCCGCGGGCGGGCACCGGCCACCGGGAAGGGGTGGTCGGACAGTTGGAACACCGGGGCCCGGCCGGAGGAGTACCTGCTGATCACCGTGCAGGACGACGGCACCGGCATGCCGGAGGGCTTCGACCCGCAGAGCTCGGGGAACCTCGGGCTGCAGATCGTCCGGACCCTGGCCACCAACGAGCTGGGCGGCACCTTCGACATGGTGGCGGCGCCGGACGGGGGGACGAAGGTGATCCTGGAGATCCCGGTTCGCTGAGTCGTCGCACGTGCAACTGGGCGCGGGCGAGCGGCTGCGGGTCCGTGTCTTCCGACTCGCGCAGTTCCTCGCGCCCCTGGGCGCGCGAACCTGCGGTCGGCCGAAAAGAAACGAGGCCCTGTCGACCGGGGGGGTGGGTCGACAGGGCCTCTCAACCCGTTCCGGCCGTCGGGGGGAGTCGGCCGGAACGGGGGCTCTGTGGTGTCGCGCGGCACTCGCTCGACGTGTTGCACACGGTGAGCGCCACAGCTCCACGGTATTGCTCTAAGTGAACAGTATCAAGTACCCGCGGTGCGGAAGGCCCGGCGCGCCGTACGGCACGGCCTGACCCTTGATCGTGGATTGATCAGGCGGGGCTGACGGTCACTCAGGCGGTGCGGGCGCGGTTGCGGGCGGCGCGGCGCTTCATCGCACGACGCTCGTCCTCGCTCATGCCGCCCCAGACGCCGGCGTCCTGGCCGGTCTCGAGCGCCCACTGGAGGCACTGCTCCATGACGGGGCAACGGCGGCACACGGCCTTGGCTTCCTCGATCTGCAGCAGAGCAGGGCCGGTGTTCCCGATCGGGAAGAACAGCTCCGGGTCCTCTTCGCGACAGACAGCGCGGTGGCGCCAGTCCATGTTCGTCCAACTCCTCCGGTCGGCAGGCTGTGGCCCGCGCGACGCAATCGTGGTGGCTTGTGAATGTGAACGCTTTCACGAATCCCGCAACAGCAAAAGGGACCAAAGGCCCGCTGGGCCTGGGAGGTCTGTGCTGGAGGGGGTTCGGGCTATCAAGGGAGCTCGTCGCGGTATGTCCCGCTGCGACGTGTCCCGATCGCCATGTAGAGGTTCGCAAACCTCGGGCTCGGATACAACCCCCTTCGGCTGGAAATTTTTGATTCTTCGGTGTCGCCTAGCTCACAGCCCGTACTTCTATGGGGTGAAGGGGGCTTGTGCGTTCGAGAAGAAGGGCAACGGGCCCTTCTGGTCACACAATCACACGCAGTGCCCGCCGAACGCCTGTGAAACTGACGCGACTCCTGTCTCCAAGGTGGTCCCCGTCGACCTGAAACGGGGCCGGTTCCTGTGAAACCAAGGTGAAGTGCCGGACGTCGTGGTAGGAGACGAGGTGCTTGCCCGTAGGGCCGGACGGCCCTGTGCGGCCTTCCGAAGCCGTGTGCGAACGCAGAATCTGACGCACCGTTCGAGCCGTGCCGAACGCGGTCATTCGAGTGATGCCGAAGATGTCCAGGTCGGTGTCGAAGGAGGCGGAGGGGGAGGGGAAGACCGGACGGCTGCCCAGGAAGGTCCAGGGCGAGGTGTTGCTGACTATGGCCAGGACGAGGCCCGGGACGGGGTCCTGGCCGTTGATTTCCAGGCTGATGGGGCCGTTGCGGCGATGATCACGCTCGGTGACGAAATGCCGGAGCGCCTGGCTCACGTAGAGCGCGTGGGTGGACTTCTTCCCGGCCCGCCGCTGTGCCTCCACCCGGCCCACCACGCCGGCGTCGAAACCGAGGCCCGCGGTGAAGGTGAACCAGCGGTCGGGGCAGCCCTCGCTCATCGCCTTGCCCAGGCTGACCGCCCGCTCGCGGCGGTGCTCCAGGGCGTCCAGCAGCGCGCCGGTGGCCTCCACCGGGTCGTTGGGCAGGCCGAGGGTGCGGGCGAAGACGTTGGTCGAGCCGCCGGGGACCACGGCCAGCCGGGGCACCCGTTCGGAGGGGCCGTGCGCGAGCAGCCCGTTGACGACCTCGTTGACCGTGCCGTCGCCGCCCAGCGCGACCACCAGGTCGAAGCCGCGCTCGGCGGCCCCCGCGGCCAGGTCGTGGGCGTGGCCCCGGTACTCCGTGTGGGCCACCTCCAGCCGGAGGTCGCTGCGCAGGGCGTGGATCAGCACGTCGCGGGTGCGTCCACTGGTGGTGGTCGCCTTCGGGTTCACGACCAGGAGAGCGCGCATGGCGCTCAGCCTACGGGTCGGGGTGCGAACCGCTGCGGCTACCCTGCTGGAGTGACCACCGATTCCATGACCACCGGACCCGCCCGGCCCACCCCGCTCGTCGTCGGCGCCGCGATCACCGCGCTGGAGGGTGCGGCGCTGGCCGGCTGGGGCGTCTACGACGTGATCGCCGGGTTCTTCTGGGACTCCCCGGCGCTGGGCCGCAGCGAGTTCGGCGGGGTGATCCTGCTGCTGCTCGGCCTCCAGCCGCTGCTGGCCGGGCGGGCGCTGCTGAAGCTGCGCCGCTGGGGCCGCACCCCGGCCGTGCTGACCAACTCGATCTGCCTGCCGGTGGCCTACTACATGTGGCAGAACGGCGGCGCGATGCAGGTGCTCGGGGTGGTGATCGGCCTGGTCGGGCTGGTCGGCATCGGCGCGCTGCTCAACCCGAAGGTGACGGCGGTGCTCTACGCGCAGCAGAGCACCGCCGAAGGTTCCTGAGCCTCAGGGCCTGAGGGCCAGGGCTGAGGGTCCGTCACTCCTCGACGAGGAGCTTCTCCCGGAGCTGGGCCAGCGTGCGGGCCAGCAGCCGGGAGACGTGCATCTGGGAGATGCCGACCTCGGCCGCGATCTGGGACTGCGTCATGTTCCGGAAGAACCGCAGCACCAGGATCTTCTGCTCCCGGGGCGGGAGTTGGGCCAGCAGCGGCTTGAGCGACTCGCGGTACTCGACCCCCTCCAGCGCCTCGTCGGTGGCGCCCAGGGTGTCGGCCACCGCGGGGGACTCGTCGTCGCTGTCCGGGACGTCGAGGGAGAGCGTGGAGTAGGCGTTGGCCGACTCCAGGCCCTCCAGCACGTCCTCCTCGGAGATGCCGAGGTGCTCGGCCAGCTCGTGCACCGTGGGGGAGCGGCCGTGCCGCTGGGAGAGCTCGCTGGTCGCCGTGGTGAGCGAGAGGCGGAGCTCCTGGAGGCGGCGCGGGACGCGGACCGCCCAGCCCTTGTCCCGGAAGTGCCGCTTGATCTCGCCGACGATGGTCGGGGTGGCGTAGGTGGAGAACTCCACGCCGCGCTCGTGGTCGAAGCGGTCCACCGACTTGATCAGGCCGATGGTGGCGACCTGGGTGAGGTCGTCCAGCGGCTCGCCGCGGTTGCGGAAGCGGCGGGCCAGGTGCTCGACCAGCGGGATGTGCATCCGGACCAGCTGGTTGCGCAGCTCGACCCGCTCGGGCGAACCCTCCGGCAGCTCCGCCAGCCGGACGAAGAGCGCCCGCGCGGCCTCGCGGTCCGGCGCGCCGGAGCGGTGCGCCTGGGCCGGGACGGCTCCGGCGACCGGCGGACGCACCGGAGGGGCGGGCTGCTGGTCGTTCGTCGGGTCTGTCGGCTGGGTCATCCGATGGTTGTCCTTCGGGTGCACGTCGGCGGGGTCGGATCGGGCAGGGGGCGGGGCGGCGGGGCTCGGCTGGGCCGGCAGGCTCAAGTCTGCGGTGGCGGCCGGGCCGGGGGCCATGCCTGTGCGGTCGAGATCACTCACGGCGGTCACCCGTTCCGTTCCGGAGCACTTCACTGAGGGTTCGTACCGCGCTGCGGTACGGGGGAGCCGTACGCGCGGCCGGGCCGCGCGTACGGCTTCGCGAGTGGACTCACACCGCGACCGGTGCTCCGCCGCGCTTCTTGTGCAGGCTGATGCTCACGGTGTTGTCCGCGCCGACCGTGGACTCCACCTCGCCGGCCAGTGCGGAGAGCACCGTCCAGGCGAAGGTGTCCCGTTCGGGGGCCCGGCCGTCGGTGGTCGGGGCCGCCACGGTGACCCGGAGCGAGTCACCGACCAGGCGGAACTCGCAGCTCAGCACGGAGCCCGGGACAGCCTGCTGGAGCAGGATGGCGCAGGCTTCGTCCACTGCGATCCGGAGGTCCTCGATCTCGTCGAGGGTGAAGTCCAAACGGGCCGCGAGACCGGCCGTCGCCGTTCGCAGCACCGAGAGGTACGCCCCCGCCGCGGGCAGCCGGACTTCGACGAAGTCCTTCACTCCGGGATCGCCGTCGATCTGGGACACCCTCACCTCCTGGGTGACGCGCGGTGCTTGCGGCCGGGAGGCCGCGGCACTTCCTGTTGCTCGGTTCAACTGCTCAGCCCCAACTGTGAAGAGGGGTGGTGCGGTACGTACCGGTCATACCCATACGGGAGAGGTCGGAACGCCGCGCATCCGCCCGAGACGTTACCGCGCCGGACCGACGCTTGTCGCGATCCAGGACGTGGGTCACGGGAACGGGCGAAGGAGTTCGAACTGCCGTGGCAGGCACGGAGGTCCGCTACTCGGCGCCGAGGGCGGCCAGCGCCTCGCCGGTGAGCCGGTGCACGGTCCACTCGTCCATGCCCACCGCACCCAGCGACGTGTAGAAGCCGATGGCGGGTTCGTTCCAGTCCAGCACGGTCCACTCCAGGCGCGAGTACCCGTTGCGGACGCAGATCCGGGCCAGCTCGGTGAGCAGGGCCTTGCCGTGGCCGCCGCCGCGTGCGGTCGGGCGGACGTACAGGTCCTCCAGGTAGACCCCGTGGGTACCGCGCCAGGTGGAGAAGTTCCGGAACCAGAGCGCGAAGCCGACCGCCTCGCCGCCGCCGTCCTCCTCGGCGATCAGGCCGAAGACGGCCGGGTTCGCGCCGAACAGCGACTCGCGCAGCTGCTCCTCGGTGGCCACGGCCTCGTCGGGGGCCTTCTCGTACTCCGCGAGCTCGCGGATCAGGTCGAGGATCAGGGGGACGTCGGACGGCGTTGCTTCGCGGATCATACGGCGAGCCTACTCGGGAGACCGGGGATCGCGGCTGTGGGTTTCCGGCGGGTGGTCCGCCGGAAACCCCTGCCCGGTGACCGGGCTCAGACGCCGCCCGTCGTGGCCAGGGCCGTGACGGCGGCCAGCGCGGCTTTCGGGGTCCCGTCGGCCCGGACCAGGCCGAACGGACCGGCGCCGCCGCCGTCGTCGCTCCAGCAGTAGAGGAAGACCGGGCCGACGTACGGCAGCGGGCCGCTGCCGGGCACACCGACCGCTGCGGCCCGGACGGCCTGGACGATCAGTTCCGCCTGCCGCTGCTCGGTGACCATGCTCGGGACGACCGCCACTCCGGGCCCGGCCAGCCGGACCTGGGCATCCGTCCGGGCGGCCAGAGCGGTACCCCAGGTCTGGCCGAGCGGACCGCGCAGCACGCTCCCGGCCGGGTAGGTGCCGGTCGGGGTCACCTCACCGACCGTCAGGTCGACCGGGGTGCCCACGGCAGTGGTCGTCTCGGCGGTGGTGGTGACCCGGAGCACCGCGGTCAGGCCGGGCGCGTCGAGGGCGCGGACCAGTTCCAGCACGGTGCCGGCCGGGATCCGTACCGGTCCGGAGGTCGGCGCGAGCCGCAGGGTGCCCACCGGAGCTCCGGCGGCCAGGGGCGCGGCCAGGGTGAGTCCGGTCGGCGGGGTGACCGTCCAGCCCGCGCCCGGTGCCACCGCGCTGACGTAACTGCCCTGCGGCAGGCCGGAGCTGAACTGGTGTCCGAGATCGGCCGCCACTGCGGCCGGGCAACTCACCTGCACCGATCGGTCGGTGGCGGTGCGGGCGGGCCAGGAAGCGGTGGCCGCACCGGTCGGGGCGCCCACCTCGGTGATCCACATGGCCTTGGCCCCCTCGCCGTGCTCCACCATGACCCGGCGCAGCTCCGGGATGGCGGCCCAACCCCCGTACTGCGGCTGGTGATCGGCCGGGAGCACCGGCTGGGTGTACGGGTGGATCGCCAGCGCGTCCCACATCGGCTGTCCCGCGGCCCGGACGTAGACCTCGCGGAGGAAGGTCCCGGGCGGGTAACCGGTGCTGATCCGGGCCCCGGTGTCGCCGGCCGGGACCGCGGGGAACCGCCCGAGCCAGGGCGGTGGTTCGACCGTCCAGCCGCCGCCGGTCACCCCGGTCACCACCGTGCCGGGCGGGAAGCCGGGGGCGTGCAGCAGCCGGTTCAGGTCCTCCGGCTTCGCGGCCCCGCTCACGGCGGCCCGGACCGCCCCGGCCGGCACGGCGGCCCAGGAGGCCGCCCTGGCCTCGCCGGCGGTGCCGAACTCGGGGTGGGTGGACACACCGCCGCCCAGCACGTGCGCCTGCGGCAACGCGGTCTTCACGGCTCGGTACGCCTGGACCGCGAGGTCGGCGTAGCCCCACGGGGAGAGGTGGCCCCAACCGGCGGACGGCCGCTCGCCGGAGTCCAGGTTGGGCTCGTTCCACAGCTCGTAGGCGGTGACGCCCCGGGGGCCGTAGCGGGCCGCCGCGGCCGCGCAGAAGGCGGCGAACCGCGGGGCGTCCACGGCCCGCCAGGGGCTGCGCAGCGGCTCGGCGCCGGGGGCCAGGCAGCCGGAGTCGGGGGCCGCGTTGAGCAGCAGCAGCACGTTCATCCCGCCGGCCAGCAGGGCGGTCACGGTGCGGTCGGGCACCTGCCAGTCGTACGGGGCGTCCCGCACCGGCTGGACGGTCCACCACTCGGCGTCGGCCCGGACCCAGCTGATCCCGGCCGCCCGCATGCGGCTGACCTCGTCCTGTTGCTGAGGGGCCGTCAGGGCGTCGAAGCGGGCCTGGTAGCCGGAGCCGAAGGCCAGGCCGAGGCTGAGGTTGCCGGGCCGGGCGGCCGGGTCGGGGGCGTTCCAGGCGAGCCGACGGGGCATCAGACCGCCACCCGGACGATCCAGCCCGCCGAGCCGTCCTGGCCGGGCTCGCCGCTGCCGAGCCCGCTCCCGCCCGGGCCGCCGGGGGAGCCGACCGTGCCGGCCCCGGTGGTGCCGTGGGTGATCAGCACCACCGGCCCGCCCTGGCCGCCACCGCCGCCGCCCGCGCTCCCGCTGCCGCTCGCGTTGCCGCCGCGGCCGCCGTGCGCGGCGATCGTGCCGTTCAGCTCCAGGTGACGGGACGCCAGGAAAAGGGTGTTGCCCCCGGCGCCGCCCCCACCGCCGGTGGCGGAGCCGTCCCCGGCGCCCGCGCCGCCGCTGGCCCCACCGGGGAAGTACCGCACCGGGTCGGTGGCGCCCGGGCCGCCGGTGGCGACCAGCCCCGCCCACGGCAGGACGGTCGGCAGGCCGAGGCCGGTGGGCAGCGCCGAGCCGCCTCCCGCGCCTCCGGCCCGGCCCGCGGCGGAGCCGCCGCTCCCGGCCGCAGGGCCGTTCTGCCCCAGCACCGAGGCGCCGGCCGTGCCGGCCCCGGTGGTGCCGTCCGGGCCGGTGGCACCGGGCAGCAACAGGCCCTTGGCGAGGTTGCGGCCGCCCTTGGCACCGTTGGCCGCCACGTTGACGTAGCTGTGCACGGCGCCGTCGATCCGGGCCGTCCCGGCGCAGAACAGCCGGTAGGCGGGGGTGTCACCGCCGGAGAGCTGGAGGGTCACCCCGGCCGGGACGGTGAGCGAGGCGAGGTGGACGTCGCGCTTGAGCCAGTACCAGTTGCCGGACATGCCGAGGAAGTCCGCGTACGGGTTGGCCGTGGCGTCCTTGGTGAGCACCACGTGGCCGTCGGCTCCGTCGCCGAAGATCCCGAAGCCGCTCTCGGCGACCGGGGCCGGGGTGGGGACGCCCGCCCCGCCCTGGCCGTGGACGGTGGTGCCGTTGTCGTGACTGAGGAAGCCGATCAGGTTGGTCCGCCCCGGTCCGGTGAGGAAGGCCGGCACGGTGCCGCCGGGCAGCCACTCGACGTGCTCGAAGGAGATCCGGTGGCCGGTGGCGTCCTGGGTGGCGATCACCAGCGGCTCGGTGACCACCGGCCCGGCGGGCCAGTTGACGAAGGAGAAGACCACGTCGCCGGTGACGGTGCAGTCGAAGACGGTGGCGAGGGAGAGGTCCAGCCGGACCAGCCCCTTCGCGTCGGGTATCCGCAGCGTGGCGCCGGGGTCGGCGGCGGCCGCGGGGCTCGCGGTGGCGGCGCCCAGGGTCACGCCGCCGACGGCGGCGGAGAGCAGCAGGGCGCGTCGGGAGGTGCTCACGGTACGGGTGCTCCTGGAGGCAGGTGGAGTACGGGACGTGGAGCGCGAACGCACCGGTGCCCCGGTCGTTCCGGTGGGAACGGCCGGGGCACCGGGGTGGGGCGTCAGGCCTTCTTGGTCTCCCAGAAGATGCTGTCGATCTCCGCGATCAGGTCGAGCAGCGCCTGGCCGGTGGCCGGGTCGGTGGACGCCTTGGCGGCCGAGGCCGCCTTGCCCGCGTTGTTGAACAGCTCGTGCAGCTGCGGGTACTTCTCGAAGTGCGGGGCCTTGAAGTAGTCGGTGTGCAGCACCGAGAGGTGGTGCTTGACCAGCTCGGCCCGCTCCTCCTTGATGACGATGGCGCGGGCCCGGAAGACCGCGTCCTCGTTGGCCTGGTACTTCTCCTGGGTGGCCTTGACCGACTCGGCCTCGATCCGGGCCTGGGCCGGGTCGTACACGCCGCAGGGCAGGTCGCAGTGGGCGTGCGCGGTGACGCGCGAAGTGAACAGACGCATTGGGGAGTCCCTTCTGAAATCGTCTTCCCGCGCCAGAGATTACCCTTCGGTCCTGGGTTTGGCCGGACGGAGGGTGCATGACGGACCGACAGCAGCACGACGGGCTCCTGCCGTTCGGGGTGGTGCTGGTCGCCGGGCCCTCGATGCGTCCCACTCTGCGGGACGGCGACCGGGTGCTGGTCCGGTACGGCGCGGCGCCGCGCCCCGGGCGGGTCGCGCTCTTCGAACACCCCCGCCACGCCGGGCTGCTGGTGCTCAAGCGGGCCGTCGAGCGGCGCCCGGAGGGGTGGTGGATGCTCTCCGACAACCCCTTCGTGGAGACCGACAGCCGTCAGTACGGAGCGGTGCCGGAGGAGTTGATCCTCGGTCAGGTGCTCTGCCGGCTGGGGTGGCCGCGCCGTCAGCCGGCGGCCGCCGCCTGACGGGCCTCCTCGCGCTTGCGGGCGCGGTAGGCGGCCACGTTCGCCCGGGTGGCGCAGCGGTCGGAGCAGTAGCGCCGGGAGCGGTTGGTGGAGGTGTCCAGGTAGGCGTTGCGGCAGGGGGCGGCCTGGCAGATGCCGAGGCGGTCGGCGCCCAGCTCGGTGAGGTGGATGGCCAGGCCCATGCAGGCGACCGCGGTGAAGTTGGCGGCGGCGGTCGGCGCGTTGTCGGCCAGGTGCAGGTGCCAGCGCGGGCGGCCGGCGTCGTCCAGGTAGTCGTGGCCGGAGACCAGCGGGCTGACGGGGTACTCCACCAGCAGGCTGTTCAGCAGGTCCACCCCGCGGACCTCGTCGCCCTCGGCCGCGGCCTCGAAGACCCCGCGCAGCCTGGTCCGCACCGCCCGCAGCCGCGGCAGGTCGCTCTCGTCGGAGAGCCGGGCGGCCTGCGAGGACGGGCCGAACAGCGCCCGCACCGCCTCCACCGAGGTCAGCGAGTCGGTGCCCCGGTCGGGCTCCTCGCTGTTCACCAGCCGGACGGCGAAGTTGGCGTACGAGGCGAGCTCCACGGTTGGTCCTTCCAGGGCCGGTAACGGGTGAGCTGCCCCTAGGGTATTACCTCGGTGAACGGAAAGGGGAGCCCCGGTGAGCCGTGGAGGGCTCACCGGGGCTCCCCGGGGGCGCGCGCGGGTCAGAGCACCTTGGAGAGGAAGCTCCGGGTGCGCTCGTGCTGCGGGTTGGTCAGCACCTCGCGCGGGTGGCCGGACTCGACCACCACGCCGCCGTCCATGAAGACCAGCGCGTCGCCGACCTCCCGGGCGAAGCCCATCTCGTGGGTGACCACGACCATGGTCATGCCGTCCCGGGCCAGGTCGCGCATGACGTCCAGGACGTCGCCGACCAGCTCCGGGTCGAGCGCGGAGGTGGGCTCGTCGAAGAGCATCAGCTTGGGCTTCATGGCCAGCGCGCGGGCGATCGCGACGCGCTGCTGCTGGCCGCCGGAGAGCTGGGAGGGGTAGTTGCCGGCCTTCTCGGCCAGGCCCACCCGCTCCAGCAGGGCCATCGCCCGCTCCTTGGCCTCGGTCCTGCCCTCGCCCTTGACCTGGACCGGCGCCTCCATGACGTTCTGCACCGCGGTCATGTGCGGGAACAGGTTGAAGCGCTGGAAGACCATGCCGATGTCCCGGCGCTTGAGCGCGACCTCACGGTCCTTCAGCTCGTAGAGCTTGTCGCCCTTCTGCCGGTAGCCGACCAGTTCGCCGTCGACCGACAGGAAGCCGCCGTTGATCTTCTCCAGGTGGTTGATGCACCGCAGGAAGGTGGACTTGCCGGAGCCGGACGGGCCGATCAGGCAGAACACCTCGCCCTGGCGGACCTCCAGGTCGATGCCCTTGAGCACCTCGACCTGGCCGTAGGACTTCCGCACGCCCTCGGCCTTGACCATGGGGTGGCCGGAGCCGGCCGGCTGCTTGGTGAGCTCGGTCATGAGAGGTTCCCTCCGCCGTGCACCCCGGGGTTCACCGTCGGCGGCGCCGGCGGCGGCGTGGGCCGGCCGCGGAACAGCGCCCTTATCCGCTGGACCGGAGTGGGCGGCAGTGCCCGGTTGGCGCCCCGGGCGTAGTGCCGCTCGATGTAGTACTGGCCGACCGTCAGCAGCGAGGTGAGCAGCAGGTACCAGACGCTGACCACGATCAGCAGCGGGATGGTCTGGAAGGTCCGGGAGTAGATGTTCTGCCCGGCCCGGAAGAGCTCCTCCAGCGCGATCACCGAGACCAGCGAGGTGGTCTTGAGCATCGAGATGGTCTCGTTGCCGGTCGGCGGGATGATCACCCGCATGGCCTGCGGCAGCACGATCCGGCGCATGGTGGCGAAGCGGCTCATGCCGAGCGCGTGGGCGGCCTCGGCCTGGCCCTCGTCCACCGACTGGATGCCGCCGCGGACGATCTCCGCCATGTAGGCGGCCTCGTTCAGGCCCAGGCCCAGCAGGGCGGCGACGAAGACCGGGATCAGCTTGTTGGTGCTCTCGGACCAGAACTCCGGACCGAACGGCACGCCGATCGACAGCTTCGGCCAGAGCGCGCCGAGGTTGAACCAGATGACCAGCTGCACCAGCACCGGGGTGCCGCGGAAGAACCAGATGTACAGCCAGGCGGTGCCGGACAGCAGCGGGTTCGGGGAGAGCCGCATGACCGCCAGCAGGACGCCGCCGGCCAGGCCCATCAGCATGGCGAGGGCGGTGAGCTCCAGCGTCACGGTCAGACCGTGCAGCACGCTGGAGTCGAAGAAGTACTTGGAGAAGACATCCCACTGGAATGCCTTGTTCTGGAACAGGGCGTGGACCAGCATCGCGGCGAGGACCGTGATGACCGCTGCTCCGGCCCAGCGTCCGGGGTGGCGGACCGGCACGGCCTTGATGTTCTCGGGCCGTGCCGGCTGCTTCACCGCCCCTTGGTCTGAAGAGTTCACGAGGGGGGACCTTCGGGAGAGTCAGGTCTGACGCGAGGTCAGCTTGCGGCGCCGTTCACCACGGACTTGTCGATCGCGCCGGCCTCGACGCCCCACTTGGAGAGGATCGACTTGTAGGTGCCGTCCGCGATCAGCGCCTCGACCGCGCCGTGCACCGCCTTGGTGAGGGCGGAGCCCTTGGCGACGACGATGCCGTAGGGGGCGGAGTCGGTGGTGCCGCCGAGCTTCTCCAGCTGGCCGTTGGTCTGCTTGATCGCGTAGTCGACGACCGGGGAGTCGGCCAGCATGACCTGGTCGCGGCCGGAGACCAGCGCGTTGGTGACGTCCGTCTGCAGGTCGAACTTGTCGCCGTCGCCCGGGATGGTGGCCTTGCCCGCCTTGGCGCAGGCCGGGTTGATGGTGTCCTTGATCGCGTCGGCCTGGGTGGTGCCGGTCTGCACCGCGACCTTCTTGCCGCAGTAGTCGTCGGCGGTGACCTTCTCCGGGTTGCCCTTCTTCACGGCGGCGCTGGTGCCGGCGGTGAAGTAGGTGACCATGTCGACGGTCTGCTCGCGCTCCTTGGTGTCCGTGAAGGAGCTCATGCCGAGCTGGAACTTGTTCGCCGCGATGCCCGGGATGATCGCGGTGAACGGGGAGTTCTGCACGTCCGCGGTCAGGCCCAGCTTCTGCGCGATGGCGTTCGCCAGGTCGACGTCCATGCCGACGATGGTGCCCTTGTCGTCCTTGAACTCGTTCGGGGCGTACGAGGCGTCGGCCGCGACCACGAGCTTGCCGGAGCTCTTGACGTCGGCCGGGACGAGCGCGGCCAGCGCGGCGTCGGCGGTGACGGCCTTGACGGAGGCGGTCGGGCTCGCGGACCCGCCGGAGGAGCTGCTGTCGCTGCCGCAGGCGGTGAGCACCAGCGAGGCGGTCGCGACGAGGGCACCGGCGGCGATGAGGCGGGTGCGCGGGTTACGGACGGTCATGGGGGGAGACTCCTCCTGTGGGAGAGGCTGGGCGGAGCGCGCCGCGGAGCGGCGTACACGGGGGGCCGGGGCTGTCGCCACCCTCCGCCGAGGTGGGCTGTAGCGATCCGAGTTGGTGGGAATCCTGCCACCAGGCATTCGGTAACGGACCACTATTCAGATCAAAATCGGATAACGAGGGGGCAGAGCGTCCGCTATCCGGACGAATACCGTGTCCCTGTCACTCCGTGTATAAGTATGCGGACCGGAAGGCTCCGGAGCGTCAGAACCCGCCGTTGACCACGGCGTTCTGTGCCGCGCCGGCCGAGACGTTCCACTTCGCGAGGATCTTGTCGTACTCGCCGCTGCGGATCACCCGGTCGAGTGCCTTCGCCAGCGCGTCGCGCAGCGCGGTGGACTCCTTGGGCAGCGCGATCCCGTACGGGCCGGGCTGGAGCTGGGCGCTGGCCACCTCGAAGGTCTTCCCGCCGTCCTGCTGCTGGGCCACGTAGGCGGCCACCGGGAAGTCGTTCAGGTCGGCCACCGCGCGGCCGGCCTTCACCTCGGCCAGCGCCTGGTCGTCGGTCTCGAAGAGCTTGACCGTGAGGGCCTTGCCGCGCTTGTCGCAGGCCGCGGTCTGGCGGGCGACGATCGCGTCCTGGGTGGTGCCGCGCTGGAGCGCGACGGTGTGGCCGCAGAGGTCGTCCAGGGTGGCGATCGACTTCGGATTTCCCTTCTTCACCAGGATCGAGGTCCCGGCGATGAAGTAGTCGACGAAGTCCACCCCGGGATTCACCTGGGTGCCGTTGTCGTCGGTGCCCTCGCGGCGCTGCCGGTTGTCGCTCAGCGCGGACATCACGACGTCGTACTGCTTCGCGTGCAGTCCGGGGACCAGCTTGTCGAAGGGGGTGTCGACGAACTGGACCTTCAGACCGAGCTGCCGGCCGATCGCCTCGGCGATCTCCGGGTCGAGGCCGACGGCCTGGCCGTTCGGGTCCTTGAACTCCACCGGGGCGTAGTTGAGGTCGGAGCCGACCCGGAGCACCCCGGCCGTCCGGACGGCGTCCGGGAGCATCGAGCGGGGGTCGTCGGACGAGGCCTTCGGTGCCGGCTCGGCGCCGCAGCCGGTCAGCAGGGCGGAACCGGCGGCCAACACGGCCGTGGTGCGGCCGACATGACGGAATATGGGGGAAATGTACTGCATGAGGTACTGGTCCTCCTGTGGGAGAGGTGCGCGTCCTCCTGTGGGAGAGGGCGCGCGGACCGGCGGGGGCCGGAGCCCGGAGTCTTCCATCCCACCCTGCCGAGGCAGGTCTCGGATGTGTCAGAATCGGGTATCGGGTGACCCCCGATCAGAACCCCAGGCCGCCGGGTCGCGACAGACCCGGGGCGCGCAGAACCGGAAGTCGGCTACGCAGACTCCGGATTCGAGGCGCCAGCTCCCCTCCGTGTCTGGTGTTCAATCCTGCGGGTGTGCGTGCACGACCGCCGCTGTCGGTGCAGGGCCGTCGGTACTTCCGAAACCAACGGTCGTCAACTGCCTGACCTGCGGATGACGTGCGCGTGAAAAGGACAAAAAGGCATAGGTGCGATGCCTCTGTCCGGCCTAGGCTCGTGGACCGGTACCCACCGGAACCGGCCAGGGCAGACCGGAAGCACAACCGCAGAGACACCCATAAAACCCTCATCCGAGGGCGCCGCCCGACAGCAGCGCCCCGACCCCTCGTCCGGGTCCGCTCAGGCGGCCCGGGTTTTTCGGCATCCCGTCCGGGACGCCCCCGAGCGGGTCTTGGCCCGTCGGTACGCGCGCTCTCGCTGAACAAATGACGAAGAGGTCATCGTGGCAGCGGAGATCATCCACACCAGCACTGAGACCGACGACCCGGTCGACGCCGTTTTCGCGCTCCACCGGGGCGGCAAGATGGAGGTCCGGGCGACGGTGCCGGTGCGCGATGCGGACGACCTGTCCCTCGCCTACACCCCCGGTGTCGCCAAGGTCTGCACGGCCATCGCCGAGCAGCCGGAACTGGTCAACGACTACACCTGGAAGTCCAACGTGGTCGCCGTCGTCACCGACGGCACCGCCGTGCTCGGCCTGGGCGACATCGGCCCGGAGGCCTCGCTGCCCGTGATGGAGGGCAAGGCCATCCTGTTCAAGCAGTTCGGCGGCGTGGACGCGGTGCCGATCGCGCTCGCCTGCACCGAGGTCGACGAGATCGTCGAGACCGTGGTGCGGCTCGCCCCGTCCTTCGGCGGCGTCAACCTGGAGGACATCTCCGCCCCGCGCTGCTTCGAGATCGAGAGCCGGCTCCAGGAGGCCCTGGACATCCCGATCTTCCACGACGACCAGCACGGCACCGCGATCGTCACCACCGCCGCGCTCTGGAACGCCGCCAAGGTGACGGGCCGTGAGATCGGCTCGCTGCGCGCGGTCATCTCCGGCGCGGGCGCGGCCGGCATCGCCATCGCCAAGATGCTGCTGGCCGCCGGGATCGGCGACGTCGCGGTCTGCGACCGCAAGGGCGTGGTGTACGACGGCCGGGGCGACCTGACCGACGTCAAGGCGGAGATCGCCGCCCTCAGCAACCGCAGCGGCCTCAAGGGCTCGCTGGCCGACGCGCTGGCCGGCGCCGACGTCTTCATCGGCGTCTCCGGCGGCACCGTCCCGGAGGACGTCGTCGCCACCATGGCCGAGGGCTGCTTCGTCTTCGCGATGGCCAACCCGAACCCGGAGATCCACCCCGAGGTCGCCCACCGCTACGCGGCCGTGGTCGCCACCGGGCGCTCGGACTTCCCGAACCAGATCAACAACGTGCTGGCCTTCCCCGGCATCTTCGCCGGTGCGCTCCAGGTCCGGGCCACCCGGATCACCGAGGGCATGAAGCTGGCCGCCGCCGAGGCGCTCGCCGCGGTGGTCGCCGACGAGCTGACCCCGCAGCGGGTCATCCCCTCGCCGTTCGACCCCCGGGTCGCCCCGGCGGTCACCAAGGCGGTGGCCGAGGCCGCCCGCCGCGAGGGCGTGGCGCGGATCTGACGCGCCGTCCGGCGCTCCGCCGGGTCCGATGGCACTCACGAGACACGGGTGTGACGGTTACCGCCGTCACACCCGTGTCCCGTTCCGGTGAGTGGACGTTCACCGCTAGTGTCCGGTCCATGTTCGCCGCCTACGCAGCCCGCATCGACGCCGACGACCCGCTCAGCGCACTGGAGCTGGGCGAGCTCCCGGAGCCCCAGGCCCGTCCCGGCTGGAGCGTGGTGACGGTCAAGGCCGCCACCCTCAACCACCACGACCTCTGGTCGCTGCGCGGGGTGGGCCTGCCCGCCGAGCGGCTGCCGATGATCCTCGGCTGCGACGCGGCCGGGATCGACGAGCACGGCAACGAGGTGGTCATCCACTCGGTGATCGGCCAGAGCGGCCACGGGGTCGGCCCGGACGAGCCGCGCACCATCCTCACCGAGAAGTACCAGGGCACCTTCGCCCAGAAGGTCGCCGTGCCGACCTGGAACCTGCTGCCCAAGCCCGCCGAGCTCTCCTTCGCCGAGGCCGCCTGCCTGCCCACCGCCTGGCTCACCGCCTACCGGATGCTCTTCACCAAGGCCGCCGCCAAGCCCGGCCAGACCGTGCTGGTGCAGGGCGCCGGGGGAGGGGTGGCCACCGCGCTGATCGTGCTGGCCAAGGCGGCCGGCCTGCGGGTCTGGGTCACCGGCCGGGACGAGGCCAAGCGGGCCCGGGCGGTCGAGCTCGGTGCCGACGCGGCCTTCGAGAGCGGCGCCCGGCTCCCGGAGCGGGTGGACGCGGTGATGGAGACCGTCGGCGCCGCGACCTGGTCCCACTCCGTCAAGTCGCTGAAGCCGGGCGGCTCGATCGTCATCTCCGGCGCCACCTCGGGCCCCAGCCCGAAGGCCGCCGAGCTGAACCGGATCTTCTTCCTGGAACTCAACGTCCAGGGCTCCACCATGGGCACCAAGGAGGAGCTGGCGGCGCTGCTCGCGCTCTGCGCCACCTCCGGGGTGCGGCCGGTGATCGACACCGTGCTGCCGCTCACCGAGGCCCGGGACGCCTTCGCCCGGCTCGCCAAGGGCGACGTCTTCGGCAAGCTGGTGCTCGAACCCTGACGCACCGCCTGCCCTCCGGGCCCGGAGGCCCGCCAGGGCCGACAGGGGCGCGGGGAACTGCGCGAGACGGAAGAAGCAGACCCGTGTGCCGGGTACGGACGCTCACGTGCAAGTGAATCCCCGTACCCGGCACACGGGTCGTTGCGTTCCCCTTCGCGCAGTTCCCCGCGCCCCTGACCGCCCTCCGGGCGGACGGGGCGTCAGCCCCGGGGGCGGCACAGCCGTTCGGCGGCGGCCGCCAGGGTGGCCTGGGCGTCGGCGAGGCCGGCCCGGGTGACGCCGTGGTCGCGGGCGGCGTCGCGGACCTGGTCGCGGAAGCGGTCCAGCAGGCGCTCCAGCTCGCGGGCCGGGTCGCCGTCCGGGTCGGTGACGGCCCAGCCGGGCAGGTCGGCGGGCTTCTCGGTGCTCCGGTCCTTCTCGAAGTCGACCCGGGAGACCTTGATGTCCTCCGTGACGGTCGCGGCGCCCCACTTGGCGGCGTCGGCCAGGCCGGAGAGCGAGCGGGTGATCTCGGCCAGGCCCTCGGACAGGCCGGTGGACCAGTCACCGCGCGAGGCCGCCTCCTTGACGTGCTGCTCGACCCGGCGCTTGATCCGCAGCGCCTCCTGCTGGGCGGCCGCCCGGGAGGCCTTGGCCTCCTCGCGCAGCCGGCGGGCCTCCGCCTCGGCGGCCTTGGCCTGCTGCTTGGCGGCCCGCTCCTGCTCCTTGGCGCGCTTGGCCTGCTCCTTGGCCTGCGCCTTGAACTGGGCGAACTCCTGCTTGGCGCGCTGCCAGGACTCCTTCTCGCCCCAGGGGCCGGCCCACGGGTCGCCGCCCCGGCCCTCCCCGTCGGTGTCCTCGGACTTCGGCTTGGCCGCGCCCCAGATCTCCTCGCGGAGGTCCTTGGCGGTGTCCCGGACGTCCTCGCGGATCGCCCCGGCCAGCTGGGCCACCGAGTCCCGGATCTCCACCTCCAGCTCGGCGAGTTCGGCCTGACGGGCCGCCAGCTCGGTGCGCCCGGCCTCGGTCAGCCGGTAGACCTTGCGGCCCCCCTCGGTGCTCTGGGTGACCAGGCCCTCCTGTTCCAGCTTGGACAGCCGGGGGTAGACGGTACCGGCCGAGGGCGCGTACAGGCCCTGGAAGCGCTCCTCCAGCAGGCGGATCACCTCGTAGCCGTGGCGCGGGGACTCGTCCAGCAGCTTGAGCAGGTACAGGCGCAGGCGGCCGTGGCCGAAGACGGGGGTCATCTCAGCCCTCCTGGGGGGTCTCGTCGGTGGCGGTGGCGGCGGGCAGCTCCTTGGTGAAGCGCACCTGGCCGTCCTCGGTCTCGGGGCGGCGCAGCACGGTGACCGCGCCGGAGACGGTGTTCACCTGGAGCCGGCCGGTGCCGGAGCCGAGCTGGCCGGAGAGCTTGCGGGTGCCCCAGCCGCCGCCGATGGTCAACTCCTCGAAGGTGCTGGAGAGTTCGCCGCCGGTGGTGCCGGCCTCCACCTTGGCGTCGGCCTGCGAGGGCAGCCGGACGGCGACCGGGCCGCTGACCGTGGCCACGTGCAGGTCGGTCGGGGTGGTGGAGTCCAGGTCCAGGGTGACGGAGCCGCTGACCGACTTGGCGTGCAGCTTCTCGCCGCTGCCGGCCACCACGGTGAGGTGCCCGGAGACGGTGTTGACCTTCAGCTCCCCGGCCACCGCCTGGGCGTTCACGTCACCGGTCACGGTGTTCACGTCGGCCCGGCCGCTGAGGCCGACCAGCGTGGTCTCGCCGCTGGCGCCCTGCACGCCGACCCGGCCGGCCACCCCGGAGACGGTGGTGTCGGCGGAGACCGAGCCGACCTTGACCTCGGCGGCGGCCGGGACGGTCAGCGAGACCACCGCGCGGCGCTTGCGGCGCAGGCCCTCGAAGAAGCTCTTCACCTTCTCGACCGACTTGGCCGACTCCGTCAGCTCGCTCCAGGAGAGGTCCTTGTAGGTGACCGTCAGGACGCCGTCCTCCAGGGAGACCAGCAGCGGGTCGCCCTCCAGCTCGGTGACCTCCAGGCGGGCCGGGCCCTCGGCGGCGACCACGTTCACCGCGCCGGCCACCACCCGGACCTGGAGCACGTTCACCGGCTCCTCGAAGCTGATCTTCTCCGGCCCCTCGACCGTCCACTTGCCCATGGTTCCGTCCCGCCTCCCGTTGTCGGATACGCGATGTATCGCGTCCCCCTGAACAACACGATATATCGCGTGAGGGCGAAGTCAAGGAGGAGCGGGCGGTCTCAGGGACGGGTCAGGGACGGGTCAGGGTCCACCCCGGGGAAAGCAGTACGGGCCCGGACGGCCGTAGCCGTCCGGGCCCGTAGGGTCCCGCTGGAGTGACCCGCGGGTCAGTCCTCGTCCTCGTCGTCGAGCCGGGCCAGCCAGGTGGCCAGCCGCTCGACCGGGACCTCGAAGTCCGGGTTGAGGTCGACGAACTCGCGCAGCCGGTCGGCCAGCCACTCGAAGCTGACCTCCTCCTCGCCGCGCCGGTTCTGCAGCTCCTCGATGCCTCGGTCGGTGAAGTACACGCTCTGCTCCGGTCGCTCGTGGTGTGACCCGGTCAGGATAGCCCTCACCCCTGGTGCCGGTAGTAGGTCACCGAGCAGGTGGCCATGCCGTCGCTGTCGCCGAGCTTCACCGTGCGCAGCACCGCGACCGAGCCGGTCTCCCGGTTCCGCACGCAGAACGACCGGCCGACCGGTACCTGCTCGAACTTCACCGGCCCGGTGCCCGGTTCGCTCTCGATCCCGGCCACGCAGGCCAGCACGGTCAGCCGCGCCCCGTCGTGCGGCAGGTAGACGTCAGAGCCGGAGCTCACCCGGAACTCCGGGCCCGCGGTGGAGACCGTCCAGGAGGAGGAGTAGGCCGGCACCACGGTGCCGTCGTCCAGGTCGAAGTCGAAGGCGCCGTTCGGCGGGATGGTCAACTGCCGGTCCCGGTAGCCGAGCTGGAACGGGCCGGTGGGCTCGTCCGGATCCGGCCAGAGCGCGACCGCGCCGAGCAGCACCACCGCCACCGCCGTCGCGCCGGTCAGCAGGGCCCGGCGGCGGGCGGCCGCCGTCCTCCGCGCCGGGGCGGGCGGCGGCAGCACCGGCGGGGGCAGGACCGGGGGCGGCGGCAGCGCGGGCCGGGGCGGGACCGTCACCGGTGCGGTGGCCGGTGCGGTCGGCACCAGCCCGGCGGACGGCTCGGGAGACGGCTCGGGGAGCGGCCCGGCCGGCGGTCCTGCCGAGTCCAACGGGCCGGTGGGCAGCGGGAGTTCGGCCCGGTGGCGGAGCGCCAGGGTGACCGGGTCCGGCAGCCAGTGCCCGGTGAAGCGCAACTCGCCGCCCACCAGCGGGTGCTCCCGGGCGGCCCGGACCAGCTCGGCCGGCCCGGGCCGGTCCTCGACCCGCTTGGCCAGGCAGGCGGCCACCAACTCCCGCAGGGCGTCCGGCACTCCGGCCAGCGCGGGCGGCTCGTGCACCACCCGGTAGAGCACCGCGGTGTCCGGCCCGTCCCCGAACGGCAGTGCTCCGCCGCTGACGTACGCCAGCAGCGCGCCGAGCGCGAACACGTCGGTGGCCGGGGTGACCGGCTGCCCCCGGACCTGCTCCGGGGCCATGTACGGCGGCGAGCCGATGGTCGAGCCGGAGTCGGTGAGCACGGTGGCGTGCGCGGCCTTGGCGATGCCGAAGTCGATCACCCGGGGGCCGTCCACCGCCATCAGCACGTTGGCCGGCTTGAGGTCCCGGTGCACCACCTCGACCTGGTGGATCGCCTGGAGCGCCTCGGCGATCCCGCCGAGCAGCAGCAGCGCCGTCCGGGGCGGCAGGGCGCCGTGCTCCCGGACCACCTCCTGGAGCGAGGGCCCCGGCACGTAGGCGGTGGCCAGCCAGGGCAGCTCCTCGTCCGTCCCGGCGTCCACCACCTGCGCGGTGTACAGGCCGTGGATCCGCCGGGCGTTGGCCACCTCGTGCCGGAACCGCCGGCGGAACTCCGGATCGGCGGCGAGCCGGCGCCGCACCACCTTGACCGCCACCGGCCGCCCGCCCGGCGTGTAGCCCAGGTAGACCCGCCCCATGCCGCCGGCCCCGAGCCGGGCGGCCAGGCGGTACCCGCCCACCTCCGACGGGTCCCCCGCCTCCAGCGGCCGGAACACCGGGTCCGTGGTCATGTCCTCGCTCCCCCCGCAGTGACATCGGTGGGACGAACATACGGCAGCACCGCTGGGCCCGGCAGGGGAACGACCGCGGGCCCCGCCCGCCGCCGGAGCGGTGGACGGGGCCCGGGTACGGACCGACGCGGCGTCAGAGGGTGAAGATCTCCTCCAGCAGCGCCTGCTGCTCGGCGGCGTGCCGCTTGGCCGAGCCGACCGCCGGGGCGGAGGACGCGGTGCGGGCGACGCGGCGCAGGCGGGCGCCGTTGGCGGAGCGGCCGATGACGACCTGGAGGTGGTCGACCAGGTTCATGGCGATGAACGGCCACGCGCCCTGGTTGGCCGGCTCCTCCTGGGCCCAGACGAACTGGACGTTCTCGCCGTAGCGGGCCAGCTCCTCCTGGAGCTCGGCGACCGGGAGCGGGTAGAGCCGCTCCACCCGGACGATGGCGGTGTCGGTGATCCCGCGCTCGGCCCGGGCCGCCTCGACGTCGTAGTAGAACTTGCCCGCCGTGATGACCACCTTGCGGACGTTCGCCGGGTCGACGGTGGTGTCACCGATGACCGGGCGGAACGAGCCGCTGAGGAACTCGCTGGTGGCGGACGCCGCGGCCTTCAGGCGCAGCATCGACTTCGGGGTGAAGACGATGAGCGGCTTGTGGTGCGGGTTGTGCGCCTGCCAGCGGAGCAGGTGGAAGTAGTTCGACGGCAGGGTCGGCATGGCGACCGTCATGTTGTCCTGCGCGCACATCTGGAGGAAGCGCTCCGGGCGGGCGGACGAGTGGTCCGGGCCCTGGCCCTCGTAGCCGTGCGGCAGCAGCAGGGTGACGCCGGAGTGCTGGCCCCACTTCTGCTCGGCCGAGGCGATGTACTCGTCGACCATGGTCTGCGCGCCGTTGACGAAGTCGCCGAACTGCGCCTCCCACATCACCAGCGCGTTCGGCCGGGTGAGGGAGTAGCCGTACTCGAAGCCCATCGCCGCGTACTCGCTGAGCAGCGAGTCGTAGACGGTGTAGCGGGCCTGGTCCTCCGTCAGGTACAGCAGCGGGGTGTAGTCCTCGCCGGTGTTCCGGTCGATCAGCACCGCGTGGCGCTGGCCGAAGGTGCCGCGGCGCGAGTCCTGGCCGGCCAGGCGGACGGGGTGGCCCTCCATCAGCAGCGAGCCGATGGCGAGGGTCTCGCCCATCGCCCAGTCGATGGTGTTGTCCTCGACCGAGGCGGCGCGGCGCTGCAGCTGCGGCAGCAGGCGCGGGTGGACGGTCAGCCACTCCGGCAGGTTGACCTGCGAGGCGGCGATCCGCTTCACCATCTCCTCGGAGATGCCGGTCTGGATGGAGACCGGGAAGTCCGCGACCGGCTTGCCGTTGGTGGTGCCCTGCTGGGCACCGGCGGCGTCCCGGACCTCGGAGAAGACCTTCTCCAGCTGGCCCTGGAAGTCCTGGAGCGCCTGCTCCGCCTCTTCCATGGTGATGTCGCCGCGACCGATCAGGCCCTCGGTGTAGAGCTTGCGCACCGAGCGCTTCTTGTCGATCAGGTCGTACATCAGCGGCTGGGTGAACGACGGGTTGTCGGCCTCGTTGTGACCGCGGCGGCGGTAGCAGATGAGGTCGATCACGACGTCCTTGTGGAACGCCTGGCGGAACTCGAAGGCGAGCCGCGCGACGCGGACCACGGCCTCCGGGTCGTCGCCGTTCACGTGGAAGATCGGGGCCTCGATCATCCGCGCCACGTCGGTGCAGTACATCGACGAGCGGCTGCTGGCCGGGGCGGCGGTGAAGCCGACCTGGTTGTTGACCACCAGGTGGATGGTGCCACCGGTGCGGTAGCCGCGCAGCTGCGACATGTTCAGGGTCTCCGCGACGACGCCCTGGCCGGCGAAGGCCGCGTCGCCGTGGACCTGGATCGGCAGCACCGGGAAGGTGGTGCCGCCCTGGTCCAGCACGTCCTGCTTGGCGCGGACGATGCCCTCGACCACCGGGTCGACCGCCTCCAGGTGGGAGGGGTTGGCGGCCAGCGAGACCTTGATGGTCTCCCCGTCCAGGCCGGTGAAGGTGCCCTCGGAGCCCAGGTGGTACTTGACGTCGCCGGAGCCGTGCATCGACTTCGGGTCGAGGTTGCCCTCGAACTCGCCGAAGATCTTGCCGTACGGCTTGCCGACGATGTTGGCCAGCACGTTCAGGCGGCCGCGGTGGGCCATGCCGATGACGGCCTCGTCGAGGCGGTGCTCGGCAGCCGCGTCGATGGTGGCGTCCAGCAGCGGGATGAGGGACTCGCCGCCCTCCAGGGAGAACCGCTTCTGCCCGACGTACTTGGTCTGCAGGAAGGTCTCGAAGGCCTCGGCGGAGTTCAGGCGGCGCAGGATGCGCAGCTGCTCCTCGCGCTCGGGCTTGGTGTACGGCTTCTCCAGGCGCTCCTGCAGCCACTTGCGCTGCTTCGGGTCCTGGATGTGCATGTACTCGATGCCGACGGTGCGGCAGTAGGTGTTGCGCAGCAGGCCGAGGATGTCGCGGAGCTTCATCATCTTCTGGCCGCCGAAGCCGCCGACCGCGAACTCGCGCTCCAGGTCCCACAGGGTGAGGCCGTGGTTGGTGACGTCCAGGTCGGGGTGCTTGCGCTGCTTGTACTCCAGCGGGTCGGTGTCGGCCATCAGGTGACCGCGGACCCGGTAGGAGTGGATCAGCTCCATGACGCGCGCGGTCTTGTTGACCTCGTCGTCGTGGGTGGTGGCGACGTCGGTCGCCCAGCGCACCGGCTCGTACGGGATGCGCAGCGACTCGAAGACCTCGTCGTAGAAGTCGTTCCCGCCCAGCAGCAGCTGGTGGATCGACCGCAGGAACTCACCCGAACCGGCGCCCTGGATGACGCGGTGGTCGTAGGTGGAGGTCAGCGTCATGGTCTTGGAGACGCCGAGGCGGGCCAGCGTCTCCGGGGCGGAGCCCTGGAACTCGGCCGGGTACTCCATGGCGCCGACGCCGACGATGGTGCCCTGGTTCTGCATCAGGCGCGGCACGGAGTGCACGGTGCCGATGCCGCCGGGGTTGGTCAGCGAGACGGTGACGCCGGTGAAGTCGTCCATCGTCAGCTTGTTGGCGCGGGCCCGGCGGACGATGTCCTCGTAGGCCTGCCAGAAGCCCAGGAAGTCGAGGGTCTCGGCCTTCTTGATGGCCGCGACCACCAGCTGGCGGTCCCCGTTCGGCTTGACCAGGTCGATGGCGAGGCCCAGGTTCACGTGCTCGGGCTTCACCAGGTAGGACTTGCCGTCCTCCACCTTGTAGCTGTAGTTCATGCCCGGGTTGGCCTTGACGGCCTGGACCAGGGCGTAGCCGATCAGGTGGGTGAAGGAGACCTTGCCACCACGGGCGCGCTGCAGGTGGTTGTTGATGACGATGCGGTTGTCGATCAACAGCTTGGCCGGGACGGCGCGGACCGAGGTCGCGGTCGGCACCTCCAGCGAGGCGTCCATGTTGGTGGCGACGGCCTTCGCCGGACCACGCAGCACGAGCAGCTCGGGGCCGGTCCCCTCGGCGGCCGGCGCGGGGGCCGGGGCGGCGGCCTTCGGCGCGGGCGGCGCGGCGGGGGCTGCGGCGAGCGGCGCAGGCGCCGGCTGGACCGGCGTGGCCGGTGCAGCGGGGGCGGGCGCCGCCGGCACGGCAGCAGGGGCAGGGGCGGCAACGGCGGTCGGCGTGGGGCCGGCCTGGGTCGCGGCCTGGGTCACTGGAGTCACCTCGGTACCGGGCTTGTAGTCGGCGAAAAAGTCCCACCAGGCTCGGTCGACCGAGTTCGGATCCTGGAGGTACTGCTGGTAGATCTCGTCGACGAGCCACTCGTTGGGGCCGAAGCCAGTGGAGCTTGCCGAGCTGACGGGGGTTTCAGGGTGTGGCGACACGGGGCAACCGCCCTCTTCCGCTTCCTTTTGGGATGGTGGACAGCGGGGATTAAGGCTACGCCTACGATCACTGATCGCGCAGTCCCCCTGGGCCAGGCGTCACCCAGATCACAGTGCCGACCGGTTATTTGGCCGAAAATGTGCGTTAGAAAGTTCCAACTGCGGGGAAGCGATCGCCTCCCAAGCAGGTGGAAATCCCCTCAAACAGGGACAATACCGCAGGTCAGTGGGGTGCGGTCCGATCTGACGCAGTCCCGGCGGCGGCAATGTCCCAGTTCTGTGACAACTCGGGGGTAGCCCCCGGCCCGCCGGGCAGCGTGACCACGATCCGGCAGCCCCGGGCGGCCTCCGCGACCCCGATCCGGCCCCCGTGCAGGTCGACCGCCCAGCGGGCGATCGCCAGGCCCAGGCCGGTGCCGCCGTCCGAGCCGGGGCCCTGCGAGGTGGCGCTGCCGCTGCGGCCGAAGCGTTCGAAGACCCGGTCGCGGTCCTGCGCCGGGATGCCCGGGCCCTGGTCCTCGACCTCCAGCACCAGGGCGCCGGACTCCTCCCCGGCCCGGGCCCGGACGGTGACGGTGCCGCCGGCGGGGGAGTGCTTGCAGGCGTTGTCCACCAGGTTGGCCACCACCTGGTGCAGCCGCTCCGGGTCGGCCCAGGCGGTCAGCCCGGCCGGGCTGACGTCCAGGGCCAGGTGGACGTCGTCGCGCCGCCCGTGCGCACCGGCCGCGGTCGCGCCGTCCACGGTCACCCCGCGCAGCACGCCGTCCAGGAAGGGGCTGACCTCGAAGGGGCGGGTGTCCAGCGGGACCACCCCGTCGTCCAGCTTGGAGAGGTCGAGCAGGTGGGTGACCAGGCGGCCCAGCCGCTCGGTCTGCTCCAGCGCGGCGCCGAGGGTCCTCGGATCGGGCTTGACCACGCCGTCCACCACGTTCTCCAGCACGGCGCGCAGGGCGGCGATCGGGGTGCGCAGCTCGTGCGAGACGTTCGCGACCAGCTCCCGCCGGTGGCGGTCGGCGGCCTCCAGGTCGCCGGCCATCCGGTTGAAGGTCTCGGCCAGCTCGCCGACTTCGTCCCGGGAGTTCACCTCGACCCGGATGCTGTAGTCGCCCTCGGCCATCGCCCGGGCGGCCGCGGTCATGTCGCGCAGCGGGGCGGTGAGGCCGTGGGCCAGGAACTGCATGAAGAGCAGCGAGGCGATCATCGAGAAGATCATGATGATCCGGATCTGGGTCTCCGACCGGATCGCGACCACCACCATCAGGCTGGCCAGGAAGACCGAGACGATCACCAGCAGCGTGAGCTTGCCCTTGATCGAACGGACCGGGTCCAGCGGACGCACGTCGTCCCAGAGCCGGCTGGCGGCCCGGCTGGCCAGGCCCCGGTGGTCGCCGTCGTGGTGCTGCGCCGTGCGCTTGCGCTGTTGTGGGAAGGTCATCTCGCCCCTGCGTCGCCCTGCGTCGTGCCCGCGTACCCGGTGGGTGTGCGGCGGAGCCAGGACCCCCCGGTCCCGGCCTCTGCCGTCCTCCCGGTCAGGAGAGCGGTGCCTCCAGGGCGTACCCGACGCCGTGGACGGTGCGGATCCAGCTGGCGCCGATCTTCCGGCGCAGCGCCTTGACGTGGCTGTCCACGGTGCGGGTGCCGGACGCGTCGGTCCAGTCCCAGACCTCGGCCAGCAGCTGCTCGCGGGTGAGCACCGCGCGCGGCTGGGCGGCCAGGCAGGCCAGCAGGTCGAACTCGGTCGGCGTCAGGTGGACGTCGCCGCTGCCGATCCGGACCCGGCGCTGGACGTGGTCGATCTCCAGGTCGCCGAACCGCAGGCTGCCCAGCGCGGGCGTCCGGGCGGCCTGCTGGGCCCGCTCGACGCGGCGCAGCAGCACGTTGACCCGGGCGGCCAGCTCGCGCATCGAGAACGGCTTCGTCATGTAGTCGTCGGCGCCGACCCCGAGGCCGACCAGCAGGTCGGTCTCGTCGTCCCGGGCCGTCAGCATCAGCACCGGCACCGGACGCTGGGCCTGGATCCGACGGCAGACCTCCAGGCCGTCGAAGCCGGGCAGCATCACGTCCAGCACCACCAGGTCCGGCTGCCAGGTGTGGAAGCCGTCCACCGCGCCGGGGCCGTCGTGCGCCACGGCCACCTTGAAGCCCTCGGCCCCGAGCCGGGCCGCGATGGACTCGGCGATGGTGGGCTCGTCCTCCACGACGAGCACCCGTCGCTGGGTGCCCACCGCGCTGTTGTTGTTGGTCTCCTGCTGAATCTCTGTCACGGTCACGCCACCGCCCCCAGGGCTGCGGCCCGGCTGCCTGTGGGGACAGCGGGGTCCGCTCGTAGTCGTCTTGTGTTCCGTCGGCGGGCCCGTGCCGGGGCCCGAAAATCACCCGGACCGTCCGCCGAGGTCACGGGTCCCGGAAGGGTACGCAGGTGTGGTCCGCGCATCCGTTCCGCTCTGGTCGCAGCGTACGTACACCGCGAGCATCCCGGCAGGTGAACCGGGCACAACCGGCCTGTTGGCCGGCCTCGCCCCGGGCCCGGGATGCGGCACGGGGCGATACCTTACCCGCCGAAAATATCGCCCGTAACGGTGCGTATGCCGTTGAAGGGATGACAGACTCCTGGGCGGGTTCGCTACTGGTCCGTAGGCGTAGGGCTGGTCCGGACCAACGGCGGGCAGGGTTCGAACCGAGCTCACAGCGGATTCACAGGAGGCTCCCAGTACGGGGAAGTACCGTGGGCGTTCTGCGAAGTACCGTGAGCACGACAAGTCACATGGTGGCACGAGTCGACCGGAGGGCGGAATGGCTGATCTCCGGTCACGGCTGCGCGCCGGTCTGCGGGGCGTGCTCCCCACGCCCCGCCGCAACCCCTTCGCGCTCGGGTACCTCGCCCTGCTGCTGGGCACCACGCTGTTCGCCCGCTTCGGCGACCAGGCGGTGGTCGACCGGCTCCAGGGCTACTCCAGCTCGGACGCCCACAACCTGCTGGACCACCCCATCGGCTCCCTGCTGCTGAGCGGGACATGGGTGGCCGGGCCGGTCTGGATGCCCTACTTCTGGGCCTTCGCGGTCACCGTGGCACCGCTGGAACGGCGGGTCGGCGGGCGGCGGGCGGCGGCGGTGTTCGCGGCCGGGCACGTGCTCGCGACGCTGCTCTCGCAGGCGGTGGTGCTCGCGGCCGTCGCGGCCGGGCGGTTGGACGCCGCGGCGCTCGACGGCCTGGACATCGGGGTGAGCTACGGCGTGTTGGCGTCCCTGGGGGCGCTCGCCGGGCTCTTCGCGCCCCCTGGCCGCCTGTGCGCGTTGGGCGGCGCCGCCGCCCTGATCGGCCGTCAACTCCTCGACGACACCGACCTCGTGACCGGCATCGGCCACCCGGTCGCCCTCCTGGTGGGCATCGCCCTCTGGCCCTGGCTGCGGCGCGCGACCCCGTACGTGGTCACCCCGGGGGCGCGGGGAACTGCGCGCAGGGGAACGGCACGTGCTGCAACCGGCTCGCGTGCCCCGATCTAGCGCTGGTCCGTCTTCCGGGTTCGCGCAGTTCCTCGCGCCCCTGGGGTAGCCACTTTCATCGGGTGCGAACGGGGGCGCGTGCAGCTGGCTCGTGTGCCCCGATCTGGCGCTGGGCCGCCTTCCGCACTCGCGCAGTTCCTCGCGCCCCCGGGGTGACCACGTACGTTCCTCGTGCCTCCGGGGGGTGTAGCCGCGTCCCTCAGGGGAGTTGGTGGCGGCGGGTGAGTTCGGCGAAGACGGGGCCGGTGGCGGCGGAGAGGTGGACGGTGCCGCGGGTGGCGGTGGCGCAGTCGCCGTCGGGGGTCTCCAGGACGTCGGGCGGGCTCCAGGGGCCGGGGAGGGCGCGGCAGGCCGTGAGGAGGGCGGCACGGACGTCCGCGGTGTCGAGCCAGGTGGGGCGGACCACGGCGGTGGCGCCGTGCGGGGCGCGGCCGGTGGTGACGGTGGCGTCGGGGGCGAGGGTGTCGGCCAGTTCGCGGGCGAGGCGTGCGGCGAGGTCGCGCGCCGACGGGTCGTCGGGGTCCTCGGTCTCGACGGTGACCAGCAGCCAGAGCGAGAGGTAGTCGATCAGTTCCCGGACGGCGTCCGTCGGTTCGGGCCCCGTCCCGGTGGGTTCCTCGGGTGCCGCCGGGTCGCGGCCGAGCTCGGCGTAGAGCAGGGGGCGCCCGTCGGCGTCGTCGAGCCGGGCGAAGGGTTCGCCGTCCCAGATCTCCAGGCCGGCCAGGTCGAGGCCGAGCTCGGCGGCCGGTCCGGCGAGGACGGTCCGCAGGGCCTGTTCTGTGGTGCCGCCGGGGTGCGGGGCGGAGAGCAGCAGCCCGTCCGCGTCCTCGGCGAGGGCTCGGCTGCGGAGGGCGGCGGGAAGTCGGCGGGGCTCCGGGAGGTTGACCCGGATGCCGAACTCGGTGGGCTGGATTTCCACGTTCGGCACTCTGGCGCACCGCCCCCGCCTGGGGCAATGCCCTGATCGCTCAGAGCGAACAACTGCCGGGGAACATTCTCGGCCCGCCAAACCTTAGTCAGGTCAACTCAACTTCACTGACTGGGGAGAGATCATGGCATCGACGTCCACTCCGCTCACCCTGCCCGTGCTCCCCCTCGACGACGAGGTCGTGCTCCCCGGCATGGTGGTCCCGCTGGACCTGAAGGACTCCGAGGTGCGTGCCGTCGTGGACGCGGCCCGGGCCGCCGTCTCCGGCGGGGCCAAGCCGCAGGTGCTGCTGGTGCCGCGGCTGGACGGCTCGTACGCCTCGGTCGGCACGCTGGCCACCGTCGAGCAGGTCGGCCGGCTCTCGGACGGGGACCCGGCGGCGCTGGTGCGCGCCGTGCGACGGGTGCGGATCGGCGCCGGCACGACCGGGCCCGGTGCCGCGCTCTGGGTGGAGACCAGCACCTTCCACGAGTCGGACGCCGGGCTGCCGGTGGCCGGCCGGGCCGCCGAGCTGGTGAAGGAGTACAAGGCGCTCTCCACCCACTGGCTGCGCAAGCGCGGCGCCTGGCAGGTGGTGGACCGGGTCTCGCAGATCGACAAGGTCGGCGAGCTGGCGGACAACATCGGGTACGCCCCCTTCGTCACCGCCGAGCAGAAGCTCAAGGTGCTGCTGGAGTCGGACCAGCTGGCCCGGCTGGAGTACGCGCTGGTCCTGCTCCGCGAGCACCTCGCGGAGGAGGAGGTCAACGACACCATCCGCAAGGACGTCGAGGAGGGCGTGGCCAAGCAGCAGAAGGAGTTCCTGCTGCGCCGTCAGCTGGAGGCCGTCCGCAAGGAGCTGGCCGAGCTGAACGGAGACCCGGCCGACGAGGAGGACGACTACCGGGCCCGGGTCGAGGCGGCCGAGCTGCCCGAGAAGGTCCGGGAGGCCGCGCTCAAGGAGGTCGACAAGCTGGAGCGCTCCTCCGACCAGTCGCCCGAGGGCTCCTGGATCCGCACCTGGCTGGACACCGTCCTCGAACTGCCGTGGAACGTGCGGACGGAGGACTCCTACGACATCAACGGCGCCCGCGCGGTGCTGGACGCCGACCACGCCGGCCTGTCCGACGTGAAGGACCGGATCGTCGAGTACCTGGCGGTGCGCAAGCGCCGCGCGGAGCAGGGCCTGGGCCAGGTCGGCGGCCGCCGCGGCGGTGCGGTGCTCGCCCTGGTCGGCCCGCCCGGGGTCGGCAAGACCTCGCTCGGCGAGTCGGTGGCCCGGGCGATGGGCCGGGAGTTCGTCCGGGTCGCCCTCGGCGGCGTGCGGGACGAGGCGGAGATCCGCGGTCACCGGCGCACCTACGTCGGGGCGCTCCCCGGCCGGATCGTCCGGGCGGTCAAGGAGGCCGGTTCGATGAACCCGGTGGTCCTGCTGGACGAGATCGACAAGGTCGGCTCCGACTACCGGGGCGACCCGGCGGCCGCCCTGCTGGAGGTGCTCGACCCGGCGCAGAACCACACCTTCCGCGACCACTACCTGGAGGTCGAGCTCGACCTCTCCGACGTGGTCTTCCTGGCCACCGCCAACGTGCTGGAGGCCATCCCCGAGCCGCTGCTCGACCGGATGGAGCTGGTCCGCCTGGACGGCTACACCGAGGACGAGAAGGTCACCATCGCCCGGGACCACCTGCTGCCCCGTCAGCTGGAGCGGGCCGGCCTCCGGCCCGAGGACGTGACGGTCGGCGAGGACGCGCTGCGCAAGCTCGCGGGGGAGTACACCCGGGAGGCGGGCGTGCGCACCCTGGAGCGCTCGGTGGCCCGGATCCTGCGGAAAGTCGCCGCCGAAGCCGAGCTTGGGGCGCGTGAGCTCCCCGTGGTCATCGGAGCCGAGGACCTGCGGGCGCTGATCGGGCGGCCGCACCACACCCCGGAGGCGGCCCAGGAGCCGGCCGAGCGGCGCACCGCCGTCCCCGGCGTCTCCACCGGCCTCGCGGTCACCGGCGCGGGCGGCGACGTCCTCTACATCGAGGCCTCGCTGGCCGACCCGGAGACCGGCTCCACCGGCCTGACCCTGACCGGCCAGCTGGGCGACGTGATGAAGGAGTCCGCGCACATCGCGCTCTCCTACCTGCGCTCGCGCGGCGCGGAGCTGGAGCTGCCGGTGACGGGGCTGCGGGAGCGCGGCATCCACCTGCACGTCCCGGCCGGTGCCGTCCCCAAGGACGGCCCGAGCGCCGGCATCACCATGACCACGGCGCTGGCCTCGCTGCTCTCCGGGCGGAAGGTCCGGCCGGAGGTCGCGATGACGGGTGAGGTCTCGCTGACCGGGCGGGTGCTGCCGGTCGGCGGCATCAAGCAGAAGCTGCTGGCGGCGGACCGGGCCGGGATCACCACCGTGATCATCTCCAAGCGGAACGAGCCCGACCTGGACGACCTGCCGGCCGAAGTGCTGGAGCGGCTGACGGTGCACACGGTCTCGGACGTGCGGGAGGTGCTGGAGCTGGCGTTGGAGCCGGCGGCGGTGCCGGTCTCGGTCTGAGGGTCCGTCAGGCCCGGCAGGGTGGCCGTACTGCCCTGCCGGGTCCCGGCACACGTGCAACTGGCTGTGCTGCCCTCAGTTGAGGTGGGGGTCTTCCGCTTCGCGCAGTTCCTCGCGCCCCTGGCCGCCCCCTGAGGGGGCAGCAAGGGGCCGTACCGTGAGACGGGTCTTGTGTGACGGTCCGTCAGCACGGCAGGATCGCCCGCATGGACCGCCACACGCACCTGAGCCGTCGACTCGCCGTCGACCTGGCCCGTGCGTGCTCGGCCATCTGTCACCGCGCGCTCTGATCCGCGCGGTGCCCTCCCGCCCGGCCGATCGCCGGGCTCCTCTCACGTCCCACCGGGCGGAGTGCACCCCTGTCGTGCCCCTCCTCCCGGAAACGGACGCCCATGCGCCTGCGCCCACGCGCCGCCGTGCTCGCCACCGCCGCGCTGCTGCTCGCCGCCCAAGCCCCGGCCCGCGCCGCCGAGCCGTACGCCCCGCTCCCGCCCGCCAACCCGTACGCGGGCCCGCCCGGCACCGCGACCATGCACGGTGACACCGGCTCCTCGGACGCCACCCCGCTGCCCGGCCCGGGGGCGGGCAGCGTCAGCTCGCACCGGACGGCGCTGGCCTCGGCCTGCCCGACCGTGCTGGTGGGCGCCGACGGCCACCCGGTGGCGCTCTGCACCGAGATCTTCGGCCGGGCCCCCACCGTCCACCTGCTCGACCCGTCCAGCGGCGCCTCGCTCACCGAGCTCACCCTCGCCAAGGGCTCCCTGCTCGGCGGCGTCTACGCCTACCTGGACCACCGGGACCGGCTGGTCGTGGTGGACGGCAACCGTGACCTGCTGCGGGTCGGCCACCACCGCACCGCCGGCGGTGGCTGGCAGCTCACCGTGGACTCCCGCCTCCCGCTGGCCGGGGCCGTCCCGGACGGCGACGCGGTGACCGGCCTCTCGCCGGACTGGCAGGGCCGGGTCTGGTTCGCCACCGGCAACGGGGTGGTCGGTACCGCCGACGACGAGGGCACCGGCGCGGTCCGAACCCTGGCGCTGCCGGCCGGCGAGCGGATCGCCAACTCCATCTCCACCGCCCCCGAGGGCGCCGCCGTGGCCACCACCCACGCCACCTACCTGCTCACCGCCCGCCCGGACGGCACCCCCGAGGTGAGCTGGCGTCAGGCGTACGACCGGGGCCCGGGCCGCAAGCCCGGCCAGCTCAGCTGGGGCACCGGTTCCACCCCGACCTTCTTCGGACCGCGCACCGGCACCGACTACCTGACCGTGGTCGACAACGCCGCCCCCACCGTCAACCTGCTGGTGTACCGCACCTCCGACGGCGGGCGGGTCTGCTCGGTGCCGGTGCTGAAGGCCGGTGGCAGCGGCAGTGAGAACTCCCCGGTGGCGGTGGGCAACGCGGTCTTCGTCGCCAGTACCTACGGCTACCCGTACCCGGCCCTGCCGGACGGCGCCGGGCCCAGCGTGCCCTCCTCCGGCTCCTTCCGCGGCGGCCTCAGCCGGGTGGACGTCCGGGCCGACGGCAGCGGCTGCGAGCTGCGCTGGGACAACCGGACCCGTTCGGCGGCGGTGCCCCGGCTCTCCACCGCCGACGGGCTGCTGCGCACCGTGCTGCGCGAGCCGGTGATCCCGGGCACCGACGCCACCTCGGCACTCGACCCGTACCGCTACGCGGAGATCGACCCCGAGACCGGCCGCACCGTCCGGACGGCGTACCTGGGGGCGGGCTTCGTCTTCGACACGCTGCAGATGGTGGGCTCGATCGCCCCCGGCCGGGTGGTGCTCCAGGGCACCACCACCGGCGTGCTGCGGATCACGGCCGGGTAGCCGGACCCGCCCGGCGGCCCGAGTACCCGAGCCGCCGGGCGGCATGCGAAACTGCCGAAATGCCGTCACCCACGCAACGGGCGCTGTCCCGAGTCCCGGACCGGGCACGACCGTTCCTGGTCAAGCACCGCAAGCTGGTGAAGTTCCTGCTCGTGGGCGGGACCTGCTTCCTGCTCACCCTGGTGATCAACCTGAGCCTCAAGGCCACCGTCCTGAGTGCCAAGCCGGTGGCCGCGCTGACCGTCGCGACCCTGATCGCCACCGTGGTGTCGTACCTGCTGAACCGGCAGTGGTCGTTCCGCGCGTACGGGCGCCGGCGCGAGGCGGTGCTGTTCTTCGTGGTCAGCGGTCTGGCCATCGTGGTGAACAGCCTCCCGCTGGCGTTCTCCCAGTACGTGCTGGACCTGCGGGAGCCGTACATCTCGAAGTTCGGCGAGGACGTCGCCGACTTCCTCAGCGGCATGATCGTCGGCACCCTGCTGGCGATGGTCTTCCGCTACTGGGCGATGGCCAGGTTCGTCTTCACCGACCGCCTGGACACCCGGTCGGAGCAGCAGCCGGAGCCCGAGCGGGTCTGAGCCCGCCCGGGCCGCGGTTCAGATCCAGCCCTTCTCCTTGGCCATCAGCCCGGCCTGGAAGCGGTTGGCGGCGCCCAGGCGCTGCATCAGGTCGGCGATGTAGCGGCGGAAGGTGCGCAGCGAGACGCCCATCTCGCGGGCGGCCGTCTCGTCCTTGTCGGTGCGGGCCAGCACGTCCAGGACGCGCCGCTCCAGCGGGCTGAGCGGGGCCGGGGCGGGGACGTCGGCGGTGGCGGCGGGGAGCTCGTGGCCGCTCGACCAGACCTGTTCGAACCAGGCCACCGTGTTGGCCACCACACCGCCCTGACGGATCACCAGGGTGGCCTGGAGGTAGTCGTCCGGGTCCACCGGGACCATCGCGGTGGTGCGGTCCCAGACCACCATCCGGCGGATCGCCTGGTCGGTGACCCGGACCTCGGCGCCGAGCGCCACCAGCTCGCGCAGGTAGGCCAGGGTGTCCGGGTCCCCGGCCGCCTCGGGGCCGGCCACGGTGCGCCAGCGGATGCCCCGGCGCAGCATCCGCAGGTCGGACTCGCGGGCCTGCGCGATGCTCTCCGGCTGCCAGCGGTTGGGCAGCAGGGCCATCAGCTCGCGGAAGGTGAAGAAGCCGAGCTCGGTGAGGCGTTCGCGGATCGCGTCCACGCCGTCCACCCGCTCGATGTCGCCGACCGGTGTCTCGGCCAGGCCGTGCTTGTGCTCCTCGGCCAGGGCCGGGATGGCCTTGCGGGCGGCGGCCACCTGGTCCCCGGCGAGCTTGAGCGCGCCGAGCTCCTGCTCCACCAGCCACTCCACCGCCACGGCCGGGTCGGAGACCAGCACCGTGTGCCGGTCGGAGACCCGGAGCAGCCCCTTCTCCTGAAGGTCCGTCAGGGCGCTTTCCAGTGCCGCCGGTTCCAGTCCGAAGGCGGCCGCGGCCTCCTCGGTCTGGTGTCCCGGATGTCTCAGGAAGTATCTGTACAGACGTAGTTGGTCATCGGACACGCCAAGTGCGGTCAGACCCGACATTGCTCCCCGTTCCCCCGTCGAGCGTGGCATCAAGCTGTCACGCCTTGCCATTTCTGACACTAGATCATCTTCGCCGGGGCCAGCAGGCTGGGGGCATGCCCAAGATCCTCACCCCCTCGCCCACCGCCACGGCCGAAGCCGTCCGGCTCGCCTCCGTCACCAAGGTGTACGGCCGCGGCGCCGCCGCCGTGCACGCGCTGCGCGGTGTCACCGTCGACATCCCGCGCGGCAGCTTCACCGCGGTGATGGGGCCCTCCGGCTCCGGGAAGAGCACCTTCCTGCACTGCGCGGCGGGCCTGGACCGGCCCACCGGGGGCACGGTGACGCTGGGCGGCAGCGAGCTGGCCGGGCTGGACGAGACGGCGCTGACCCACCTGCGCCGGGACCGGATCGGCTTCGTCTTCCAGGCCTTCAACCTGCTGCCCTCGCTGACGGTGCTGCAGAACATCACGCTGCCGCTGCTGCTGGCGGGCCGCAAGCCCGACCGGGAGTGGCTGGAGCGGATCGTCGAGCGGGTCGGCCTCGCGGGCCGCACCGGGCACCGTCCGGCCGAGCTCTCCGGCGGCCAGCAACAGCGGGTGGCGATCGCCCGGGCGCTGGTGACCAGGCCGGAGGTGGTCTTCGGGGACGAGCCGACCGGTGCGCTGGACACCATGACGGCCAAGGAGGTGCTCGGCCTGCTCCGCCAGACCGTGGACGAGCTGGGCCAGACCGTGGTGATGGTGACCCACGACCCGGTGGCCGCCGGGTACGCCGACACGGTGCTGTTCCTGGCCGACGGCGACGTGGTGGACGCGATGGCCGCGCCCACCGCCGACCGGGTGGCCGAGCGGATGAGCCGGCTGGGGGCCTGGGCCTGATGTTCACCCTCGCGCTCTCCACCCTGCGCGCCCGCAAGGGCGCCTTCGTCGGGGCCTTCGTCGCCCTGTTCTGCGCCGCCGCGCTGGTCACCGCCTGTGCCGCGCTGCTGGAGACCGGCCTGCACGGCCGGATCCCGACCGAGCGCTACGCCGGCACCCCGGTGCTGGTGACGGCCGATCAGGAGGTGCACTGGACCTCCGAGAAGAAGGGGAAGACCAAGGAGAAGGCCAAGCCGCTGACCGAGCGGGCCTGGCTGGACGCCGCGCTCACCGAGCGGCTGGCCGCCGTCCCCGGGGTGCGCGCCGCCGTCCCCGAACTCACCTTCCCCGCCCACCTGGTGGCCCCCGACGGCAGGGTCCGGCCCGGCGCCTCCTGGGGGCACGCCTGGGAGTCCGCCGCGCTGACCCCGTACGAGCTGCGCGAGGGCCGGGCCCCGGCCGCCGCGAACGAGGTGGTGGTGGACGCCGCCGCCGGGCAGGCGGTGGGAGCCGCCGTGACCGTGCAGTCCACCGGCGCGCCCGCCGCGTACACGGTGGTCGGCGTCGCGGCCCCGCAGGGCCGGGTCGAGCGCCAGTCCTCGCTGTTCTTCGCCCCCGCCGAGGCCCGCCGCCTGGCCGGGCACCAGGGACAGGTGGCGGCGGTCGGCCTGCTGACCGCCCCGGGGGCCGATCCGGCCGCCGTCCGGCGGGGCGCGGAGGCGGCGCTGGCGGGCACCACCGCCAAGGTGCGCACCGGCGAGGAGCGCGGCCCGGTGGAGTTCCTGGACGCGGGCAAGGCCCGGGTCAGCCTGGTCAGCCTGGGCGCGGCGATGGGCGGCACCTCGCTGCTGGTCGCGCTGCTGGTGGTCACCGGGACGTTCGCGCTCTCCGTGCAGCAGCGGGCCCGGGAGCTGGCGCTGCTGCGGGCGGTCGGGGCGACGCCCCGTCAGCTCCGCCGGATGGTGGGCCGGGAGGCGCTGGTGGTCGGCCTGCTGGCCGGGGTGCCGGGGTCGCTGGCCGGGCTGCTGCTGGCCGGCTGGATGCACGGCCGCTTCGTCGCCGTCGGCGCGCTGCCGGACACCCTGGAACTGACGGTCAGTGCCCTCCCGCCGCTGCTGGCCGTCCCGGCCACACTGCTGGCGGCCTGGGGCGCGGCCCGGGTCTCGGCCCGCCGCCCGGCCCGGGTGCACCCGACCGAGGGGCTGGCCGAGGCGGCGCAGCCGAAGCCGGGCATCGGCGCGGGCCGGCTGGTGGCCGGTCTGCTGCTGGCGGCCGGGTACGGGGCGCTGGTGTACGTGCTGAGCGGTCTGCGGACCGAGGCCGCCGCCACCCCGGTCACCTTCCTGAGCGTGATCCTGGCCGCCGCCGCGATCGCCCTGCTGGGCCCGCTGGTGACCAGGCTGGCCACCTTCCTGCTGGGCCGGATCGCCCGGCTGGCCGCCCCGGCGGCGGGCTTCCTGGCCGAGCAGAACACCCGGGCCAACGCCAAGCGGCTGGCCGCCGTGGTCACCCCGCTGAGCCTGGCGGTGGCGATGGCCTCCACCATCCTGTTCACCCAGACCACGGCCGGGCACGCGGCCCGCGAGCAGGCGGTGGCCGGGACCACCGCGCCGTACGTGCTGGCCGCGTCCGGCCCGGGCGTGCCCGGGACGGCGGCCGAGACGGTCCGCCGGGTGCCGGGCGTGCAGGCCGTCACCGAGGTGCTGCGCACCGCGGTGCGGGCCGGGCAGGACAAGTTCCCGGCCCAGGGCGTCACCCCGCAGGGCCTGGCCCGCACCCTGGACCCGGAGGTGACGGCGGGTTCGCTGGACGGGATGGCCGAGGACACCGTCGCGGTCAGCGAACTGGCCGCGCAGATCAAGGGCGTGGGGGTGGGGGACCGGCTGGAGGTCACCCTCGGGGACGGCGCCGTCGTGCCGCTGCGGGTGGTCGCGGTCTACCACCGCGGCCTCGGCTTCGGGGACCTGCTGCTGCCGCGCGCTGCGGTCGCCGCGCACGTGGACGTCCCGCTGGCCTCCTCGGTCCTGGTGGCGGGCACCGCCGACCGGGCCGCGCTGGCCGCCGCCGTCAAGCCGTTCCCGGCGGTGCGGGTGCTGGACCGGGCCCAGGTGGACGCCGCCCGGGAGGCCCAGGCGGGCACCCAGGCCCAGGTGAACTACGTGGCGATGGGCCTGATCATCGCCTTCACCGGCATCGCGGTGGTGAACACCCTGGTGATGGCCACCGCGGCCCGGCGCCGCGAGTTCGCGATGCTGCGGCTGATCGGGACGACGGCCCGTCAGGTCCGGGCGATGCTCCGCTGGGAGACCCTGACGGTGGTGCTGCTCGCGGTGGCGCTCGGTACGGCGGTGGCGGCCCTGACCCTGGGCGCGTACAGCGCGGGCATGACCGGCTCGGGCACCCCGTACGCCCCGCCGCTGACCTGGCTCGGCGTGGTCGGCGCGGCCGCGGCGCTGGCCTTCGCGGCCACCGCGCTGCCCGCCCGGGCCGCGCTGCGGGCCCACCCGGCGGACGCGATCGGCGCCCGGGAGTAGGAACGGCGGCGGGGCCGCACCGGGAGGGCTTCCTCCGGTGCGGCCCCGCCGCCGTGCCGACGGACGGTCAGGCCGTGACCGGCTCCGGGATCCGCTCCCGGCCGACGCGCGGGCGGCGGACCACCGCGACCATGGTGACGGCCACCCCGACCAGGGCCCAGGCCACCAGGACCAGCAGCGGCACGAGCACGTTGGTGCCGCCGAGGTAGGCGATCGAGCGGGCCACGTCGGTGCCGGCGCCGTTGGGGATCCAGGCGCCGATGGCCCGCCAGAACGGCGGCATCATCGGCGGCGGGAAGACGCCGCCGGCGCTCGGGTTGCCGAGCACCACGAAGATCAGCACCGCCACGCCGATGCCGACCACGTCGAACAGGCACTGGAGCGCCATGGTGATCGCCCCGACCGCGAAGACCACCAGGCTGCCCAGGCCGATCAGTGCCCAGCTGGAGCCGGGCAGCGCGTTCAGCACCGGGCCGATGATGACGGCGCCGCCGATGCCGGCCGCCACCGAGTAGAGCGCCAGGGTGCCCAGCCGGATCACCGCGCGCCTGGCGTTGGCGGGGCGGGAGCCGGCCGAGATGCCGAGGATCGAGGCGACCAGGTAGCCGCCGACGCACCAGCCGATCACCAGGTAGAAGGAGGAGAGCCCCTCCGCGTCGCCCTTGGCCAGCGGGATGACGTCCTCCACCTTCACCGTGCGGCCCTGGGTCTGGTCGACGGCGGTGACGATCTTCTCGGCGGCCGTGGCGGCGGCCGGGCCGCGGGCGTCGGCGACCAGCAGGGTGTCCTGGGTCGAGGCGGGGTCGAAGATCCAGGCGGCGTAGACCTTCTGATCCCGGATCAGGTCCTCGGCCGCGGCCCGGTCCGCGGCGGTGGTGGCCCGCACGGCGTCGTCGGGCACCTGCTCCAGCGCGCCGACCAGCTTGGGGGCGACCTGCGGCGGGGCGACCACGGCGATCGAGAGCTCGTGCGGGGTGGGGTGGTGCAGGGCGCCGACGTAGGAGGTGATGAACCCGAGCTGGAGCAGTAGCACCCCGAGGACGAGCAGGAAGGCGCGCGGCGTGACCGCGTCCTTCAGCTCGGTCGTGAAGCCGCGGCGGGCCTGGTCGGCCATCGAACCTCTCCTATCGCAAAGACGGGCAAAACGGATACTTCATATCATGAAACAGTTGTCCGCCAGGGGGAGGCGCGACTGCGGGATACTGCTGCCATGGGAGCGAGTACGGCTGACGGTGTGGCGGCGGAGGCGGCATTGGTCGCCGTGGAGCGCGAGATCGCCGTGCTGTTCCGGCGCGGCCGGGCCCGGGCGGCGGAGATGTCCCGCCAGGTGCACCCGGCCCTGGAGGGCGTGGCCTACAGCATGCTCGGCTTCGTGCTGGAGTCCGGGCAGGTCCGGCTGACCGACATCGGGCTGCACTTCGGGGTCGGCAAGCCCACCATCAGCCGCCAGGTGAAGGTGCTGGAGGAGCTCGGTCTGGTCACCCGGGAGACCGATCCGCTGGACCGGCGCTCCTCGCTGGTCTCGCTCACCGAGGACGGCGCCGCCCGCTACCTGGCCGCCCGCAGCGGCCGGCTGGACCGCTTCCGGCTGATGCTGGACGGCTGGGAGCCGGAGGACCTGGCGCAGCTGGGGTCCCTGCTCGGGCGGCTGAACGACGCCCTGGGCGAGCCCAAGCTCGGCTGACTCGACGGAGTCCCCCGGCGGTGGCCGGGAATCACCCCTGTTGGTTGCCTGGCACAACCATCGCGTCCTATGGTTGCCCGAGGCAACGATTCTCAGGCCGAAGGACCCCCATGAGCACAGCTTCCGACCCTGCCCCCATGAGCCACCGTCAGGTACTGGAAGCCCTCTCCGGGCTCCTGCTCGGCCTGTTCGTGGCGGTGCTCTCCTCCACCGTGGTGGCCAACGCACTGCCGCACATCCTGCGCGACCTGCACGGCGGCCAGACCGCCTACACCTGGGTGGTCACCGGCGCGCTGCTCTCGCTGACCGCCGCCACCCCGATCTGGGGCAAGCTCTCCGACCTGGTCAGCCCCAAGAAGCTGGTGCAGGCCGCCCTGGTGATCTACATCGTCTCCTCGGCCCTGGCCGGCCTCTCCCAGAACACCGGCCAGCTGATCGCCTGCCGGGTGCTCCAGGGCATCGGCGCCGGCGGCGTCACCGCGCTGGCCCAGATCTGCCTGGCCGCCATGGTGCCGCCGCGCGAACGCGGCCGCTACAGCGGCTACTTCGGCGCCGTCTTCGCCCTGGCCACCATCGGCGGCCCGCTGATCGGCGGCGTCATCGTGGACACCGACTGGCTCGGCTGGCGCTGGTGCTTCTACCTGGGCATCCCGTTCTCGCTGGTCGCCATCGTGGTGCTGCAGCGCACCCTGCGGCTGCCGGTCGTGAAGCGGAAGGCGAGGATCGACTACCTCGGCGCGGTGCTGATCACCGGCGCGGTCAGCCTGCTGATGATCTGGATCACGCTGGCCGGCGACAGCTACCCCTGGCTCTCCTGGCAGACCGCCGTGATGGTCGGCGGCGGGCTGGTGCTGGCCGGGCTGTTCGTGTGGGCGGAGGGCCGGGCCGCCGAGCCGATCGTGCCGCTCGGCCTCTTCGGGTACCGCACCGTCACCCTGGCCTCGATCGCCAGCGTGCTGGTCGGCGTCGGGATGTACGGCGCCACCACCTTCCTCGGCCAGTACTTCCAGCTGGCCCGGAAGGAGTCCCCGACCATGGCCGGGCTGCTCACCCTGCCGATGATCCTCGGCCTGGCGCTCTCCTCCACCGTGGCCGGCAAGCTGATCACCCGTTACGGGCGCTGGAAGGCCTACCTGGTGGCCGGGGCGGGCCTGCTCACGGTCGGTTTCGCGCTGCTCGGCACCGTCCGGGACGACAGCCCGTACGGGCTGCTCGCCGTCGCGATGGCGGTCACCGGCGTGGGCCTCGGCCTGACCATGCAGAACCTGGTGCTCGCGGTGCAGAACACGGTGCCCCGGCACGAGCTCGGCACCGCCAGCTCCACCGTCACCTTCTTCCGCACCATGGGCGGCGCGATGGGCGTCTCAGCGCTCGGCGCCCTGCTCTCGCACCGGGTGAGCGGGCACCTGAACGAGAACCTGGCCGCCGCCCACCTGCCGGCCGGGGCCACCGGCGGCGGCATCCCGGACCTCCGGGCGCTGCCCGCCCAGGTGGTGCCGATGGTCACCGACGCCTTCGGCCGCGGCGTGGCCACGGTCTTCCTGGTCTCCGCGCCGTTCGCCCTGCTGGCCTTCCTGGTGGTGCTGATGATCCGTGAGGTCCCGCTGCGCACCGCCCGGCAGGACGCCCCGGCCGAGCCCGCCGCACGGGAGCCGGCCAGGAGCTGACAGCGCGTACGACGAAGCCCCCGGGTCCGTTGGCGGACGGACCCGGGGGCTTCGTGCGTGCTCTTCGGAGCTAGTGCGGCACTAGCCGGCGATCAGGTAGAGGCCGTAGCCGACCACCGCGGCGCAGGCCGCGAAGCAGAGGCCGGCGGCGCCGAGCGCCACGGTGCCCTTGGCGGAGCCGGTGGCACCGGACTCCAGGGCGGCCTCGCGGCGGGAGAGCGCCATGATGCCGAGGGAGAACACCACGACGGTGGCCACGGTGACGGCGAAGCTGATGCCGGCGGTCTCGGCCAGGGCGGCCCACTTGATGCTCATGCTCATGGTTCGGTCCCTTCCGGACTCAGGCGGCGACGGTGGTCGCGGCGGGGTTGGGGGTCGGGGCGCCGGGGACCTCGACCGGGGTGACCTCGCTGACGTCGTTGACGTTGCCCGCGTGCACCGGCTGGCGGCGGGAGATCACGTACATCGCGCCGGAGCCGACCACCAGCGCCGTGCCGACCAGCAGGACGCCCCAGGTGCCCTGGTCCGCGAGGAAGGCGGCCACGCCGCCGACCGCGGCGGCGGCCGGCAGGGTCAGGCCCCAGGTGTAGACCATGCGGCGGGCCATGCCCCAGTTGACCTCGGCCTTGGGGCCGCCGAGGCCGGCGCCCATGATGCCGCCGGAGCAGACCTGGGTGGTGGAGAGGCCGTAGCCCATGTGGGAGGAGGTCAGGATGACCGTGGTGGCGGCGGTCTCGGCGGCGAAGCCCTGCGGCGCCTGGATGTCGGTCAGGCCCTTGCCCATCGAGCGGATGATCCGCCAGCCGCCCATGTAGGTGCCGATCGCGATGGCGGCACCGGCCGAGACGATGACCCAGGTGGGGGGCAGCGCGCCCTTGGGCAGCGCGCCGGCGGAGACCAGGGTCAGGGTGATGATGCCCATGGTCTTCTGCGCGTCGTTGGTGCCGTGGGCCAGCGAGACCAGGGAGGCGGAGGCGATCTGACCGGCCTTGAAGCCCTTCTCGGTGCTCTTGGCCTTGCCGCCGCGGGTGATCCGGTAGGCCAGCTTGGTGGCGCCCCAGGCGGCCAGGCCGGCCACGATCGGGGAGGCCACGGCCGGGATCAGGATCTTGGAGACCACGGTGCCGAAGTTGACCCCGTTCAGGCCGACGCCGACCACGGTGGCGCCGATCAGGCCGCCGTAGAGGGCGTGCGAGGAACTGGACGGCAGGCCCTTGAGCCAGGTCAGCAGGTTCCACAGGATCGCGCCGACCAGGGCGGCGAAGATAATCGACGGTTGGATGCCCGCCTTCTCGTTCACGATGCCACCGGAGATGGTGGTGGCGACCTTCACCGAGAGGAACGCCCCGGCGAAGTTGAGGACGGCCGCGATGGTGACGGCGACCTTCGGACGGAGGGCTCCCGTGGCGATGGAGGTGGCCATCGCGTTGGCGGTGTCGTGGAAGCCGTTGGTGAAGTCGAAGGCGAGCGCCGTGATGATCACAACGGCCACCAGGAACGTGATGTGTTCCATAACCCAAACAATCGTCGTAGTTGTCGTACTGACGCTGGTGTCACGGGCGACCGTAGGGACGGATGGTGAACGGAAGGTGAACTGGGCGCGGAGTCGTGGTTCCGAAGGTGGCCGGGGGGTTGCGGTCAGGCCGTGGAAGGGTGGAGATCGAGCCACTGATCAGCGGCTTTGCCCGGAGTAGTCCGGTTTGGTCAGGGTTTGTTGAGAGGTGTCTCACATCCTGGGTGAGATCGTCCTGAGAATTCACCGAACCGTCCGGTAACCCCCTGTCTGGCCGAGTGGGGGGCATGGCAGGATCAGGGTCGAATCGCCAGGCTGAGGGGCTCGGCCGACGGCTGGGACTACGGGGAGGGCGGGCCGATGCACGCTGGGGTGCGGACCACGGAGAACGGCGTGCGGCCCTGGGTGCGCGCCGCCCTGCGCTGCGGCGCGGTGCTGGCGGTCGCCGCCCTCGCGCTGACCTCGGCCGGAACGGCCTTCGCCGCGCCCACCCCGCCCGCGCCGCCCGCCCCCTCCATCACCGTCTCCCCGGGCCAGGACCCGCTGGCCGCCGCCAAGGCCACCCTGGGCCCGATGCTGGACCGGCTGCACGAGCTCTACCGGGAGGCCGAGGCGGCCACCGAGACGTACAACGGCGCGGTCGCCAAGCTGACCGAGCAGCAGGCCGTGGTGGCCGACCTGAAGACCCGTCAGACCTCCCAGCAGGCGGCCGTGGAGGCCGGCGGCGACCTGGCCTCGCTGCTGGCCGCCGCCCAGTACCGCAACGGCAACGCCTCCGAGATGGCCGAGCTGATGCTCGCCAAGGACCCGTACGAGGCCGTGGTGCTGGCCGAGCTGCTGGCCGCGGCCGGGCGCTCGCAGAGCGAGTTCCTGGACAAGCTGAAGGCCGACCGGGCCTCGCTGACGGTGCTCCAGCAGCTGGCCGAGGCCTCGCTGGCCCAGGCCCAGGCGCTGCTCACCCAGCAGGAGTCGGCCAAGGCCGACGTGGCCCGGCGCCTGACCGAGGTCGAGCAGATGGTCAGCTCGCTGACCGGCGCCCAGCGCTCCGAGCTGGAGCAGCTGGAGAAGACCCGGGCCGACGAGGCCCAGCTGGCCTTCCTGGCCTCCGGCGCGCTCGGCAAGGGCGAGCGGACCCCCTCCCAGGCCGGGCGCAAGGCGGTCGCCTTCGCGCTGGCCCAGCTCGGCAAGGACTACCTCTGGGGCGGCACCGGCCCGGACAAGTTCGACTGCTCGGGCCTGACCTCGCAGGCCTGGCTGGCCGCCGGGGTGCGGATCCCCCGGGTCAGCCAGGACCAGTGGGCCGAGCTGGCCAAGGTGCCGCTCAACCAGATGCGGCCGGGCGACCTGGTGGTCTACTACGCCGGGGCCACCCACATCGGGATGTACATCGGCGGCGGCCTGGTCGTGCAGGCACCGCGCACCGGAGCGGTGATCAAGGTCTCGCCGGTCGGCGCGATGCCGATCCTGGGTGCCGTCCGCCCCGACCCGGAGTCGGCCCCGGACGAGCAGGGCGGCGCCTGGAAGGTGCCCGACCTGCCCAAGGGCGCGGACGCCGTGACGCCGATCCAGCCGACCAAGCAGGAGAACCTGCCGCAGGTCCCGGCCACCCCGCAGCAGCCCGGCACCGGCCCGGCCACCACCCCGCCGCCGGCCACCGGCACGCCCTCGGGCTCCGGTTCGCCGTCCGGCTCGGGCACCCCGTCCGGCTCCGGCTCGCCCTCGGGTTCGGGCACGCCGTCGGGCTCCGGCTCGCCCTCGCCTACGGACACCCCGTCGGGTTCGGGTTCGCCGTCGGGTTCGGGCACCCCGTCCGGCTCGGGTTCCGCCAGCCCCTCGGCGGACGCCTCGGCCCCGGGCACCCCGTCGGCCGACGCCTCGGAGTCGGGCCGGTCCGCCTCGGCCTCCGCCTCCGGCTCGGGCAGCACGGCGGGCAGCACCGCTACGCCGTGACCGGCTGCTCCTCCGGGAGCTGCATCTCGGGGCGGCCGGTGACGATCAGCCAGGCCGGCAGGGCGGCGACGCAGAGCAGCGGCAGCAGGGCGGTGTCCGGCACCAGTACCGCCGCCGTGAACAGGCTCATCCAGCCCTGCCGGGTGATCGCCATCAGGACGCCGAGCACCGCGCAGGTCACCGAGAGCGCGGGCGGCACCGAGGTGAACAGCGCGCTGACCGAGAAGCCGAGCGCCACCGCCGCGAACACCGCCGGGAAGATCCGGCCGCCCCGGAAGCCGGAGCAGGTGGCGATCACCAGCGCGACCAGCTTCACCACGGCCATGCCGAGCAGGGCCCCGAAGCTGTAGTCGTCGTAGTCCAGGGCGAGGTCCTTCACCTCCTCCAGGCCCTTGAACAGGGTGAGGTGGCCGCCCAGCGCGCCCAGTGCGCCGAGCACCAGGCCGCCGACCGTCAGCATCGCCACCGGGTGCGGGATCTGACGGAAGGTCCGGTGGACCAGCGGGAAGGCGTAGACGGCGGCCAGGCCGAAGGCCGCGCCGAGGGCGCCGACCAGCAGGGCCCAGCCGACGTCGGCCAGCCGGGCGCCGGGGTAGCCGGGCACCTTGATGGAGAACTCCTCGCCGGCGATCAGCAGCGTGGTCATCGAGCCGGTGACGGCGGCGATCAACGGGGCGAACAGCCGGTCCCAGAGCGCACCCGGGCCGGGCATCTCGGAGAGGATCAGCGCCGCCGCCAGCGGGGTGCCGAACAGCGCCCCGATGGTCCCGGCGGCGGCCAGCGCGACCCAGAGCGCCGGGCCGGTGGCGGGCAGGAAGCGGCGGCCGATCCAGTAGGCCAGCGCGATGTTGATCATCGTGATCGGGTTCTCGGGGCCCAGGCTCACCCCGCCGGCCAGCGCCAGGATGGTGGCCACCGTCAGCCCGGGCAGGACCAGCGGCGAGACCGGCGGGTCCACCAGTCCGGTGGTGGCCGGGTCCGGCCCGGCGTGGCCGGGGGCCTTCCAGACCACCAGGCCGACGGCGAGGCCGGTCACGGTGAGCACCACGATGATCCACCAGGGCGTGAAGTCGCCGATGCCGAGCCCGCCCGGGATGACGTCCCAGAGCAGGTGGTCCAGGCGGTTCGCGACCTCGCTGATCGCCAGCAGGGTGAGCGAGGAGCCGATGCCGGTCAGGATCGCCGGGCCGATCAGCGGGATCAGCTTGGCGGCCGGGGTGGGCGGGCCCTCGGTCAGCTCCCGGCCGGCGACGCTCTCGGGCTGGTCGGGTTCGGGCACGGCGGGACCTCCGGATCAGGTGAGCTGGTGTCAGATTAGGTGCAAATCCGACATATCGGCTCACTTGACCGGAGGTGTCGCGCCGTCAGGAGGGGGAGATCAGAGCCCGCTGTCCGGCTCGAAGTGGATCACCACGGCCTTGGAGGTCGGCGTGTTGCTGATCTCGGCGGTGGAGTCCAGCGGCACCAGCACGTTGGTCTCCGGGTAGTACGCCGCCGCCCCGCCCCGGGCCACCGGGTAGTGCACCACCTGGAAGTGCGGGGCCCGCCGCTCGGAGCCGTCCCGCCACTCGCTCACCAGGTCGGTGTAGGCGCCCTCGGCCAGGCCCAGCTCCGCCGCGTCCGCCGGGTTGACCAGGACCACCCGGCGGCCGCCGGAGATGCCCCGGTAGCGGTCGTCCAGGCCGTAGATCGTGGTGTTGTACTGGTCGTGCGAGCGCAGGGTCTGGAGCAGCAGCCGGCCCTCGGGGACCACCGGGGCGGTCAGCGGGTTGACGGTGAAGTTGGCCTTCCCGGTGTGGGTGGGGAAGGTGCGGCTGTCCCGGGGGCCGTGCGGCAGCGCGAAGCCGCCGGGGGCCCGGACCTTGGCGTTGTAGTCGTCGAAGCCGGGGACCACCCGGGAGATCCGGTCCCGGACGGTGTCGTAGTCCTCGGCGAACGCCTCCCAGGGCAGCTCGTCCTGCTCCCCGAAGACCGCCCGGGCCAGCCGGCAGACGATGGCCGGCTCGGAGAGCAGCTCCTCGGACGGCGGGCGCAGGCCGCCCCGCGAGGAGTGCACCATGCCCATCGAGTCCTCGACGCTGACGAACTGGGCGCCGGCCGCCGTCCAGTCCCGGTCGGTGCGGCCCAGGGTGGGCAGGATCAGCGCCCGGGCGCCGGTCACCACGTGGGAGCGGTTGAGCTTGGTGGAGACGTGCACGGTGAGCGCGCAGCGGCGCATCGCCGCCTCGGTCACCTCGGTGTCCGGGGTGGCCGCGACGAAGTTGCCGCCCATCGCGAAGAAGACCTTCACCTTGCCGTCCCGCATGCCCCGGATGGTGTCCACCGAGTCCAGGCCGTGCTCGCGCGGCGGGGCGAAGCCGAACTCCTTCTCCAGCGCGTCCAGGAAGGCCGGGGCGGGCCGCTCGAAGATGCCCATGGTGCGGTCGCCCTGCACGTTGCTGTGCCCGCGGACGGGGCAGACGCCGGCGCCCGGCTTGCCGACGTTGCCGCGCAGCAGCAGGAAGTTGACGACCTCCCGGATGGTCGGCACCGCGTGCCGGTGCTGGGTCAGGCCCATCGCCCAGCAGACGATCACCTTGCGGGAGGAGAGGGTCAGCTCGGCCAGCCGGCGGATCTGCTCCCAGGGCAGCCCGGTGGCGGCCAGCACCTCCGCCTTGGTGGTGGCGACGGCCTCGGCGGCGAACTCCTCGAAGCCGTGGCAGTGCTCCTCGACGAAGGCGCGGTCCACGCCGTCCGGGGCGGCCAGGATCAGCTGGTTGAGCGCCCGGAAGAGCGCGAGGTCGCCGCCGAGGCGGATCTGCAGGAACAGGTCGGTGAGCTTGGTGCCGTTGCCGGCCAGACCGCGGGCGTTCTGCGGGTTCTTGAACCGCTCCAGGCCCGCCTCGGGGAGCGGGTTGACGCTGACGATGGTGGCGCCGGCCCGCTTGGCCCGCTCCAGGGCGGAGAGCATCCGGGGGTGGTTGGTGCCCGGGTTCTGCCCCGCCACGATGATCAGGTCGGCCTGGTAGAGGTCCTTGAGGCTGACGCTGCCCTTGCCGACGCCCAGCGTCTCCACCAGCGCCGAGCCGGAGGACTCGTGGCACATGTTGGAGCAGTCGGGAAGGTTGTTGGTGCCCAGGCGGCGGGCGAACAGCTGGTAGAGGAACGCGGCCTCGTTGCTGGTCCGGCCGGAGGTGTAGAACGCGGCCTCGTCGGGGGAGTCGAGCCGCTTCAACTCCTCGGCGGTGATGGCGAAGGCGCGCTCCCAGGAGACCGGCGTGTAGTGGCTCGCGCCCTCCTCCAGCAGCATCGGCTCGGTGAGGCGGCCCTGCTGGCCGAGCCAGTAGCCGGAGCGCTCGGCCAGCGCCTCGACGGAGTGCTCGGCGAAGAAGGCCCGGGTGATCCGGCGCTCGGTGGCCTCCTCGGCCACCGCCTTGGCGCCGTTCTCGCAGAACTCGGCGGTGTGCGTCTTGCCGGGCTCCGGCCAGGCGCACCCGGGGCAGTCGAAGCCGTCGGGCTGGTTCACCTTGCTCAGGGTGGCCAGCACCCGCTTGGGGCTCATCTGCTCGGCGGCCATCCGCAGGCTGTGGCCGACGGCGGGCAGGCCGGCCGCCGCGTGCTTCGGGTCGGTGACCTTCGCCCGGTCCTGCGCGGGGTCGACCTGCGGCGGCTGCTTCGCCATGACGTCCTACTTCCTCGTACGGACCACTGCGCCTCCATCGTAGGTGCGGGTTGCAAGAGTGGGCCGCTCGGTAGGGCAGCGACCCAGGGGCGCGAGGAACTGCGCGAATCGGAAGGCGGCGCACCGGCAACTGAACCGCCGTCAGCCGGTTGCACGTGCTGCCGTTCCCCCGCGCGCAGTTCCTCGCGCCCCTAGGGCGCTGCAACTGGACGTCGCGCCGACAACTCCGTCAGCAGCCTGCGGGCGACCGCGTCGTTCTGGCGGAAGCCCGGGGCGTTGGTGCGGGGGCGGGCGAAGGCGGTGTGGGCGCGGGAGGTGGTGTAGGGGCCGAGGGCGGTGCGGCGGGGGTGGGGGGTGCCGTCGGGGGAGAGGACGCGGGCGTCGGCGGGGTCGACGAGGAGCAGGCCGGTGGCGGGTTGGGCGGCGGCGGCTCCGGTGGAGAGGAGGCCGCGCAGGACGGGGTCGGTGGAGCGGTCCAGGGTGTGTTCGGGGAGGTAGCACTCGATCAGGGCGGTGCCGTGCACCACGTGCCCCGGCACGGTGGGGCTGGTGGCGGTGAAGGTGCCGCTCCGTTCGTCGGTGCCGACGGACAGGTCGCCGCCGAGGAAGCGGACCACCCCCGCCTCGGCCAGTGCCACCAGCTCCCGCAGCCGGAAGCCCGGCGGGCCGGAGGCGAGGAAGCTGAAGAACCCGAACCACCACCCTTCCAGCTCCTCGGCCGTCGAACGGTCCGTCAGCCGCCCGGAGGCGGCCAGCCGCGGCAGTTGGCCGAAGAGCGAGAGCAGCGCCAGGAAGGCCCCGAGGTCGGCGCTGTGCGCGGGGTCGGCCCGCCGGTCGGCGTCCGCCTCGACGTGGGCCAGCAGGTGGGCCTGGAACTCCTCGGGCGTGAACTCCCGCCCCGCCAGCGGCCGGTCCAGCCGCTCGAAGTCCAGCCGGTCCGCCGGGTCCGGCAGGGCCTTCGCCACCAGCTCGGCCAACTCGGCGTCGTACCAGCCCAGTCGGTCGTACTCCGCGAGGAACTCCGGCCAGTCGAGGGTGACCCGCGAGGGGTGGGCGTGGAAGAGCTCGTGGTAGTGGCCGAAGCCGATCTCCTTGGCCATCAACGGCCAGGCGTCCCGCCGGAGTTCGAGCGCGCCCTCGCGGTCGAGCAGCCCGTCGACCGCGGCCCGGTCGAAGTAGCGGGGGAGCGGGGCGGGTGGCCCTTGGAGCCGGTAGCCGGTCTTGGAGTGGTACGGGACGCCGCGCCGCGAGCCGACGTGCAGCACCGGCTCGGCGCCGGAGGGCAGGTAGCGCAGGCGCCCGTCGGGGCCCTCCTCGTACCGGCCGCCGCGGCCCTCGGTGAGCAGGACCAGCAGGTCGACGAAGGCCAGGCCGAAGCCCCGGACCAGGACCTGCTCGCCGGGGGCGAGGCCGCTGAGGTCGGCGTCGGCGGTGAAGGCGGGCGGCAGGTGGGCGAGGCCGTGGCGGTCGGCGAAGGCGGCGAATCGGGCGTGCCGGGGGTCGGGTTCGGCGGCCAGGTGGCCGAGGGTGAGCACCACCTGGTCGGCGGTCAGCACCCGGTCGGAGAGCTCGACCAGTTGGGGGCCGTCGGCCGGGCCGGTGACGGAGAGCACGGTGTCCCGGTGGACGGTGAGGGTGGCCTGCGGGGGCAGTTCGGCGACGGCCCGGCGGAACACCCAGTCCAGGTAGGCGCTCTGGGCCCGCCGGGTCGGGAAGTCGGTGGGTGCCAGGGCGCGCAGCTCGGCCTCCACGGCGGCCGAGGCCACCGGCTGGTACGGGGCGAACTCCTCCTGGTGCGGGGCCCATTCGGCCAGCGAGGGCCCGGGGCGGACCGGTCCGTCGACCACCGAGCGCTCGTCGGTGAACATGGTGACGTCCTCGGCCATCGAGTTCATCCGCAGCAGTGCGGACTGCTCGTGCCGCCAGATCCGGCCGGGGCCGGCCGGGTGCGGGTCCACCAGGTGGATGTCCAGGGGGTGGTCCGGGGGGAGGAGCCCGTCCGCGTTGGCGGCGATCCGCTCCAGCAGGCCGGTGGCCCGGGGGCCGGCGCCGACGATCACCAGGGTGCTCATGCCCGGACCCCCGCCCGGGTCACGAGGGTCCGCAGCCGCTGGAGCGGGGTGGGTGGCAGCCCGCCCCGGCTGCTGCCGCGCGCGTAGTACCGCTCCAGGTAGTACTGGCCGACCGAGAGCAGGCTGGTCACCGCGATGTACCAGAGGGTGGCCACCAGCAGCAGCGGGATCACCTGGTAGGTCTGGTTGTAGATCAACTGGGCGGAGTAGAGCAGGTCCTGGACGGCCAGCACGGAGACGATGCTGGTGCCCTTGAGGGTGCCGATCAGCATGTTCCCGGCGGTCGGCACGATCGAGCGCATGGCCTGCGGGACGACGATCCGGCGCAGCACCCGGGCCCGGCCCAGGCCCAGTGCCTGGGCGGCCTCCAGCTGGCCGTGGTCCACCGAGAGGATGCCGCCGCGGACCACCTCGGCGGCGTAGGCGGCCTCGTGCAGGGTCAGGCCGATCACGGCGGTGAGGGTGGGGCCGAACAGGTCGACGGTCTTCACCGTGAGGAACTCCGGGCCGAACGGGAGGCCCAGGCCCACCGTCGGGTAGAGCGCGCCGATGTTGAACCAGAACAGCAGCTGGACCAGCAGCGGGGTGGACCGGAAGATCCAGACGAACCCCCAACTCAGGCTGCGCAGCAGTGGGTTGTCGGTCAGCCGGAGCACCGCGAGCAGGGTGCCGAGGGCGAAGCCGAGCACCATCACGGCGGCGGTCAGCCAGAGCGTGAGCAGCAGCCCCTGGGTGATCGCGGCGGTGGTGAAGTACTGCCCCACCACGTCCCACTGGAAGGCGCGGTTGCGCACCACCGAGTTGAGCACCAGGGCGAGCACCAGCAGGGCGAGCGCCGAGGCGGCCCACCGGCCCGGGCGGCGCCGGGGCACGATCGGCGGGTCGTCGGGCAGCGGGGTGGAGGTCTCGGGCGCGGGGGTGAGGACAACGGCCATGGGGCGGCTCCGGATCGGCGGGCCGCCGCGCCCGGCCGCGCCCCTCAACGCGTCCGGTTCCCGATCGTAGGCAGCCGACCCGCGCCGCTGTCAAGGCCGCCCGGAGCGGCCCGACGTTGCCTGCTGTGACCCGGCTGATAACAGAACATGAAGGAATCCCAGGGCAGTTGACGCCCCCTGAGGCCCGCTGTTCCACTCGGATCACCGGAGCCGCCCCCTGGGGCCGTCCGAAGCCTCCATCCCCGCCGCCGCGCACCCCCTCCCCTCGCACCGCCATGTCCGCACGTCCGAAAGGCCCGCCATGCCCGTCGAGTTCCTCGGTATCGCCGCCACCAACGACGGCTCGGAGACCAACCCCCGCAGTGGCGGCGCCTTCGACCGCGACTACACCCTGCGGCTGGCCCGCGCCCACGAGGACAACGGCTGGGACCGGGTGCTGTTCGCCTACGCGGCCGGCTCGCCCGACCCGGCTCCGGCGGCCGCGTACATCGCCTCGAAGCTGGACACCCTGCAGATCCTGCTGGCCCACCGGCCGAACGTCTCCTACCCGACCTTCGCCGCCAAGACCTTCGCCACCCTGGACCGGATCAGCGACGGCCGCCTGACGGTGCACTTCATCACCGGCGGCACCGACCAGGACCAGCGCCGCGAGGGCGACTACGTCACCAAGGACCAGCGGTACGACCGCACCCGGGAGTACATCGCCCTGGTGAAGAAGATCTGGACCACCACCAGCCGCTTCGACCACCACGGCGAGTACTACCGCTTCGAGGACTTCGTCGCCGACGTCTTCCCGGTCCAGCAGCCGCGCCCGCAGGTCTCGTTCGGGGGTTCCTCGGACGCCGCCTACGCGGCCGGCGGGGCCGAGGCCGACATCTTCTGCCTGTGGGGCGAGCCGCTGGCCCGCACCGCCGAGCAGATCGAGCGGGTCAGGCAGGCGGCGAAGGAGGCCGGGCGCACCGACGTCCCGAGGATCCAGGTGGCCTTCCGGCCGATCATCGCGCCGACCGAGGAGCTGGCCTGGGAGAAGGCGCACCGCACGGTGGACCGGATCCGCACCCGGGTCTCGGAGAGCGGCCTGCTGCTGCGCCCCAAGGGCGCGGAGGGCGAGTGGGCGCCGGAGAACACCGGCTCCCAGCGGCTGCTGGAGATCGCCGCCGCCGGCGAGCGCTACGACCGGGCCCTGTGGACCCCGACCGCCGCCGCGACCGGCGGCGCGGGCAACTCCAACGCCCTGGTGGGCACCCCGGAGACGGTCGCCCAGGCCCTGCTGGACTACTACGACCTGGGCGTGGACATCCTCTCCGCCCGGGGCTACGACCTGCTGGACGACGCCGTCGACTTCGGCCGGTACGTGATCCCGATCGTCCGCGAGGAGGTCGCCAAGCGGGACGCGGCCAAGGCGGCCGCCGGTGAGGCCGCCGCCGCATGACCGGCCTGCTGGAGGTCCGCCGGGTCCGGCTGGACGACCCGCTCGCCGAACCGCTGGTGCGCGAGCTCACCCACGAGTACGTCACGCGCTACGGCCCGGGCGGCGCCCAGGAGATGACCCGCTTCCCGGCCGCCGAGTTCGCCCCGCCGGACGGCACCCTGCTGCTCCTGCTGACGGACGGTCAGCCGGTGGCCGGCGGTGCCTACCGCCGGTACGAGGACGGGACGGCCGAGGTCAAGCGGATGTGGACGCACTCGGCGCACCGCCGTCGGGGCCTGGCCCGCCGGGTGCTGGCGGAGCTGGAGGCCGAGGCGGCGCGCACCGGCTACCGGCGGATGTACCTCACCACCGGCCCGCGCCAGCCCGAGGCCAAGGCGCTCTACCTGGCGGCCGGCTGGACCCCGCTGTTCGACCCCGCGGCCCCCGGCCCCGACACCGGCCCGCTCCCCTTCGAGAAGCACCTCCCCGGAAAGGCCCAGACCCCGTGAGACGCACCCCCGCCCTGACCGTCGCCGCCCTGCTGCCGCTGGCACTGGCCACCGCCTGCGGTTCCGGCCCGGCCAACGCCCCCTCCCCGGCCGGGAGTTCGGCGGTCGCGGCGGCGAGCCAGGACGTGGTCTCGGCGGTCGCCAAGTCCGACGCGGTGGCAGCCCTGCTGCCCGAGGAGGTCCGCAAGGCCGGCACGCTCAGGCTGGGCGGCTCCTCCGGCACCCCGCCGAGCGCCTTCTACCCGGACCCGGCGGTGAAGAAGGCGGCCGGGATCGACGTGGACTTCACCGACGCGGTGGCCAAGGTGCTGGGGATCCGGATCCAGCGCGAGGAGGCCGCCTTCGAGACCATCCTGCCCGCGCTGGACAGCGGGAAGTTCGACCTGGGCACCGGCAACTTCGGGGTGACCACCGCCCGGCTGAAGACCATCGACTTCGTCACCTACATCAACGACGGCCAGGGCTTCGCGGTGAAGAAGGACGACACCGCCCGGCAGCCGGTGAAGACCGTCGACGACCTCTGCGGACTGACCATCGGCACCGGCGTCGGCACCACCTTCGAGACCACCCTGAACGCCAAGAAGAACGTGTGCACCGACGCCGGCAAGAAGGCCTACGAGGTGCGCGCCTACTCCGACTCCGGCGCCACCCTGACCAGCCTCCAGCAGGGCAAGGTCGACCTGGTGATGTCCACCATCAACGGGCTGCGCCACCAGGCCGCCCAGCCCGCCTCCGGCACCCGCTTCCTCAGCGAGTTCCGCCGCCTGGACGTCGGCTTCGCCTTCAGGAAGGGCTCCGCGCTGACCCCGGCCTTCCAGGGGGCCGTCAACCAGCTGATCCAGGACGGCACCTACGCGAAGATCCTGGCCAAGTGGGGCACCCAGGAGTCGGCCATCCCGAAGTCCGAGATCAGCCCGCCCGAGAGGCCCTGACCATGACCGCGACCGTGACCGAGCGGCCGCCGCTGGCCGAGGACGACCTGGCCGACCTGCCCGTGGTGCCGGCCCGCCACCCCTGGCGGCTGGTGGCCGGGGTGCTGGCCCTGGTGGTGGTGGCCCAGTTCCTGCACGGGCTGGCCACCAACCCCGGCTGGGACTGGGCCACCTTCCGGGCCTTCGTGACCGCCGACACCATCCTGCGCTCCGTCGGGGTGACCCTCCAACTCACCCTCTACGGAACGGTGCTGGGCTTCGCCCTGGGCGCGGTGGTGGCCCTGCTGCGGCTCTCCCCGAGCCGGATCCTGCAGACCATCGCCTGGGCCTACGTCTGGGCGTTCCGCTCCATCCCGCTGATCGTCCAGCTGGTCTTCTGGTTCAACCTCTCCTACCTCTACAAGGAGTTCGGGTTCGGCATCCCGTTCGGGCCCACCGTGGTCAGCTTCGAGACCATGGACCTGCTCGGCGCGCTCGGCGCCGCCGTGCTCGGCCTGGCGCTGCACCAGGCCGCCTACGCCGCCGAGATCATCCGGGCCGGGGTGATCTCGGTGGAGGCCGGGCAGCTGGAGGCGGCCGCCGCGCTGGGCATCCCGAGGGCGCGCCAACTGCGCCGCATCGTGCTGCCGCAGGCCATGCGCGCCATCCTGCCGAACGCGGGCAACGAGGTGATCTCGCTCTTCAAGGGCTCCTCGATCGTCTACGTGATGGCGATCGGCGAACTCTTCTACCAGGTCCAGGTGGTCTACGGCCGGACCGGCCGGGTGGTGCCGCTGCTGATGGTGGCCACCGTCTGGTACGTGGTGCTGACCACCCTGCTCTCCATCGGCCAGTACTACCTGGAGCGCCACTTCGCCCGGGGTGCCGACCGCACCCCGCCGCCCACCCCGTGGCAGCAGCTGCGGTCGAGGCTCCGTCAGATCCCCGTCGCCGCAGGAGGCCGGACATGACCAGTACCGCCATGGTGGACGTCCGCGGCGTCCGCAAGTCCTTCGGCCGGCTGGAGGTGCTGCGCGGCGTGGACCTCCAGGTCGCCGCCGGGTCGGTCACCGTGGTGCTCGGCCCCTCCGGCTCCGGCAAGTCCACCCTGCTGCGGGCCATCAACCACCTGGAGAAGCTCGACCGCGGCCACGTCACCATCGACGGCGAGCTGATCGGCTACCGCCGCTCCGGCGGCAAGCTGTACGAGCTGAAGGAGCGTGAGGTGCTGCGCCAGCGCACCCACATCGGCTTCGTCTTCCAGAACTTCAACCTCTTCCCGCACCTCACCGTGCTGGAGAACGTCACCGAGGCCCCGGTCGGCGCGCTGCGCCGCTCCAAGGCCGAGGCCCGCGAGCAGGCGCTCGCCCTGCTCGGCCGGGTCGGCCTGGCCGACAAGGCCGACGCCTACCCGCGCCAGCTCTCCGGCGGCCAGCAGCAGCGCGTGGCCATCGCCCGGGCGCTGGCCCTGGAACCCAAGGTGCTGCTCTTCGACGAGCCCACCTCGGCGCTCGACCCGGAGCTGGTCGGCGAGGTGCTCGACGTCATCAAGGACCTGGCCGGGGCCGGCACCACGATGATCGTCGTCACCCACGAGATCGGCTTCGCCCGCGAGGTGGCCGACACGGTGGTCTTCATGGACGGCGGCGTGGTGGTCGAACAGGGCCCGCCCGCCGAGGTGCTGGACCGCCCGCAGCACGACAGAACCCGCAGTTTCCTCGCCAAGGTCCTCTGATCCGGATGGAGCCCATCACCGTGTCCGCGCACCGCCGTGCCCTCCTGGCCCTGCCCGCCGTCGCCCTGCTGCTCGCCGCCTGCGGCGGCCCCGCCCCGGCGGCGGAGAGCAAGGGGAACACCGCGCCGGACGGGACCGAGGTCAACCTGACGGCCGACCAGAAGCGCGTCACCACCGCCAAGGTGGACGCGATCGCCGCCCTCGTCCCGGAGGAGATCCGCAAGCGCGGCACGCTCAAGGTGGTCGACTCGCTCGGCACCGTGCCGCCGCTGGACTTCTACGCGGACGACAACAAGACGATCATCGGGGTGGAGCCGGACATCGCCTTCCTGATCGGCGACGTGCTGGGCCTCAAGGTCGAGCTCAACCCGGTCTCCTGGGAGAACATCTTCGTCGGCCTGGACTCCGGCAAGTACGACCTGGGCCTGTCCAACATCACCGTCACCGAGGCCCGCAAGGAGAAGTACGACTTCGCCACCTACCGGCTGGACATCCTGGGCTTCGAGGCCAAGAAGGGCTCCGGCTGGAAGGTCACCGGCCCCAAGGACGTGGCCGGCAAGACCATCTCGGTCTCCTCCGGCACCAACCAGGAGAAGCTGCTGGTCGCCTGGAACGAGGAGAACGTCAAGGCCGGCCTCAAGCCGGTGGACATCAAGTACTTCCAGAACTCCTCCGACTACTACCTGGCGCTGGGCTCCGGCCGGATCGACGCCCACCTCGGGCCCAACCCGGTCGCCGCCTTCCACGCCGCGCAGACCGGCGAGACCGAGATCGTCGGCACCTACTCGGGTGCCGGCGCCCAGGTGCTCGGCAAGATCGGTGCCACCACCAAGAAGGACAACGGGCTGGTGAACGCGCTGCACCAGGCGCTGGACACCGTCATCAAGAACGGCAGCTACGGCCAGGTGCTCAAGCGCTGGGGCCTGGAGAACGAGGCCGTCCAGTCCTCCGAGCTCAACCCGCCCGGTCTGCCGAAGACCAACCAGTAGTCCGGAGTTCGCCTCCCGGCCGCCCGCGTGTGGTGGACTCGCCCCTACACGGAGGGACTTGGGGGAGCGCAGGATGCAGGCCGGGGACGTGCTGGACGGCAAGTACCGCTTGGTGGACGAGCTGGGCCGGGGTGGCTTCGGCGTGGTGTGGCGCGCCGAGGACACCCGGCTCGGGCGGGAGATCGCCGTCAAGGTGATCTCCGAGGCGGCCCACCGCAGCCCGGCCGACCTGGAGCGGTTCACCGACGAGGCGCGGGCGGTGGCCTCGCTGAACCACCCGCACATCGTCACCCTGCACGACCTGGGGGAGAGCGAGGGCCTGCACTTCCTGGTGATGGAGCTGGTCAAGGGCCGCTCGCTGTCCGCGCTGGCCCGCCAGGTGAAGCTCGAACTCCCGGAGGTGCTCCGGTGGTCGGGCCAGGTCTGCGAGGCGTTGGCGGCCGCCCACCGGGCCGGGGTGGTGCACCGGGACATCAAGCCGGAGAACATCATGATCGCCGACTCCGGCACCGCCAAGGTGCTGGACTTCGGCATCGCCCGGCTGGACGGCCGGGCGGCCGGGCTGACCACCGTCGGCACGGTGATCGGCAGCCCGCCCTACATGGCCCCCGAGCGCTGGACCGGCACCAAGGTGGACGGCCGCTCCGACCTCTACTCGGTCGGCTGCATCCTCTACGAACTCTGCGTCGGCAAGCCCCCGTTCGGCGCCGAGGAGGTCTGGGTGGTGATGCACGGCCACGTCTCCGCCCCACCGCCCCGGCCGCGCGAGCGGGTGCCGAGCCTGCCCGCCGAACTGGAGGAGCTGATCCTCGACCTGCTCGCCAAGGACCCGGAGCAGCGGCCCCCGGACGGCCTGACGGTGGCCCGCCGGCTGGCCGCCGTCCCGCTGACCACCGCGGCCGAGCTGCGGCAGCGGGCGGACGAGGCCTGGACGCTGGCCTCGGCCGGGGCCCCGGCCGAGGCGGCCCGCCGGCTCCGGCCGCTGGTCGGCGAGTTCTCCCGGGTCTGCGGCCCGCACGACCCGCGCACCCTGCGCGCCTGCCACGACCTGGCGCTCTGCCTGGCCGCCGACGGCCGGTACCCGGAGGCGGCCGGGCTGATGGCGGACGTGCTGGCCACCGGTGTCACCGGCCTGGTGGCCGAGGACGCCGCCCGCGACCTGGCCCGGTTCAGCGCCCGGCTGGGCGGCCAGGCGGGGCCGGCGGCTGGTCAACTCGCCCTGCTGGTGGGCCGGTGAGCACTTCCGGGACGCGCTCCAGCACGCCCGCGCCGAACACCTCGTACAGCGGCAGCGTCTCCAGGTGGACGTACCCGATGTGGCAGTCGCAGACCGGCAGCGGGCAGGGCCGCTCGGTCAGCGCGGCCCGGTAGGAGCCGTCGTAGAGGTTGCCGAGCGGGGCGCGGACGAAGTGGCAGCGCTGCACCGAGCCGTCGCCCGTCACCGAGACCACCGAGGAGCCGGTGCGGCAGGGGCGGCCCTCGCTGGGGTGCGGGTGGCGGCTGTAGGCGAAGAGCGGGTCGATTCCCTGCCAGTCGGCGGCCTCCGCGTCGGTGTACGTGCGGCCCTCGGCGGCGTTCACCCAGAGGTAGACGCCGGGGTCCAGCGCGGCGCGCAACTCCCGCGCCGGGGCCAGGTGTTCGGGCTGGCCGACGATGCCGACGCTGTACCGGACGCGGAGCGCGTCCAGCTCCCGGCACTTCGCCAGGAAGCGGTCCGGGGCGACCTGGCCGGGGTGGTACGTCACCCAGAGGGCGAGCGCGTCCAGGTCGGCCTCGGCCAGCCAGCCGGTGCGGCAGCTGAGGTTGGTCTGGATCGCCACCCGGCGCACGTTCGGCAGCCGGCTGAGCTCCACCATCGCCCGCCGGTACCAGGAGCGGACCAGCCCCTCGCCCCAGGGGGTGAAGAGCACCGAGAGCCCGGGCTGGGCCGGTGCCCAGGCGGTGAACCGCTCCAGCGCGGCCCGGTCCTCCCGCAGGGTCTGCGGGCTGTCCCGCCGCTTGGCGAACGGGCAGTACGGGCAGTCGTAGTCGCAGGAGGACAGCGGGCCCCGGTAGAGCACCGTCAACTCCGGTGGCACGGGCGCCGGTTGGCCGGGCAGGCCGAGGAAGGTGGTCATCGCAGCTCGTACTCCGCCATCGCGTCCGCCACCGCGGGGGAGAACAGCGCGGGGCCGACGGCGTCCGAGTACGCCAGCCCCTCGGCGGTCAGCGTCAGCCGCCCGCCGGCCCCGGCGAGCCAGCCGCGCCCGGCGAAGGAGGCCAGCTCGGCCGGGAAGTCCTCGGCCGGGGTGGAGCCGAACCGCCGCCGGTAGTCGTCGAGTTCGAGCCCCTCGGCCTGGAGCAGCGACTGCAGCAGATGGCGGCGGCGGGCCTCGTCGGCGGTCATCTCCCGGCCCACCTCGGCGTGCCCGAAGTCCTCGGTGGCCACGTAGGCGTCGATGATCGAACGCACCTCCTTCGGGTCCACCGCGTAGTCGAAGGAGTAGTGCAGCCGGGAGGTGTAGGAACGGGCGCCGCAGCCCAGCCCCACCATGCCGTCGGTCTGGCAGCTGTACTCGCCCGCCATCTCGGCGGGGGCGTCGGCCCGGCGGAACATCCGCATCGAGACCTGCCGGTACCCCTGCGCCAGCAGGTGGTCCCGCCCGGCCCGGTAGAGCGCCAGGCGGCGCCCGTCCCAGTCGTCCGGGGTCTCCCGGCGGGCCAGGCCGGTCAACGGCCGGACGTAGAGCGGGTAGAGGTAGAGCTCCTCCGGTCGCCAGGCCAGCGCCGCGTCCAGCGAGCGGAGCCAGCTGGCCCCGGTCTGGCCGTCGATGCCGTAGATCAGGTCGATGTTGAGCACCGGGAAACCGGCCGCCCGGATCCGGCCGAGCGCCGCCTCCACCTCGGCCCGCTTCTGCGGGCGGACGGCCGCCCGGGCCTCCTGGTCGTCGAAGGACTGCACGCCCAGGCTCAGCCGGGTGGTGCCGCGCTCGGCCAGCACCGCCAGCCGGTCGGCGGTGGCGGTGGCCGGGGAGGCCTCCACCGAGAGCGGCACGGCCCGCAGGTCCACGCCGGTGTGGCGCTCCGTCAGGTCGCAGAGCCGCTCCAGCTCACCCGCCGTCAGGTAGGTCGGGGTGCCGCCGCCGAAGGCCGCCAGGGCGAACCGGGCCCCCTCGTCCAGCGCGGCCCGGACCGCGACGGCCTGCCGCTCCAGGGCGTCCAGGTAGGCGGTGGTCAGGCCCTCCGGGCTGCCGATCCGGGTGAAGAGGTTGCAGAAGCCGCAGCGCACCTCGCAGAACGGGACGTGCACGTAGAGCGAGAGCGCCTGCTGCGGCTCGCCCCGCCAGAGCTCGCCGAGCTCCGGGCGCGGGTCGAGCGGGCGGTAGGCGGTCTTGTGCGGGTAGGCGTAGACGTAGGACTGGTAGGGCCTCATGCGGGGCTGTGCTCCAGGAAGCTGTGCTGGTCCAGAAAGAAGTGGGCGTAGGGCACCGTCCAGACCACCTCGTGGCCGATCCGGTGGCCGGTGTAGCCGTCCTCGCCGTAGGCGGTGCCGTGGTCCGAGCAGACGACGGCGAAGCAGGGCCGCCGGGCGCTCATCGCGGCGAACAGGCGGCCGACGTGGGCGTCCACGTACTCCAGCGCGGCGGCGTGGCTGGCCCGGGTGTCGCCGTCCTCGCGGGTGGCGCCGGGCAGGTGGAACCAGTTGGGCTGGTGCAGGGCGGAGACGTTGAGCAGCAGGAAGAGCGGCTGCTCCGGCGGCTGCCGGGCCGCCACCCGCTCGGCGCACGCCACCTGGGCCTCGAAGGAGACGGGGGAGGGGACGCCGAACTCCGGTTCCCAGTGGCTCTCCTGGAACATCCCGGGCAGCACCGAGCCGAGCGGGCCCTGCTTGTTGAAGAAGCCGACCCCGCCGATGCAGACCGTCCGGTACCCGGCGCCGGCCAGGGCGGAGGGCAGGTCGGGGGCGTCGAAGACCCAGGTCCGCTCGGCGGTGGTCTCCGAGCCGCCGAACCGGGCCGCGAACAGGCGCGGGTGCGGGCCGTCCGGCGAGGCCGGGGTGGGCAGGAAGCCGGCCAGGATCGCCTGGTGGGCGGCGTAGGTGAAGCTGCCGGGGGAGTGCCGGCGCTCCCAACGGCCGCCCGGGAGCACGGCGGTGAGGTTCGGCAGCCGGCCGGCCGCGGCCAGCTCCTCGGCCACGTCGAAGCGGAGCGTGTCCAGGGTGACCAGCAGCAGGTCGTGGCTGCCGACCACGTCGTTCATGTCAGGTGTCGTCATGGTTCTCCGAGCAGCGCCGCGACCTGGGCGCCGTAGGTGTCGAGCCCGGGGGCGGGGCCCTCGGGGAGGCCGGGCAGATCGGGCAGCAGGTCGCCGAAGGCGTTCACCTCGCCGACCTGCCAGCGCCGCCAGCCGGCCGAGGGCAGCACGTCCACGCCCGCCATCGGCAGGCCGGGCAGGCAGGCGGCGACCCGTTCGCCCAGCTCCAGCAGCCCGGCCCAGTGCGGCCCGGCGGCGGCCCGCAGCTCCGTCAGACCGCCCCGGCGGCCGCCCAGGTGAAGGTTGGTCAGCGGACCGGCGGCCGTCCTGGCCACCACGTGGGTGACCCGGCCAGCCACCACGACCAGCCGCAGGTCGGCCGAGCGGCCGCCCAGCGCGGCCTTCGGCACCCACTGCTCCACGTGCAGGCGGTCCGGGGCCAGCCGGTCCACGATCGCGGCGATCTCCGCCTCGTCGGTGTAGCGGCGGACCCGGAGCGAGTTGTGCAGCCCGTCCGGGGTGAGCTCCACCGAGGTGGTGGCGTGCACCCGGCCGCGCGGGCCGAACTCCAGCGCCAGCACCCCGGCGGCGGAGGAGCCGTGCGCCGGCTTCACGAAGACCCGGCGCAGCCCCGCCTCCGCCAGCCGCCCGCGCAGCCCGTCCCACCCCTCGACCGGCCCGCCGCCGAGCGCCCGGGGCACCGGGACGCGGTGAGCCGTCATCAACCCGTGGGTGGCCCGCTTGTCGCAGACCACGGCCACCTGGGCCGGGTCGGCCAGCAGCCGGGCACCGGGCGCACGGGCGACCGCCCCGGCGAGGACGTCCAGGCCGCGCAGCAGCCCGGCGTACCAGGCGGCGCTGCCCTCGACCCGGGTCGGCGCGTACCCGGGGCCGCGCAGCAGCGCGTCCACCTCCGGGTCCTCGCCGGGGGAGTCCACCCGGACGGCGGCGCCGTCCGGCACCCGGACCTCGCCGCGCAGCACCTCGCGCCAGGGCAGCAGCACCGGCCCGGGCAGCCCGGCCGCCCGGACCGCCGCCGCGAAGAGCTCGACCCGGCGGTGGCCCGGGTGGCCGACGACCGCGAGACGGACGGTCATTCGCCGTTCGCCACGTACCGCCAGTCGTCCTCCGGGTCCTCGGCCTCCGAGAGGTCGAGCTCGACGCCGGGCAGGGCGGCGCGCAGCCGCTCCTGCATGCCCTGGGTGAGGTAGTGGTGGTGCAGGTCGAGGCGCTTCAGGTGGGTCAGCCCGAGCAGGGACTCGGCGCCCGCGTCGGTCAGGGTGCCCAGGGCCAGGCTCAGCCCCTCCAGACGCCGCGTCAGCGGTGCGGCGGCCAGCGCGGCGGCCAGCGCGTCCTGCCGCATGCCGTTCTCCAGCCCGAGGTGGCGCAGCGCCGGGAACAGCCCGCCGGAGAACAGCGGGGCGAGGTCCTCGTCGGTGGAGGTGGCGCCGTAGTCGGAGGTGCCGAGCCAGAACACCAGCCGCTCCAGCGCGGGCAGCTCGGAGGCCAGCACGGACCGCACCACCCCGCCCGGCAGACCGCCGGACTCGAAGCGCAGCGCCCGCAGCCGCTCGTGCTTCACCGGCTCCAGCTTCAGCCCGCCGTTGCCCTCGTAGTCGCCGTCGGCACCCCGGACCACCAGCTCCTCCAGCTCCGGGTACGCCGTCAGCAGCGGTGTGACGTCGTCCATCTGGAGCCAGGAGATCTCGCACTCCTCGAAGGTGACCTCGCCCAGGAAGAGCGCCCGCAGCTGCGGGAAGCGCCCCGCGTCGGCCGCCAGCGCGGCGACCACCGGGGTCACCAGCTCGTACTCCTCCTCCCACCACGGCCCGATCACCAGGGCCCGGACCCGGGTGGTGTCCACCGCCGCGGTGAACGCCGCCCAGACGGCCGCGAAGTCCTGGCCGCCCTCGTACTCCACCTGCACCCGCCAGGCCACCGACCCCGGGTCGGGCGTCGGGTCGGCCGTGCCCTCGTGGTCGGTGAAGTCGTGGACCGGGAGCCCGTGGAACTCCTCGATGTGCTTGCTGATCGCCATGGGGACCTGTCTACCAGTCAGGTCGGACGGAGCATCGGCGGCCCGCTGTCAAGCGTGCTGGACACCGATTCGGAGGCCCGGTGGCTTGGACGAATTGATAGGAATCCGCCCACTGGACACCTCTGGATCGCAGGCTCAGGCGGTTGATATACCTCGGATGCTCCTCCATGGCATGCGACGAACCAAGGTGGTGATGGGCAGTGAAGCTCCTCCGAGTCGGCCCCCAGGGCGCCGAGCGGCCCGTGGTGCTCGGTCACGACGGCACCGCGTACGACCTCTCCGGGCTCACCGGCGACATCGACGGGGCCTTCCTGGCCACCCTCGACCCGGCCGCGCTCGGCCGGGCCGTCGCGGCCGGCGAACTGCCGGTCACCTCGGTCGAGGGCGAGCGCACCGGCGCACCGGTCGCCCGTCCGGGCAAGGTGGTCGGGATCGGCCTCAACTACCGCGACCACGCGGCGGAGGCCGGAGCGGCGATACCGGCGGAGCCGGTGGTCTTCCTCAAGCCCTCCAACACGGTGGTCGGGCCCCACGACGAGGTACTGGTGCCGCGCGGCAGCACCAAGACCGACTACGAGGTCGAACTGGCCGTGGTGATCGGGCGGACGGCCCGGTACCTGGACGACCACGCGGCCGCCGCCGCGGTGATCGCCGGGTACGCGGTGGTCAACGACGTGACCGAGCGGGCCTTCCAGTTCGACCGGGGCGGCCAGTGGGACAAGGGCAAGTCCGCCGAGACCTTCACCCCGCTCGGGCCCTGGCTGGTCACCCCCGACGAGGTCGGGGACCCGCAGGCGCTCGGCCTGCGCCTCTGGGTCAACGGCGAGCTCCGGCAGGACGGCACCACCGCCGAGATGATCTTCCCGGTGGTCGAACTGGTCCGCTACCTCAGCCACTTCATGGTCCTCGACCCCGGCGACGTCATCGTCACCGGCACCCCCGCCGGCGTCACCCTCGGCCGCCCGGGGACCCCGTTCCTCCAGCCCGCCGACGTCGTCGAACTCGAGGTCGACGGCCTCGGCCGCCAACGCCAGGTCCTCGGCAAGGCCTGACCCCTCCGGGGCGCGGGGACGTACGTGGTTCCACCGGGCGCGTGAGAACGTACGTGGTCACACCGGGGGCGCGAGGAACTGCGCGAGTCGGAAGGCGGCTCACCTGCAACTGAGGGCACGTCAGCCAGTTGCAGGTGCTGCCGTTCCCCTGCGCGCAGTTCCCCGCGCCCCCGGCCTCACCGCGTACATCCCCCGCGCCCCTGAAAGCCCCTACGGGGCCATGCGTCGGAGCAGCGCCGCCGCCTGCGGGTCGTGCTCCAGGAGGGTGGCCAGGACGCCCGCGGTCTGCGGGTCGTGGGCCGCCGTCGCGGCGGTCATCACCACGAACTGGTCGGTCAGCCAGTCCCGCAGGGACTCGGGGTCGATCTGGCGGCCCTCGTCCAGCCAGCTCATGGCCGAGGCCTCGACCACGGAGATCCAGGAGCGGACCAGCAGCGTGAGCCGGGGCCCGGCGGCCTCCCGGACGCCGAGGTACCGCAGGGTCCGCCGCAGCGCGACCCGCCGCACCTCGTCCACGATCGCCCCGGTCCGCGCGGTCTCCACCACGGACCCGCCGCGCAGCAGGGCCCCGTACCCGGTGTGGTGCTCGGCGACGAACGAGAAATAGCTGTCCAGCACCGCCGCCAGCTGCCCGGTGGGCGTGCCGTCCGGCGGGACGGTGAACCGTCCGGCCAGCTCCTCCGCCGCGCTGCGCAGGGCGGCCTCGTACAGCTGCTGCTTGCCGGCGAAGTACCGGTAGACCAGGGGGCGGGAGGCGCCGGCCGCCTCGGCCACGTCGTCCAGGCTGACCTCCTCCGGCGGGCGGGAGGCGAACAGCTCCAGGGCCACCGCGATCAGCTGTTCCCGGCGCTGCTGCACCGGCAGCCGCCGGTACCCGGGCCGCTTGGCCGTCGTGGGCGCGCCCGTCTCCGCCGTCACCGCCGTCACGTCCGCGGTCACCGCCGCCGTCACCTCTGCCTCCGCGGAAGCCGGAGTCGTGGTCGGGATCGTCGCAGTCATGGCCGCCAGGGTAGCCGCCCACCCGGCCTCCACCCCTCCCCCGATCTGACCCGGTTTCGGCGGGTCAGCCCCGCAGAGCGGGACATAACGGACCATCATGTCAGCGGAGGCCGCACCAGCACGGGAGTCGGGTTGCAGGAGAGCGTGAACGAGCAGCCCGTGCGCCGGGGCGTGGCCGCCCGCGCGGGGCAGGCGGTCTGGCAGTACGTCAGGGCGGCCCCCGGCACCTACGTCTGGCTGCTGCTGCTCGCCTGCACCAGCTTCGTGGTGGCCAGGATGGACCCGGCCAACCTGGAGTGGTTCCTGGGGAAGCGGTCGACCAACATCGACCAGCTGCGCTCGCACCCGGTGCACGCCCTGCTGGCCAGTGCGATCTGGACCGAGTCGGCCTCCTTCCCCTTCTACTTCGTGATCTTCAACGTCTTCCACGTCCCGGCCGAGCGCTGGCTCGGCACCCTGCGCTGGCTGGCCGTCGCGCTCACCGCGCACGTGCTGGCCACCTTCGTCAGCGAGGGCATCGTCGCCTGGGGCGTGGACGCCGGACGGCTGCCGGAGAACATGGCCACCACGGTGGACGTGGGCGTCTCGTACGCGCTGGCCGGGGTCGAGGGCGTGCTCACCTACCGGTTCGCCGGGCGCTGGGCTTACGTGTACGGCGGCGGGCTGCTGTTCTTCTACCTGCTGCCGCTGATCACCTCGCACACCTTCACCGACCTCGGCCACTTCTGCTCGGTGCTGATCGGCCTGAGCTTCTACCGCTTCGCCCGGGGCCGCCCGGTCTGGGACCCGGTCGAGGCCTGGCGCTCCCTGCGCCGCCGGGGCGCCCCCCGGCGGCCCCCCCCCCCCGGTGCGGAGGGGGGAACACCCCCCCCCCCCGCCCCCCCCCCCCCCCCCCCCCCCCCACCCCCCCCCCCCCCCCCCCCCCCCCCCCCCGC